>JBARBD010000066.1:0-11987 GCA_049792675.1 Vulcanimicrobiaceae bacterium | reverse complement strand
TTTTGGATGGAGTAAGCATCATGCCATTGCGACCGGGACCTTATCAAGGTCAACATGGCCCAACGACGAGGGTTCTAATTCAACGTCGCGTTTTCGTTGACGGATCAACGCCCGGCATGGCCGGGTCTTTTTCGCTCCGGTTAGTGGTAGATCGCTTGGCCGATCGACGTCGGGCCGGTCGCCATGAAGAAGAGCATCGGAATCGAGAGCATCGTGTTAACGCGCGAGGCGAGAAACGCAACGCGGCGCGCTTTGGCCTTCTCCGCGTCGGTCGCCGGAACCATACCGAGCACTTTCTTCTGGTTGCGCCAGATCACGCCCCAGACGTTGAGCAGCATGATCGTGCCGAGCCACGCGCCGAAGCCGATCGGGGCCATCGTTCCCTGCAGCCCGAAGGCCGCGACGAAGCCGTTCGTGCCGGAGGCGCCGTGAAAGTTCCCGAGCAGCGCGGCACCGAAGACCCACGTGACGACCGCGCCCCAGCGGAAATAGAAGAGCGCGCGCGGCATGATGTACTTGGCGATCGGCGCGGCTTCGCCGGCCGCGGTCGCCTCCTTGACGGCGGCGGCATTGACGAAGTTGAAGAAGTAGAGCAGGCCGATCCACATGATGCCCGCCATGATGTGGAACCAGCGGAAAATCGGGTCGCTCCACATGTTAAACGCCCGCCCCGATGGCGTGCGAAACGATCGACCTGGCGATCAGGTAGAGGACGCCGGTCAAGACAAAGCCGCTGATGATCGTGCCCCAGAGCGAGTCCAACGGATTCTTCACGTATGACTCTCCTTCGGATTCGTGGTGCGTATGGGTGATGGTGCGCGCTCCGGCCCCGGGACACCTTCGGCGGCCGTGTGGCCGGCTGCTCGCAGCCGGCAGGGCCCGGCGCGCACGTTTGGCTCGCGTTGCATGCGGGTACTCAAGACCCGCTTATGCAAATCTCAACAGCGATGCACATATATGCTCCAAAGAAGTGGCAACTCGCCGGCCTGCACGGCATATCCGACGGGACCCTCGAGATGCACTTCGGCCTCTACGAAGGCTACGTCAAGAACGTCAACCTGCTCAACGAGCGCCTCGCCGCACTGCGCGGTTCGGGCGATGCCGCCGGCAGCAACCCCGGATATGCCGAGCTCGTTCGTCGTCTCGGCTTCGAGTACAACGGGATGCGGCTGCACGAGTACTACTTCGACAACATGACCAAGAGCCCGCAAGAGCTCGGCAGCGGCCGGCTCTACGAAGCGTTGGGCGGCGCCTTCGACGGCTTCGACGCGTGGAAGAAGGATTTCATGGCGGTCGGCGGGATGCGCGGCGTGGGCTGGGCGATCGCGTACTGCGACACCACGAACGGTCAAATTACCAACCACTGGATCGGCGATCACGAGAACGGCAACCTCGCCGGTTTCGTCCCGATCGTCGTGATGGACGTCTGGGAGCACGCCTTCATCAAGGATTACAAGCCCGCCGAAAAAGGCAAGTACATCGAGGCGTTCTTTGCCAATATCGACTGGGGCGCGTGCGAGGCGAGGCTTCCGTAGCCCGCGGCTAGGGTACCGCCCTCGGGCGCGCCAGCAACGTCTTGGCGTTGGTGTACCACACCAAACCGGGCGCTGCGGCGCGCTGTTTGCGCACGTGTTTTCGTAGCGTGTAATCGACCGGCACGCTCCCCGCGTTGCGCGCCTTCGAGTAGAAGGCCGCAAACGCGGCGGCCGTCTCGAGGTCTTCGCCCGGAACGTTGCCGCGGTCGTCGCGCGCCAGGATCACGTGCGCGCCGGGGATGCCCTGCGCATGAAACCACAGATCGTTCGGCCGGGCGAAGTGGAAGGTGAGCTCGGCATTCTCGATCGGCGAACGCCCCACGACGATGCGAGACCCGTTATCGGTGCGGAACTCGAGCCGCGGCCGTTTGGCGCGTTTCGCCACGCTCGGTTTTGCGCCGCGCGGGTCGAGCTCGGCGACGGCGGCGCCGACGTCGGCGATCTCTTCGTCGCCGGCGCGCTCCAGCTCCCAGCGCATCGTCTCGATCGCCGCGAGCGCCGCGGCCACGGCGCGCTCGCGCGCGTCGATGTGCGGCACGCTCTTCCCGAGCTTCTTATACTGCGCGAAGAGCGCTGCGGCGCGCTCCTTCGCCGGCTCTTGCTCGAGCTCGCCGAGCTCGTGGAGCGATGCGAAGATTGCCTCGCCCTCGGCCCGCAGCCCGTCGCGCTGCTGCGTGCGCTCTCGTTTAGCGCGCAGCGCCTCGAGCTCCGACCGTAGCTTGCGCTCGCGTTCGTCGAGGCGCTTTGCGATGGCGGCCCCGCGCCGCCGCCCCGATTCGCTCTGCGAGCGCACAATCTGCTCGGTGCGCAACTCGGCGAAGAGCTCGAGCAGCGACGCCGCCCGCATGTGATCGCTGCCGGTGTAGCCGTCCAGCGGCGTGACGTAGACTTGCTGGAGCGCGCCGTCGCGGCGATACACGTCGAGGAGCTCGCGCGGATCGCCGGCGTCGGCGCCCTGCGCGTCGGGCGAGAGCAGGCGCGGCGTCGCTGGAAGCGGCGGAAGCGCGTAGAGCGATCCCGCCTGCACCGCGCGGCGGGCGTTCTCGGCGGGCGAAAACTCTTTGAGCGCCGCGACGACGGTATCACCTTTGACGAGCACCAGATTACCGTATCGCGGCACGAGCTCGGCGTAGAGCTCCAGCTCCTCGCCCACCCCGAAGCGCGAGCGCGCCGCAAAGCGCAAGCGCAGGAGGCGGTCGCCACGCCTGGTGTTGACGGCGCGCAGCGTCATCCCACGCAGCGCATCGTTGAGACCGCGCTCGAAGCCCGGCTCGACGGCGAGCGGGGCCGGTTCCTCGAGCGTGACGACCGGCGGCGAGAAGAAGAGGTCGAACGCGAGCGCGCAGCGCTTTCCCCGAACGCGGAGATCGAGCGCGATCCGTCCGTCGGCGAGATGGCCGGCCAGCTCGAGGCGGCCACCTCGGAGCCGCTCGTCCAGCTCGGCGGCGAGTCGCCGGATCAGGAGCCAGTCGGTGAGCATCAAATGCTCTTATCGTGAGAATCGCGGCGAAGGCCTTGGCTCTGGCGGCGTGCGCCTCGATCGCCGCCTGCGCCGGCTCGTCCGCCGCCCCGAAGGGCTGGCAGCCGATGCCGGGCGCGAGCACGACATGGACGAACGGCACGGGTCCAAACGCGCAAACGTACGCCTACTCGCGCGTGAGCTTTGCCGGTTCGCTGCAAGATCTCGCCTCGCAGGTCGCGATAGACGTCGTGCTCCACGAACGCGGCACCCGATTGCAGCACAGCCAGCCGTTCGCGGCGTGCCCGGGGATCGCGGGGCTGGCGACCTTCAAAGCGCCTGGCGGAAAGACGCTTGCGGAGGGCTTTGCGGTCCGCGACGGAGAGGCCGTGCGCGTTCGATACGTTCGTCGCAGCAGCGATCCGAGCGAGGCGTCGGCAGAGCAAGCGATGCAAGCCGCGCTTTGCCGGTAGAGAGGTCAAGCGGCCTCACAACGTGAACGAAGCCAAGTTGATCACGGGGCCCGGTCTTCTCTTTGTCGTATCGGGGCCATCGGGAGCCGGCAAGGATACCCTTGTCGCGGCTCTGCGAGAGCGACGCCCGACCCTCCGCTATTCGATCTCGGCGACGACCCGCGCGCCGCGACCCGACGAGCGGAGTGGAGAGCACTACTTCTTCGTCTCGCAGGACGAGTTCGAGCGGCTTCGTCAGAGCGGCTCGCTGCTGGAGTGGCGCGAGTACAACGGCAACCTTTACGGGACGCCGCGCGATTACGTCCAGCAGAGTCTGAGCGAGGGGTACGACGTGGTCATGAAGCCGGAGGTCAACGGGGCGCTCGCCGTCAAGGCGGCGTACGGGGACGCGGTCCTGATCTTTCTCGTACCGGACCGGTTCTCGCATCTTCGCGAACGGCTGCTCGCGCGTCGCAGTGAGACGAACGAGGAGATCGCTCGAAGATTGGAGATCGCGCAGCGGGAGATGGAGTTCATTCGCCGGTTTGACTACATCGTCGTCAACGAACAAGACCGCCCGGCCGAGGCGGTCCGAGACCTGGAGGCGATCCTCCAGGCCGAGCGATTTCGGATCCACCGGTATACCGACGACTCGATTCGGCGCGTCGAGTCGTCATAACGCGTCACGCAAGTAGAAAGAATGAACGTCACAGCATGAGCAAGTCCGTATTCGGAGATCTGAATGCTCTTCTCGAGCACGCCGACTCCAAGTTTAGCCTCGTCAACATCGTCACCAAGCGCGCCCGCCAGTTGAACAACTGGATCCGCGTGCAGCAGCTGCCGGTGTCGGATCGCCGCGAATACTTTGCCAGCGAACCGCTCGTGGATCGCGAGAGCATCAACCCAAACAAGCCGGTCTCGATCGCGCTCGACGAGATCGCCGAAGGAAAGATCGCTTACCGCCGGACGCGCGAAGGCATCAAGTAGGGCGTCATGTGCGGGATCGTCGGATATATCGGCCGGCGGGATAGCGTTCCGATCATTCTCGACGCCCTGGGGCGCCTAGAATACCGCGGCTACGACAGCGCCGGCATCGCGGTGATCGACGAGAGCGGCGCGCTCGCCGGTTCGAAGGCCGAGGGGAAGCTCTCGCGCCTCGCGGAGCGCCTGAACAACGGCGAGTCGCTCTCGGGCGTCGTCGGCGTCGGCCATACCCGCTGGGCGACGCACGGCCGCCCGTCGGATGCCAACGCCCATCCCCACCTGGATTGCCGCGGTACGATCGCGGTCGTCCATAACGGCATCATCGAGAACTACTCGGCGCTGCGAGCGCGCTTGATCGAACTCGGCCACATCTTCAGCAGCGAGACCGATACCGAAGTCCTCGCGCACCTGATCGAGCTCCACTATGACGGCGACCTCGAGGAAGCGGTGCGCCGCACGCTTCGCGAGGTGCGCGGCGCCTACGCGCTGGGCGTGATCTCCAGCGACGATCCCGACCATCTCGTCTTCGCGCGCAATGGCGCGAGCCCGCTCGTGCTTGGAATCGGCGACGGCGAGATGTACGTCGCTTCCGACACGCCGGCGATCCTGCCCTACACGCGTCGCGAGGTGATTCTCCAAGAGGGCGAGATCGCGGTCGTCGGACGCGACGGCTTCCGTCTGACCGATTACGCCGGTACCCGCATCGAGCGCGACCCGATCTCGATCACGTGGGATGCCGGCTCGGCCGAGAAGAGCGGCTTCAAGCATTTCATGCTCAAGGAGATCTTCGAGCAGCCGCACGTCATCAAGGAGACGCTGGCCGGGCGGATCGACGAGGCCGGCCACGTCCGGCTCGACGAAGAGCTCGGCGGCATCAGCGCCGAGCGCCTCGCAAAGCTGAGCAAGATCGCGATCACCGGCTGCGGCACCGCCTATCACGCCGGCATGGTCGGCATGTACCTGCTGCGTTCGCTCGTTCACCTGCCGGTGGAGATGGAACTCGCTAGCGAGTTTCGCTACGGCGATCCGGTAATCGACCCGACGACCCTCGTGATCGCGATGTCGCAATCCGGGGAGACCGCCGACACGATCGAAGCGGTGCGGATTGCGAAGCAGTCGGGCTGCGGCGTGCTGGGCATCTGCAACGTGGTCGGCTCGCACCTCACGCGCCTCGCCGACGCGACGCTCTATACGCGCGGTGGTCCCGAGATCGGCGTCGCGGCTACCAAGACGTACGTCTCGCAGGTCGCCGCCATGACGCTCTTCGCCCTCCATCTCGCGCGGGTGCGCGCAACGGCCGAGCCGCGCCGCCTCGGGGAGATCGCCGACGGCACAAGGCTGCTTCCGGCTGCGGTGGACATCGTGTTAAACGCCTCCGACGAGGTGCGCAGGGTCGCGCGCGAGCTGCGTAAGGCCCAAAGCGTGCTCTTCATCGGGCGCTACGTCAACTTCCCGACGGCGCTCGAAGGCGCCCTAAAGCTAAAGGAGATATCTTACATTCATGCCGAGGGCTATCCGGCGGGTGAAATGAAGCACGGGCCGATCGCGCTACTCGACTCGACGGTGCCCGTCGTCGGCATCATGACCGACGACCGAGTGCGCGAGAAGATGCTCTCGAACTTGATGGAGTCGAAGGCCCGCGAAGCGCCGATCATCGTCGTCGCCAACCACGGCGACCAAGAAGCCAAGGCCGTCGCGGACCACGTCTTCTGGGTGCCCAAGGTGGACGAGCTGCTCTCGCCGATCGTGAACGTGATCCCGTTGCAGCTGCTCGCTTATCATATCGCCGACATCGAGGGCAAGGACGTCGACCAGCCGCGGAATCTCGCCAAGACCGTGACCGTCGAGTAAGTGATTCGCACCGACAAGCGGAAGCACGACGAGCTGCGACCGGTGACGATCGAGCCCGGCTTTCTGAAATACGCCGAAGGCAGCGCTCTGATCGGCATCGGCAACACGCGCGTGCTCTGCGCCGCATCGCTCGAAGAGCGCGTGCCGGCGTGGATGAAGGGGCGCGGCGTCGGCTGGGTAACCGCCGAATACGCAATGCTGCCGCGAGCGACCCAGGAGCGCGTGCAACGCGAGGCCGCCAAGGGGCGCGTCGGCGGGCGCACGCACGAGATCCAGCGGATCATCGGCCGCGCGTTGCGCGCCGTGACCGATATGGCGAAGCTCGGCGAGCGCACCATTTGGCTCGACTGCGACGTGCTGCAGGCCGACGGCGGCACGCGGACGGCTGCCGTGACCGGGGCTTGGGTCGCGCTCGCGCTGGCGCTGCGAACCCGCTTCGACCCAACCGACCGCGCGCGCTGGCCGCTCGACGCGATGGTCGCGGCGATCAGCGTCGGCATCGTGGCCGGCACGCCGCTGCTCGACTTGGCGTACGACGAGGATAGTCAGGCCCTGGTCGACATGAACGTCTTCATGACCGACGGCGGGCGCTTCGTCGAGCTGCAGGGCACGGCCGAGGCGGCGCCGTTCGATCGGCGCGAGCTCGAGACGCTGCTGGCGCTCGCCGACGACGGGATTCGCAAGCTTTTCGCGTTCCAGCAGACGGCGCTCGCGAGCCCCCAGCCCGTTCATGCCGGCTGACCCCGAACTGCTCGCGCTGGTCGCGCGCATCGCCGCGTTCCACATCACCGACCCTGCCATGAAGCGCGCCCAACGGGCGATCGAGAGCGCGGTCGGCAGCGATGCGATCGACGAGCGGGCACGTGGCGCCTATCTGGATGCGGCGCGCCGCTACTTCGAAGCCTTCGACCGGGAGGCTCGCTCCCATCTGCGCGACGTGGACCGGCGCCTCGAGCACGCCAGCCAGGTCCAGTTCAATCTCACCGCGGAACGCGGCGTTGCCGTGAAACGGATCGAGGCGACCCAAAGCGTGCTGAACGATCTCGCCGCGATCGCGGTGGCCAACCCCTGATCGGCATCGCGTCTTGAGAGTACTAGAGCGATTCGGGCGCGCGACGATCGGTTTCTTCGAATACGCCGGCGGCCTGACGATGCTCTCGGCGGAGTCGGTCGGCTTCATCGTGCGCATGCGCGTCCGTCTTGCCGAGACGATCTCACAGTGCGCCTTCCTCGGCGTCCAGTCGGTCGTCATCGTGATGCTGACCTCGCTCTTCACCGGCATGGTGATCTCACTGGAGTCGGCCCAGCAAGCCGTCTCCTACGGATTCTCGAACCTGGTCGGCGGCGCCGTAGCCTACGCATCGGTCCGCGAGCTCGGCCCGATGCTCACCGCGGTCGTCGTCGCCGGACGTGTCGGCGCGGCAATCGCGGCCGAGCTCGGATCCATGGTCGTCACCGAACAGATCGAGGCGCTGCGCTCGATGGGGCTCGAGCCCGCGCGCTTTTTGGTCGTGCCGCGTTTCGTCGCGCTGCTCCTGATGCTTCCGCTGCTGACGATCTTTGCCGACGTGGTTTCGATCCTGGGCGGCATGTGGATCGCGCAAACCTACGCGCACATCTCGTACGACTCGTTCATCGCCTCTGTGCGCGAGACGATCGACTTCAGCGACGTCCTCAAGGGGATATTCAAAGCCGTCGTCTTCGCGACGATCATCGCGATGGTCGGCGCGTACCAGGGCCTCTCGACCCGAGGCGGCGCCGCCGGCGTCGGGAAGTCGACGACCGGCGCGGTCGTCTTGGCGATCATCCTGATCTTCATCTCGAACTTCTTGCTCTCGTTCTTGCTCTTCGGGGGCCGATGAATCCGACCAACTCGAAGCTGATCGCCCGGATCGAAAACGCGACGCTCGCTTTCGGCGACAAGGTCGTGCTGAAGAACTGCAGCCTCGACGTCGTCCACGGCGCGATCACGTGCATCATCGGGCTCTCCGGCGCCGGAAAGTCCACCATTCTGCGTCTGCTCGACGGGCTGCTGCTGCCGAGCGTTGGGCACGTCTACGTGCGCGGTCAGGATATCTGCCACATGTCGGAAGAGCAGCTCAACGTCGTGCGGCGGAAGGTCAGCCTCTCGTTTCAGTTCTCCGCGCTGCTCGACAGCATGACCGTCGGCGAGAACGTCGCGCTGCCGCTGCGCGAGCACACCAAGCTATCCGACGCGGAGATACGGCGCACGGTCATGGACGCGCTCGACAGCGTCGGATTGACCCAGGCCTACGACGACCTTCCGAGCGAGCTCTCCGGCGGCATGCTCAAGCGAGCCGGCTTTGCCAGAGCGATCGTGACCCGACCCGACCTGGTGCTCTACGACGAGCCGACGACCGGCCTCGACCCGATCGTGACGAACCTGATCACCGACACGATCCTAAAGCTCCGCGAGAAACTCGACGGGACGGCGGTCGTGATCTCGCACGATCTCGCCTCGATCTTCGCGATGGCCGATTACATCGCGATGCTCTTCGAGGGCGCGATCATCGCCTACGATCGCGCCGATCGAATTCGCAGCTCGACCAATCCGATCGTCCAGCAGTTTCTGCTCGGCTCCGAGGTCGGGCCGATCCCGATTTGAGGGGGAGGTTCCCATGATGCGACGGGGATTTATCCGGCAGCCTGCTAATACGGGCACGGTATGACCAGGCAAGCCCAGGTTGGCGCGTTCACCATCGTTGCGCTGCTCCTGCTCTTCGGAATCTTCTACCTCGTCACCAACTTCGGAACGCGCCATACCGGCTACCGGGTCGGCGTCCACTTTCAATCGGCGGCAGGCGTGACGCCGGGAGCGCAAGTCTATTTCAGCGGCGTGGACGTCGGCTCGGTCGATTCGATCGAGCTGCTTCCCGACAACACCGTGGACGTCATCCTGGCGATCAACCGCGATATCGACATCCCGGCCGCGTCACGCTTTATCATTCAGGCGCCGCTCGCCGGTTCGCCGTCGGTCGTGATCGTGCCGCCGCGCGAGAAGCCTCCGCTGCCGCTTTTGCCGCGGCAGGTTCAGCCGATCGGCGAACAACCGCAGGGGAAGAACGCGACCTCGATCGCGGATCTCTTGGAGCAAGGGCAGGGCGAGATCAAACGCTTCGATACGATCATGGCGCTGCTCGAAGCAAAAACGCCGAAGCTGCTCGACACGCTTCAGACGACGCTCAACAACGCCAACGATCTCACGGTCACGACCAAGGCCTCCATGGAACGCCTTTCGGGCGAGCTGCTCGCGATGGGCGGCAACCTGCAGACCAGCCTTGCAACCGCGAGCGCGAACGTCGTCGAGCTTTCGACGACGCTCAACGGCGCCGTCTCGGTCGACTCCAAGAAGGTCGGCGTGCTGCTCGATCAGTTCGAATCGACCGCGGTCGCGCTCAATCGCTCGATGACCTCGCTGCAGGAGCTCGCCACCGATCCGCGCCTCAAGGCCAACGTGCTCGCCACGACGCAGAGCATCGCCGAAACGACCGCTAACCTCGCGGCGATGACCAGGGATCTGCGCACCGTCACCGGCAATCCGCAGACTCAGGCGCAGATGCGCGATACGATCGCACACCTCGACGCCGTAATGCAGAAGGCCAACTCGCTGCTCGGCGAACTCGGCGCCACCAGCAGCGTCTACGGCGTCGACGCCGGCGCAACGCCCGCGCCGCTCACGGTGCCCAGCATCTCGCCCTATCCGGGCGCGTCGGCGCCGCCGGGCAAACCGACGTCCGGCATCTCGCCCGAGGCCAAGGCGCATCTGCAAGATAAGCTCGCAGGCCTGGCGCGGCAGCTGATCGCCGTGCAGGTGCGGCTCAGCGGCCTCTCGCCGCAGCACAACGCGGGCTTGAACCCGGTTTTGACGAGCAGCCAAGGCCCGCTCGGCGACATCAACCTCGTCGTGCTGCCGCACGGCTCGACCAGCGTGATGGTCGGCGCCAACGCGATCGGCACGAACACGACCTGGAACGCGCTGCTGGAGAAGAACAGCGGCAACTTTCACGTCGGCGCGGGCGTCCTCTACTCGCAGATCGGCGTGCTCGGCCAGTACGCGCCGCTCCACGGCTTCGGCGTCGAGACGCGCATCTACGATCTGACCTACCCGCTGATCGACCTGTACGGCAACCTCAAGGTCGCACCCGGAGCCTCGCTCTTTTTTGGGCAACGCGACGTGCTGCACGCCTCGCGCCGGAACACCTTCGGCCTCCAGTACCAGTTCTAAAGGAACGCACGCAGCGCGTGGCCCGAACCGCTAAGCCGTCGAGTCAAGCCGAGCGCCCGCGGATCGGAATCATCGGCGCGGGCGCGATGGGGACGCTCTTCGGCTTTCACCTGGCCGCCGGCTGCACGGTCACGATGCTCGACGATAACGCCGCCGTGGCAGAAGCGGTCGAACGCGCCGGCCTGCGCGTCAACGATGCGCCCGCTCGCAAGGTGCGCGTCGCCCGGCATCCGCGCGATCTCTACGACTCACAGATGCTCTTTCTCTTCGTCAAGGCGGTCGACACGCTACGTGCGCTGCGCGCCTTTGCCGGCGAGCTCGACCCCGCCGCCCCGATCATCTCGCTGCAGAACGGCGTCGGGAGCGAGGATGCGATCAAGACCGCCCTCGGGGGCGCGGTTCCGGTGATTCTCGGGATCACGACCGAGTCGTCGCAGACGATCGCGCCCGGGCACGTGCGCAGTTCGGAGCAAGGGAACACGATCATCGGTTCGACGACCGCCTCGTCCACGACGTCGCGGACCGTCATCGAGCTGCTCACGCGCAGCGGGCTGCGGGCCTCGGCCGTCTACGATATTCGCCCGCATCTCTGGGGCAAACTCGTCGCAAACGCGGCGGTCAACGCACTCTCGGCGCTGCTCGATTGCGACGCGGGCGATATTCCGCGCGACCCCAACGCAGCGCGCCTCGCCGAAGCGCTCGCCGACGAAACGGCCAGCGTGGCGGCAGCGCTGAAGATCAGCCTTCCGTTCGTCAACCCGTGGCAGTACGTGACCGAAGTGATCTCGCTTGGCGCCGATGCGAAGAGCTCGATGGCCTACGACCTCGAATCGGGGCACCCCAGCGAAATCGATCACCTCAATGGCGCGGTCGTCGCCTTCGGGCGGCGCACCGGTACGCCGACGCCCTACAACGACGCGATGGTCCGGCTGATCAAAGCGCGCGAAGCGCTGCTGGCGCGCCTACGCCTGCGGCTCTAAGCGCAGAAGACGCACCGCTCCGGCCCCGGTCTCGAGATCGATGCGGTGCGGGCCGCCGCCGTTGACGCTCGTCTCGATCGTCTCGGCGTTCGCCTGCGACGTGCCGCGCAGTCCGAAATCGGTGAAGAGCGTCCCATCGCCGGTATGCATGCGCACGTCGAACGCCGCCTTCGGATTGATGCGCAGCTGGACGTCGCCTCGGCGCGTCAGAATGCGCAAGGTGCCCGGCCACTCGGTCGCGCCCATCGTCACCGTGACGTTCCCTTCACCGACCTGCACCTGCGCGTATCCCGGCAGCATGACCGTGACGTTACCGCGCGCCGCCACGATCTGGGCGTTCCCGGTGATGTCGGTGACGTTGACGTCGCCGTCGCGCGAATCGACCACGAGATCCACGCTCTCCGGGACGCGCACGAGCAAAGAGGCCAGGCGAGGCGGCGCGGTCACGACGACGCCGCCGCCGGTTGCGCGCAAATGCGG
>JBARBD010000065.1:0-11631 GCA_049792675.1 Vulcanimicrobiaceae bacterium | reverse complement strand
TGTGAACGCGATCGCGCAGCGGGCCATGGAAGACCGGCGGATCCGTCGGCTTCGGATACGTCGCCCAGACGAGCGGGACGCCGTCGAACAACGCGTCGATAAGCGGGAAAACCGCTTCGTAGTACATGCCCACACCTTTCCGACGGCTTGCGGCCCCCAGATGAGCTTACGCTTCGCTACGGCTTCGGAGTGCCCATCTTACCCGATTTCGGGGACGTCTATCCGGCGTTAGTGCGAAGCGTCCAGGGCGTCGCGAAACTCGAGAAACTTCGTCGCTGCCCTCTCTTTGGCACTCCAGCGCTGGACCTTCGTGAGGTCTACCCGGGCCACTTCGAGCCACGCCAAGTGCCGCCGCTAGGGCGCTGCGATCGGCGAAGAATTAAAAGGCCGCCAATCGGTCTCGCAGGCTGTCGGTACGCGACAGCACGTACAGGACTTCGTCCTCGCGTTTCACGGTCTCGTATGAGTGAACGAGGTCATCGCCGATCGCCAAAGGCCCGGGCGGAAACTCGAGTGTGAATGGGCTTGTACTGTGGTGATAGGTGCCGCCGACCTCGCGATAGCCTAATTGGCGGACGGCCTCAGCGGCGTGGGCACGGTCCGCCGAGAATTCGATTACAAAATCCGCGTCGCGCGACTGATAAGACTCCGGCGCGTAGTAGGTGGCCGCGCTCCCTCCCGTTAGCACGGCGACGGTGCCAGCGCGATCTAGGGCAGTGCACACGGCAAAGCAAACGTCTTTCAGCGTCGACGCGGCCGTTATTAGAGGCACGTTTACAGGGTCTTTCCCGCTCGGCGCGGTCGCCGACGTTGCGATGCGGCGCGCCGCTCAAGCTCAGGGTCGCTCTTGGCGTACTTCAGCAGCAAAGCACGAAGCTCGCCCACACCATAGAAGCGCGGGTTTAGGCTAACCCGTCGAGTCGCGCCGATGACCCGCGTCGCAAGGACGCCTTCGCGCTCGAGAGCGTTAACGATGCGCTGAACGCTTACTAACGGCACCCCGGTGAGGCGCGCGAGTTCGCGCGGGTATGTGTCTTCGAGAAGTGCCGTCAAGGTTAGGACACGCGTCCGGGAGGGACTCCCGAAGAGCTTAGGTTCGAGCATGCAGCTATAGTATCAAAAATGTAGTCGCTTGACTACCTCAGCGTAGTCGCCCCCGGGTCGGAACGAGAGCCAAGGTCGCGCGAGAACGGCCTGCGAACAGCGGCCGGATGCTCAACTTTATCTCGCTCGTTGCGATCTGGGCCACGGCTCTGCTAGGAAGCGTCGTCGTGCCGGTGACGACGACGCCGCAGCCCGACAACGCCGGCCGGCTGGCCGACCGGCAGTTCCTAGTGAGCACACCGCTCGGAAGCGGCTACGCGCGGTACTTCGGCACCTCATCGCTCGACGGCGACGCCTCGGTGACGAAGGCGGTCATCGTCGTGCACGGCGTGCTGCGCGACGCGGATTACTACTACGATACCGGCGTGATCGCGGCCGACGCGGAACACCAGCTCTCCGATGCGATCGTGATCGCGCCGCAGTTCGTCGAGCGCAGCGAGCTGGACGGCCAGACCGTCTCTCCGCAGACGCTGTACTGGAATGGCAAATGGCCGGGCGGCTCCGACGCGCTGGCCCCCGCACCAATCAGCACGTACGACGTCTTCGATGCAATGATCGCGCGCCTGTCGGACGCGCAGCACTTTCCAAAGCTGCGCGAGATCGTGCTGATCGGGCATTCCGCGGGCGGCCAGATCGTGCAGCGCTACGCCGTCGTCGGCAAGGCGCCGCAGCTCGACCCCGGGGCGCGCATTCCCGTCCACCTGGTCGTGTCCAATCCGTCGTCGTATTTCTACTTTGACGACTGGCGGCCGGTGCCGCAGCGCGACTGCTCCGACTTCAATCAATGGCGCTACGGGTTGAGCGGTGCCCCTCGCTACGTCAGCGGCACCGCGGCCGAACTCGAGGCGCGCTACGTGCAGCGCCACGTCACCTATCTGATGGGCACCGCCGATACGAATCCGAAAGAAGAGGACCTCGACCAATCGTGCGGCGGCGAAGCGCAGGGGCCGTATCGCTTTGCCCGCGCAAAATACTTCATCGCATACGTCGGCCGGCGTCACCCGGGCGGCACCGCTCAAGACTACGCCTTCGTGGAAGGCGTACCGCACGACAACCGCAAGATGTTTACCTCGGCCTGCGGTCTCGCGGTCATCTTCGGCGGGAGCCGCTCAGCGTGTGCGGCGACCGGACCGGTGAGCACCGGCGCCCCGTAATCGAATGGGTGCGGCTAGCCGTGCGGCGCGACGCTTACCGCTGTGCCCCAGAGATACAGACCTCCGGCGCGCTGTATGACTTTTTCTGGACTTCCGCCTGACGGATAGTTCCAGATTGCGATCTCCCGTTCGTGATCGGTGGCTTGCACGATCGTGCCGCCGGCGATCCAGAACTGCGGATAGGGAGACGGAGAGTTTTTATCGCTCGAGAGACTGACCGTCGCCTTGACGGTACCTCGGCCACCGGCAATTTTAAGCCGATAGATCGTAACCGGCACGCGAGCGCGATACGGCCCTTGTTCCACGGCAAGGTATTTTCCATCCCATTGAACCGCGCCCGAGAACAGGATCGCAACGTTCAGCGAAACGTTCGAGAAGGTGCCGCCGGAGAGTTCGACCAGTCGTGAGTATCCGGAGTCGCTAATGCCGGTGAGAAAGAGCCGGCCCGCATTGTCGTAGCCGCAGTAGCGCAGCGACGAAATCGCCGGGTCGGTATACGTCGTCGGCGCTCCTTGCGCCGCGGTGAAAACCGAGACCTCGTTGTTGCCGCTCGTCACCGCTAGGTTGCCGGTTGATGGATCGACGGCGCAGCCGTAACCCCAACGCCCCGGAATGCCGAGCGTTGCGATCGGGGTGGTGCCGCCGTGAGCGTATTCGATCAGATCGCCGCCGCCGCTCGACCCCTGGTTTACAACCCAAATGTTGCCGGAGCGGTCCGCGCAGAGTCCGGTCGGGCTGGTGAACCCGGTTAGCGTCCCCGCCGGCGCGCCCTCGGGATACGTATAGACGTCAATCGCGTTGCCGCTGTTATTTGCAACGTAGAGCAGGTCGCCGCTCTTCGCGCTCGCCCGCAAGCGCGATCCGGGGCTATCGCCTTTCGATTTAGTCGAACGGATGTAGGTGACGGCCGAGTTGCCCTTCTGGTCTTTGACGACGATCTTCTCGGTATCGAGGTTGCTCGCGCAGGTCGAGCCCTGCGGCGTCACGACCCAGGCACCGCCGGTCCAGAGCGGCCCCAGCACGACCCAACATTCGCCGATAGTCGTCTCGGCGGTGAACTGACCGGTGTAGCCGTCTTCGACCGCCGTCAGCGTAAACGAGTTGGCGATCGATTGATTTGCCGGGCTGCCGCTCGTGCCGCTCGGATTCAATTGAATCACGTTCGGCGTGAAGTCGTTGTGCGTACACGCGACGAGGAGAAACGCGATGCCGAAGGCCAAGGAGCGATGCACGAAGCGTATCTTTGGCTAGTTGAGCTTCGACTCCCAGTCGGCGGGGACTCGGCCCTCGGGCCCCGGCACCGGCTGATCTTTCGGATGCCAGCGCGGGTCGGCCAGGCGCGGCCCATCTACGAACTCAGCGGTTTCGTAGTTATAGAACCAGAGCTCGCCCGGCTCGAAGCTCGCGAGTATCGCATGCTTGGAGGCGTCGAAGTGCGCGGTGGCGTGCTGTTTGGGCGAGTTGTCGCAGCAGCCGATGTGACCGCACTGCGCGCACCGGCGCAAGTGGAACCACCAGCCGTCTTCGGCCGTGCATTCGGCGCAGCCCGCGCCCGACGGCTTTGCGGCGGGGTCAATGCCCTGATGTGTGTGTGCCATTATTTCTTTCCTATCAACGGTTCGAAGCGGCGATCCGGAACGATCCACATGATCGCGACGGCAACTAAGATGACCTGCGAGGCCAGCGTCGAGACGAATGCAACGCCGATCGCGGCGAGGTAGAGCGCGATCGAGCCGAGCCCCTTGGCGTCGATGCCGACGGCCTTTGCAAAGGCGCCATCGCGCCCGTTAACTGCCAGCAGCGCCCGCTGGAGCATCGTGTAGGCGATGGCATCGAACATGAGGATTGTGCTGTAGAAGACCGTGGGGCCGAGCGCGCTCGGATTCCTTCCGAGCCAGGCCGTCGCAAACGGCACGAGCGAGAGCCAGAAGAGGAGATGCAGGTTCGCCCACATCGCGCGCCCGTCCACGCCGCGGCTGGCGCGCAGCATGTGATGGTGATTGTTCCAATAGATGCCGATGAAGACGAAGCTCAGCGCGTACGTCGCGACCGACGGCAGCACCGGGAGCAGCGACCGCAGCTCGGTGCCGTCGGGCGGGCGAAGCTCCAGCACCATGATCGTGATGATGACCGCCAGCACCCCGTCGCTGAAGGCCTCGAGACGGCCCGTTTCCGTGAAAAACCTGATCATGCCGGCATCTTCCGTTTCGACGTGGGCGAACGCCTCTACGCCTCCTTGGCGACGAGCTGGGCATAGCGGCGGCGCGCGCGCTCGGCTTCGACGTGATCGTAGGCCCGGGCGGCTTCGCGCGCGAGTTCCTGGAGCAGCGCGACCTCATCGGGGTCGAGCTGCGCGCCGTTGGCGTGCGCACCGTAGAGCGTGAAGCTGACG
This sequence comes from Vulcanimicrobiaceae bacterium, assembly GCA_049792675.1. GTDB lineage: Bacteria > Vulcanimicrobiota > Vulcanimicrobiia > Vulcanimicrobiales > Vulcanimicrobiaceae > Cybelea. The sequence continues at coordinate 6,981 of JBARBD010000065.1, read as the reverse complement.
AGCTCGTGGCGCACCGTCACCGGGACGGCCAGCGTATAGATGGCGGCGTTTTCCGCGTCCAGATGCGAGCGTATCTCGTCGAGCCAGACGAGGCTCTCGTCGGCCATCAGCATGCGCACGAGCAGATCGTTCTCGCCGAATCCCGGCGGCGCGACGGTAGTCTGCGACGAGGTCGCAACGCCTTCGAAGCGCGTCCCGTTCGCCGAGCGGCGGTAAAGCGCCGCGGCCGCGAGTTCGAGCGCATCCACCGGAACCTGCACCAAGCCGTCAACGATCGCCGACTCGTCGGTGGCGTACGGCAGCGCCGCGGCCGCCCGGCGCACGTGGTTCTCAGCGATGCGCCGGCCGCGAAAGAAGACCGACTCGACGATGCCTTCGACCCCGCGGTTGATCCGATCGAGCAGCACGCCGATCGCGATCGTGGCGAGCAGCTCGAGCCCGATGGCGAGACGTCCGAGTTCGACGACGCGCGAGAAGAACCAATCGAGGATCGAGACGAAGGCAATGACGCCGAGCGAGATGATGCCGTAGACGAGCGCGCGGTTGAGCACGAAGTTCACGTCGAGGACGCGCAGCCGGAAGATCGCGTAGGCGACGCAGATCGGCATGAGCACGACCGCGAAGCCGATCACCTGCCCGACCGCGAACGGCACGCCGGGGATGAAGTAGATCGCGTAAGCGATGAAGGACAGGAGCGTTCCGACGCTGACGAAGGCCCAACGCTGACGGTCGCTCGGCGTCGCCAGCGCGACGTTCTTTGCCAGGATCAACCCGGCGAAGAGAAACGTCGCGAGCGGAATGACGGTGCTCGTGACGACGTCCCAGCCGGGAACCGATTCGGTCGCCTGATAGATGTTCCACTCGACGACGTAGACTGCATACGAGAGCGCGAGGAAGGTCCACACGAACGGGTCTATGCGGCGCCGCCAGCCGAGCACGTCGCCGTTGGGGAAGCGCAAGAGAAACGGCAGCAGCGGCTGGACACTCCACGGACCGAAGACCGTGCTCAGGACGAAGACGAGCGCGGCGTAGGTCGCCGGCGAAAGGACGTGCGACCAGAACATGAAGACCGGACTCGTCCCGAAATACCCGACGGCAAAGACGTAGAACGACCACGACATCACCGACGGCCGCAAGAAGACGAGCAGAAAGGCCACGATCAAGAAGACCGTCGGCGGCACGTAGGCCAAGATCCCGCCCACGCGTTGCCAGAAGCCAAAGCTCGCCAGCGGGACGGCCGTCACGGTGACCGTGTAGGCGGTCCGGCCGCGCGCGAAGACCAGGGTCTCGCGCTCGCCGGGATAGGGCGAGCGCAGGCGCGACGAGATCGAATAGTCGCCACGATCCACGAGGCGGTCGCCGGCCCGTATGCCGGCGCGGTCGGCGGGCGAGCCGCGATCGACCGAGGCGACGATCGTCGCGCGAGGCTGCACCGTAAAGCCGAAGGTCGCTTCGCCCCAGTTTTCCGCGAAGTCCATGTGGCCGATCGGGACGTAGTAGACCGCGGCTACGAGGAGGGTGACGAGTATCAGGAGCCCGCGCGAAAGGATCCGGCGCATTGCCCTCAGGCTCTGCGGCGCCGCAACGCAGTGCCCCTTCGGGAGAGGAGGTCGGGCAGCCGCCCGGCGCCCAGGCGGGGCTCCCGGCGCACCGAACTTTTACGTGCAGCGCTACGTTGTACTGCACGGAGAAGAGGACAAGCAGTGGATCTTTCGAGGATAGGCCTTCATTCGGTCGTTTTTTGCGCGGCCGCTATGTTGATTTCGGGCTGCGCCGGATCGCAGGGCGCGGCGGGCGCGCCGGGCCTCGTGCTTCCCGCGCAGCGGAGCGCGGCAGGCACTCGCGCCGGTTCGTGGATGCTGCCGGGCGCGTCGAGCGGCGAGCTTCTCTATATCGTCGGCGACGGCGGCCAGATCTGGGTGGTCTCGTACCCCGAAGGCAAGCTGGTCGGCACGCTGACGAACGTGGAGTATCCGATGGGCGTCTGCTCGGATGCCAACGGTAACGTCTTCGTCACCGCGTATCACACCGAGGATGTGCTCGAGTTCGCGCACGGCGGGACCACGCCGATCGCCAAACTCGGCGATTACGGCTACTATCCCAACGGCTGCGCGGTCGATCCCAAGACCGGCAACCTCGCGGTCGCGAATACGAATTCGATGGACGACACGGGCGGCAACGTTGCGATCTATGCGGGCGCCCAAGGCAAACCGACCTACTACACCGGCCAGTATTTTAACGGCTTCTATTGGTGCGCGTACGACAATCTGGGGAATCTTCTGGTCGACGGCTGGGGCGGCTACGGTTATGCCGAGATGCCGGCTGGGAGCCAGACGCTCAACGAGTTCGACATGAGCGTTGCCGGGCAAGGGATTCAGTGGGACGGCAGCTACTTCGCGATCGTGAACCCGTCGGCAAAACAAGTCTACCGCGTTTCGTTAAATGGCTCCGGCGGCACCGTCGTCTCGACGATCACCTACAAAGGTTTGATCACGTCGCTCGGCTACGATTTTGTTTTCGCCGGCAGCAAGGTCATCATGCCGTACGGCATCAAGCGGAACAACATCTCGAAGATCGCCCCGAGCAACTACCCGCAAGGGCGGCTCGGCAAGCCGTACCACTTCGGCGAGAGCGACTTCTACTCGATCACGTTGAGCGTCTGAAAGGATTAGGGCGGTGAGCATCGCGCGCGTTGGAACCCTCATGCTGGCGGCGGCTATCGTGGCCGGCTGCCACGGCGAAAGCGTCACGCCGCCGGCGCTGCCGGCAAGCGCGACGGCCGCTGCGCCGCGCGCATCGTGGAAGTTGCCGAAGACCTCGGAACAGGTGCTCTGGTCGCTGGCCGGCGACGCCTACGCGTACACGCTCGATGGAACGCAAGTTGCGGTTATCGGCGGTTTCAACAATGCCGACGGCATCTGCACCGACCCGACCGGCGACGTCTACATCACGGACTCCGACCTCGTTTACGCGTACGCGCCCGGTGCGAGCCTGCCGTTCTACATTTACGACGATACGGGGCAGCAGGCGAGCAGCTGCGCCTTCGACCCGGCGACCGGCAACCTAGCGGTTGCGAATAGCGCGAATCTCACGATCTTCCCGCCCGCAAGCGGAACCCCGATCGCCTTCACGACGCCGAACATGACGTCGTACTCGTACTTGAATTTCGACAAGACCGGGAACCTCTACGTTGACGGCTACGGTGCGAAGAACAGCTTCCAACTTGCCGAGCTTCCCAAGGGAAGCGGCTCGCTGGTCAGCGTCAAGCTGCCGGGGATCAACAACCGCACGCATCGCCCGGGCGGCTTGGTTTGGGACGGACAAGACGTCGCGATCTCCGACGGGCTCAACGACGTGATCTACCGCATCTCGATCTCGGGCAGCAGCGGCACGGTGCTCAACAGCTACCACATCCCCAACTGGCGGCGCCACTTCACGCCGGTCTTCGCGATTCTAGGAAAGCGCTTATTCTTCCCGATCGACGGTAAGGTCGAGTTCTTCAGCTGGCCGCCCAAAGGCGGGCGCGCGAAGAACGGCTTCTTCGGTCACATCGGGAGCCTCACGATCGGGCCCGAGGTCATCAACTAGCCGGAAAACGGCCGCCGATCGAACAGGCCTTCGCGCGCGCCCCAGCGCCAGAGCAGGGCGGCCGCGGCGATGTTGAGAGCCAGGCCGAGGAAACCTATTTCGGGGCCGAAGACGGCGGTGTTCGCGATGCCGAGCGTGCCGACGTTGCTTCCGAAGCCGAAGAGGACGTAGGCGAGTCCGTTCCAGAGGCCGTGGCTGATGCTCGAAACGACGAGCGAGCCGGAGAGCAGGCGCAGCATGGCCCAAATCGCGCCGATCACCGCAGCGTTGAGCATGATAACCGGCACCTGCGCGAGCGGCGGATTGTAGCCGGTCGGGAGGATGACCGACGACCAGTGCCAGAGCGCGAACGCAAGGCTGGTGAGGACGATGATCGCTATCGGCGTTTGCTTCGTGCGCGCGATCGAGCACCAGAGCCAGCCGCGAAAGAAGCCTTCCTCGGTGAGAAGCGCGAGCGGAATCGTTATGGCGACGTTGGTCAGGACGAGCAGCCAGGTTGCGTGCTTATGTTGCGGCGCAGCGGCCGGGTTCATCGCGCCGGCCGCAGCCGCGACGGCGACGAGTATGCCCATGACGGCGATCGGATAGAGGATGGCCATCGCGTAAGCCTGGATCGCTCGCCTGCCGCCCCATGTGAAGCCGAGCTCTTTGAGCGAGAACTTTTGAAGGTACGCGAAGATGGCAAGCAGCGGGAAGAGCGGCAACGCGCTGAAGGCCGACGATGCGGTCGCGTCCATTATCGACGTCACCGCAATTGCGGCCAGCGTGCCCAGAATCGGCCACGCCCAAGCCCTGCTCATCACATGCGACTTACGGTTGCTGTGGAACTATTGTTTCGCGCTTAGCGTGTCGGGGCGGGGCTTGTAGTGGAAGCCGGCGTCGTGGAGTTTGCGCAGGCGCGTGAAGACCTGCGGTTTCGAATCGAAGAAGGCGTTCGCCAGCGACCACACGCCGCCGTAGCTGCGCTCTTGTGCGAGGTAGTCGTCTATGCTCACCTGGTCCATCAGGCGGCGGCCGACGGCGTTGATCAGCAGACCGCGAAAACCGGTTGGTGAGAGGGTCGCGCCGTAGCGGTCGCGCGAGTAGGTACGCACGCGTTCTAACGGATTTCGAAACCATTTGATCGAGGAGACGTAGGTGAGCAGCATCTCGTTCCAGACGGCGCGCTGGTTGAGCCGGATGGCGCCGAGCTCGTGCGCGATCGTGAACGAGATCACATCCATCGTCTTGCGGTCGTCGATTTCGAAGATGCCTTGATGGAGCACGATATAGTTCTCGCGCCACGAAGAGAACGTCCCCGAGAACGGCTGGATCGTGCTTCCGGTGAGAAAGAGCTCGGGAAGCTTGGTCATGCCGAGCCGCCGGCAGTGGTCTTGGAGAATCGCATAGATCTCGGGAAACTGCTTCTCCGAGAGGCGCACCGAGTTGCCGCGGATCGCCGCCTCGCGACGGTTGCGATTGAGGACGAGCAACGGGATGCCGATCACCGCCGTGATCGCGAGGGCGCGCAGGAGCGAAACCTCCTTCGTGAGTATCGCGTGGCCCTTGAGCCACGGCGGCTCATAGAAGATCAGCGCGATCGCGAGTCCGAGCAGAATGAAATTGAGGATGACCGAGAGGACGAAGAGCGGCACTTCGTTCGGATCGCGCAGCTTCGATTCGTCGATTTGATCGTCGCTCATCGCTTGGGCGCGAGGCTGACCGCGGCCGCGATCGGATAGGTGAAGCCTTGGAGCGAACTGGTCGGCGAACCGCCGTCCGGATAGCGCCAAAACTGCACCGCGCCATTGGACTGCGCGATTGGGCCGATGAGGGTCGAACCTTGAATCCAGAACTGCTCGACGTTCTCGCCGCCGTGCAACTTCACGGTCTGTTCGGTCTTACCGCTCGGGCCGTCGGTCCGGTAGATCAGGCCGTTCTCTTGATCGCCGAGCGCGACGTACTTGCCGTCCCACTGGACGCCGCCCGGTGTCTTGATGCTCTTGTACTGCCTGATGAGCCGGATTTCGCGGGGGTGCTTGGGAAGCTCGAGCAAGATCGTGACGCCGTAGCGATTCCAGCCGTCCATGAACAGGTTGCCGCTAGGGTCGTAGCCGCAGAAGAACGTCGCGTCCACGTCTTTGTCTTCGTATACCTTCCCTTGGCCCTTGGCTTTGGGATAGATCGAGATCGTGCCGTAGAGGTACGACGAAAGGTTCGTGACCGCGAGATCGCCGGTCACCGGATCGACGGAGCAGCCTTTCGGAGCGCCGTCCGTTTGCAACTCTCTGATCGGCGTCGTGCCGCCATGAGCGAAGACCTGGACCGGACCGGATTCGTCGACGACGAAGAGATCGCCGGCCTTGTCAACGCAGAGACCGTTGACCGAACCGAAGCCGGTGAGCGAACCAATCAGCTTGCCCTTGGGATAGGGATAGACGTCAACCGAGTTCGTGCCGAGATCCGAAACGTACAAGAGGTTCTGGCTCTTGGCGGCGGGCGAGAGCCACGACGCGGCGGCGCGGCCGCCTTGAAGCGGCGGCGTGCCCACAGACGGCTGCGCGCCGGCGCAGCTCGCCAACAGCGTAGCGGCTACGCAGATAGCGAGCGGATACGAACGAACTCGCGAGATATTCATCGGTGCCTCCTCGGGCGTCTTCGACGGCGTTACAGCGGGGGCATCTCGCGCAACGTTATCCGCACCGTTCGCGGCGCCTTCCCGCCGAGTTGCAGGGTGACGACCGTTCCGGGCGGCCTACGCATGATCGCGTAGACGTCGGCGTCGCCGAGCGACGTGGCCGGTGCGCCGTCGATCGCCGTGATCACGTCACCGGCGTTAATCCCGGCCTCCGCGCCGGGCGATCCCGGGCGCACGCTCGCAACGAGGAACGCGTCGTGGTGCGGCTTGGAGAGCGCGAGGCCGGATCGGTTCAGTGCCGGCGGCGGTTGGGTCGTGGAAGGCTCGAGATAGATCACGCCGTCGCGATAGTCGAAGGTTGGCACGAAGTTCGCCAAGATATTATAGCCGACGTTCCCCGCCTCGGTCGTGGACGAGAACGCGCCGCCTTCTTGACCCAGGACGAAATAGGTTACGGGCTCGCGAAACGTTTTGCCGCCGAGCGAAAACGAGCCGATGGTGTGGCGCACCAATCGAACCGAGCCGCCGGTCCCGCTGCCGGTCGCCGCGCTGCCGCGTTCGTAGCGCTGCAAGAATCCGTTCTGGCGCAGGAACGTTTCGAACAGGATCGGCGCTCCGGCGTTTCCGGTATCTATGCCGAAGAGCCCCTGCGCGTCGTCGGCCGCTGCGTTCGTCAGCGGTTCGTCTTCCTGGAAGACGATCGGCGCGCGCGTGCCGCTGCCGGCGTATTGAAACGTTGCGAGCGGTGTGAGCGTGAGCTTCGAGCCTGCGTAGTC
>JBARBD010000064.1:0-4958 GCA_049792675.1 Vulcanimicrobiaceae bacterium | reverse complement strand
GAGGTTGCGCCGCTCGGCGGCGAGGACGCAATCGTTCCGCGTCCGCCCGCGATCGCGTACGACAAGCACGCGCAGGGGACGGCGGCGATCGCGGTGAGCGTCGACGCGCAGGGAACGCCGCTGCGATGCGCCGTGACGCAGAGCTCGGGCTATGCCGTGCTGGATGCGTCGGTTTGCCGTGCCGCAATGCAAGCGCGCTACTCGCCGCGCCGGGTCGACGGACGGTCGGTGGCGGGCGTCTATCGCGACGCTTTCACGTTTCGGTCGAGCGACGGCCAATAGCCCCCGCTACTAGCGTCCTCTAAAGGAAGACGAGCGGCCGACCGAAATCGCCCCTGCCATGGCGGAGCGGCCGTTCATCTATCGCTTTGCTCGCGATCTGCGCCTCGACGATCATGCGGGCATCGCCGCGGCGGCGGCGCAGGGCAGCGTGCTGCCGTTGCTGGTCGTCGACCGCGCGCTCGAAGCCCGGCTGAAAGCCTCTCCGCGCCGTGCCGCGTTCTTCTGCGGCGCGGTCGCCGCGCTCGACGCCGAACTTCGCGAGCGCGGAAGTGCGCTGATCGTCCGGCGCGGCTCGCTCTTGGGAACGGTGCGCAACCTCGCACAGAGCGTCGACGCAGCCGGCGTCGCGTGGAGCGCGGCATACGACGGGACCACGATCGAAAGCGATCGCCGGCTCCAGTCGGCGCTCGAAGAGGGCGGGCTCGCCGCCCTGGTGGTCCACGACGCTCCGGCGGTCGCGCCCGAAGAGACCGCCGCCGCACATAGCGTCGCTGGTCTCGGCTATCGGGCGTTTGCGCCGTATTTCGACGTCTGGTCGGAGCGGCCGATCGCTTCGCACGAATCCCCCCTGCTGCTGCGATTCGCGGCGCACGCGCTCGATGCGCAAGGGCTTCCACAGCCGCAAGAGTTCGGAGCCGGCGAGCCGAGGGTGGAGGCCGGCTCGGCCGCGGCGCGAGCCTCGTTCGAGCGATTCCTGCGCGAGCGCGCCGGGCAGTACGCGATCGCGGCGACGGTCCCCCACGACGATCGCACGTCGCATCTCGCCGCGCATCTCTCGTTCGGCACGATCTCGGCTCGAACGATCGTCCGGCGCGTGCGCGAACGCTTGGCCGACCCGTTCTCGCTCAGCGAAGAACGCCAGTCGCTGCGCCAGTTCCTACGCGCGCTCGCGCACCGCGACTTCTTTCTTCAGCTTTCGTGGTTCTATCCGCGCACGCAAGACGAGGCGCTTCAGGAGAAGATGCGCGGTTTTCAGTGGCGGCGGACACACGACGCGCTCGAGCGTTGGCGATCCGGCGAGACCGGATACCCGCTCGTTGACGCAGGGATACGCCAACTGCGCGAAACCGGCTGGATGCACCCGCACGTGCGGGGCGTCGCCGCGTCGTTCTGTTGCTTCGACCTCGGCATTGACTGGCGGGTCGGACGCGACGAATGGAATCGTTGGCTGGTCGAGGACGATCCGGCGCTCGCGACCGGAAACTGGCAGTGGATCGCCGGCATCGGCGCGGACATGGCCGCCTACCCGCGGATCTACAATCCGGAACGGCAGCGACGCCGCTACGATCCAGCCGGTCTCTACGTCAGGCGCTGGATCGAAGAGCTGCGCAACGTGCCGTTGGAAGCGTGGTACGGGCGCCAATCCGGCTCCGCGCAGTTGCCGCTCGGCCTCTTCGACGGCGACGCATATCCGCCGCCGGTCGTCGACCACGGCGACGCGGCGAGGAACTTCCTCGCCCGTTATCGCGCGTTCGTGTCGCTCTGAGGGAGGCGATCGTCGAGCCAGCTGCTGACGACGGGGATACGGACGTCGGCGCCGTTCCAGGTCTTGATGCCGTAGTAGACGCTGGCCACGAGAAAGAGCGGTGCGAGCAGCGGGACGAGCACCCAAGCCGAGAAGCCGAGGAGCGGGACCTGCGCGATCAGCGAGAGCAGTCCCCAGAAGCCGAAGAAGGCGACGTTGAAGCCGAGCGCCTGAAATGCTTGCCGCCGCAGATGGCGCGACTGTTTGCGATCGAGGAGCGAGATCAGCGCCAGCGGCCAGAGCGGATAGCCGAGCGCGACGAGCGCTCGGGATTCGACCGGGTCGTCCGGCGTGGCGACGGTGGCGGCTCCGCGCACGCTGGCCGGGGCCGGCCGCGGCGGCACCGCTCCGGCAATCTGTTGGCGGGTCGCCGTTGCCGCCTCGACCTTGGCCGCGAGCCGGCAACTCGGGCAAGTGCCGAGCTCGTCGCGGCACGTCGCGCAGATCGGCTTACCGCAATCGGCGCACGGCGCGCTCGACGGGACGTTCGAGTGAAAGTAGCAATCCATATGGTTCTGGCGATCCTCCTGCGTTATGTAATTCCACGTACCGGTACGCGACGCGGGAGGTTTCACGCGCCGGCGGCCGCAAGACCCTGCCGCCGATGAGCCGACGCTCGATCCTGCGCCGTCTGGCAGCAGAGGCCCGCCCCTACTACCCGCGCCTCGCCATCGCAATGGCGATGGGGGTGCTGGCCGGGGTGCTCTCGATCGTACCGCCGCTGGCCTTTCGCATCATTATTAACCAGGTGCTGATGCCGCCGCCCGGCCGCTCGCCCGACTTGAGGGCGTTGTACCTCTCCCTCGGCCTCACGTCGGTCGCCCTGATCCTTGCGAACGCCGCGATCTACGGGCAGACCTACATGACCGCCTGGAGCGGTCAGCATTTGGTCGCGCGCTTGCGCGTGCGGCTCTTCGAGCGCCTCCTAAACCTGCCGCTCGGCGAGTTCGACAAATGGCGCCCGGGCGAGCTGATCGCGCGCTTCTCGACCGACCTGCAGATCATGATCGACGCCGTCAGCGTCTCGGTTCCGCAGCTGGTGGTCGCGCTGGCGACGTTCGTCTCGTCGTTTGCCACGATGCTCTATCTCGATTGGCTCCTGACGATCTCGCTCGTCTTGGTCGCGCCAGTCGTCTCGTACGCCGTCTCGAAGTTCCAACGCTTGATCTCGGCGAGCACGCACCAAGCGCAGCAGCGAATAGCCGACCTCACCGCTAACCTTTCGGAGATCCTGCAAGGACAGCGCGTCGTCAAGTCCTTTGGGCGCGAGGAGTTCGAAGCCGGACGCTTTCGCAACCGCAACGAAGCGTTCTTCGGCGCGTACATGAAACTGACGCAGTTCATTCAGACGCAGCCGCTGGTCATCTCGACGATCATGGTTGCGGCGGTCGTCGCGATCATGTGGCTCTCGGTCCGCGAAGTCCTGGTCGGGCGGCTGGACACGGGGAAAGTCTTCATGTACTGGGGACTTTTGGTAAACCTGATGAACCCGATGAACCGCGTTGCGGCCTTCTTCGGCGACATCAGCAAAGCGATCGTCGGTGCCGGACGCGTCTTCGAGCTGCTCGATTTGCCGATCGAGGTGGCCGTTCCGCCGGACGCCGTTACGGTACCCGTCCTGCGCGGAAAGATCCATTACGACGACGTGACGTTCCGTTATAATAGCGGCGAGCCGCCGGCACTTCGCGGCGTCAATGCGACGATCGAGGCCGGCGAGATCGTCGCGCTGGTAGGTCCCTCGGGCGCGGGCAAGACGACGATGGTCAATCTCGTGCCGCGCTTCTACTTGCCGCAAGAGGGGTGCGTGCGGATCGACGGAACCGACATCGCCCGCATGCATCTCGCCGACCTGCGCGCGGCGATCGCCATCGTGCCGCAGGACGTGCAGCTCTTCCGCCGCACGATTCTCGAGAACATCCGATACGGGCGCCTCGGCGCGACCGACGAAGAAGTCTACGCTGCGGCGCGCGACGCCAACGTCGAGGAATACGTGCGAACCTTCCCCGACGGCTACGCGACCGAGGTCGGCGAGCGAGGGGTTCGTCTCTCGGGCGGCGAGCGCCAGCGCATCGCAATCGCGCGGGCGGTGCTGCGCGATCCGCGAATCCTGATTCTGGACGAGGCGACGAGTGCGCTCGACAGCCACTCCGAGGCAATGATCGAGCAAGCTCTCGACCGGTTGTTGCCGGGGCGCACGACGCTGATCATCGCGCACCGCCTCTCGACGGTCCGCCGGGCGCATAAAGTACTCTATATCGAGGCTGGACGGGTGGTGGAGATCGGCACGCACGACGAGCTCTTGGCCCGGGGCGGAGCCTATGCCCGGCTCCACGCGGCGCAGTTCCCTTTTACGGCGCCCTAACCGCTTGGCAAATCGTGCGAGAAGTTGCCGGAAATCAACAAACTCGGGGCGAAGAAGCCGCCCCATCTGGGGACATCCTAGCTCGAAGCTCGTCATTTGAGCGGATGGTTGCCCCTTTAAGATTGCCTCCAGAAAGGAACTCCAGTTGAACCAGGGATTCACCGTGTGGCTTACCGGCCTCTCCGGTGCGGGCAAGAGTACGATTGCCGAGCGACTCGCACCCGAGCTGAGCGCTCGCGGCTGTAGCGTAGAAGTGCTCGACGGCGACGAGGTTCGCACCCATCTTTCCAAGGGTCTTGGATTCAGCCGCGAAGATCGCGACATCAACATCGGGCGCATCTCGTTCGTCGCCTCCCTGCTCGTGAGGCATGGCGCCGCGGTGATCACCGCTGCGATCTCCCCGTATGCGCAAGCCAGAGCGCAGGCGCGCGAGCGCATCGGAGACGCGCGTTTCGTCGAAGTCTTCGTGCGATGCTCGCTCGACGAGCTCGTGCGTCGCGACGTCAAGGGTTTGTATAAGAAGGCGATCGCGGGCGAGCTGCAACACTTCACCGGCGTTTCGGATCCGTACGAGATCCCCGAGAAGCCGGACGTCATCGTCGATAGCGAGGTCGAAAGCGTCGAGGAGAGCGTATCGAAGATTCTGGCGGACCTTGCGAAGCGCGGTTACCTCCACGCGGAGGCGAAGGCGCAGCTATGATCGCACCGCACGGCGGCAAGCTGATCGATCGAACGGTCGAATCCGGCCAAGCCGAAGGCAAGCTGCGCGAGGAGGCCAAGGGGCTTCGC
>JBARBD010000063.1:0-2632 GCA_049792675.1 Vulcanimicrobiaceae bacterium | reverse complement strand
TTCGTGCACGTCGCGGACGACGGCCTCGAGTTCGTCCACGTAGGCAAGAAAGCGCTGACGGCCCCGTTTGGTGATGCGATAGACCGTTTGCGGCCGGCCCGATCCGCGCAACTTCGCGGTCGTCACGATGCCGAGATCGGCGAGTGCGTGCACGTGCCGGTTCAAGTTGCCGTCGGTCAAGTCGCAGGCGCCCTGCAGCTCGGTGAAGCTGAGGCCGTCGGGATGGGCGATCAGACACGTGCAGATGGCTAGGCGTCCGCGCTCGTGAAAGATGCGTTCGAGGCCGGGATAGGAGAACGGTGCGTCGCGCATCTCGCTCACGTCGCGCGCTCCCGCCAGATCAAGCACCCGATCGCGATCTGACCGAGCCCGAAGCCGGCAGGCATCACCCACCACGCAAGCGCGACTGCCTGCAGCGGCGAGACGAGAAAGAGGGCAGCCAGCGCGGCAAAGCCGAGCGTGACCGGAAACGTTGAGGCCGGGATCGCGCCGCGTGAAGCTAAGAGGCCGATCGCGTAGAGCGCAAACCAGGTGCCGGGGAGCAGCGCGTAAACCGAGCGATCGATCAGCGCGAATGTGAGCAAGCCGCCGAGCACGACGCTCGGCGCGATCGAGCGCGCCGCGGAGCGGAATCGGCTCGTCGCTCCCGGCCCGCGCTGCTTCCATGCCCAAATTGCCACGGCTCCGTAGTTGAGCGCGAGCGCGGCGGCGAGACAGGTCATCCAGATGACGACGTACCGGTGAAATTCCTCGGGTGTCTTGGGCAGCGAAGCGCTCTGCAGCTGCACGTAGCCGGCGACGAGCGCGCCGACGCCGCTGGCGACGGCGGCCGGCGCCGAATACCCCTCGAAGCGCTGAACGCCGACCAGCCGGTCTCGTACCTCGGCTAGGTCGGATAGCGCGCGCTCTATCTCCACGAACTCCCGGACTCCTTTGCTTTGCACTGCAAAGCTCAACAACTTTGTAGCACAAAGCCCGAGGGATTGCAACCTCGGGTCGGCCCGGCTAGCAGCTTGCTAGCGCATTTGAGAGAGCTGAATCTTGATCGGGTCGAGGTTGGTGCGCACGAAGCCGGTCTGCGGCCGGTCGAGATCCAAGACCATTACGACGACCAGCGTCGAAGCGAGGACGTAGATCACGGCCAAGGCGCGCGGGCTACTGCCGGCGCGCGCGAAGCCAAGCCCGATCAGGGTCGCGCCGAGGATCACCAGCCAGAGCGTCAGCGAGACGATGGTCGTGGGCACGTGATGCGTAAGTGCGGCTAGCTGCTCCGACGAGACGTCGATCGTGTCGTTGAGCGCCGTCATCAGCAACGAGAGACCGAGGTTCTGCGGGTGCGCGCGCAACGCGCTCGTTGCGATCGCCCACATCTGCGCCTGGTCGGCGTCGCTGCGCGCTTGCGCGACCTCGCGCGCTTCGACCGACATCGGATGCTCGTAGGCATGGAGGCGCGTCGCCGTGTAATCGACCAGCACGGCGCGGAAGCGGCGCCCTTGGAGCACCGGAAGCTGATCGGACCGAAGCCACGTCGTGCCGATCGCGTTTGCCTCCTGCACCACCAACGTGCGGCGCGCGTCAAAACGCCCCTCCGACTGCGAGAACGAGATGCCGAGCATAAAGGCGACCAGCCCCAGGATAGCGCCTTGAATAACGTTCCAGCCGTCATCGCTAAGCGTCAACTTCGACACGAGACTCTTGCCGTACAAGACCGGAACCTCGACGGCAAGACCCAGCACCAGGAGCAGTCCGATGGGGACGACCCACGGGTTGGAGTTGAAATAGAGCTGGGTCAACACCGAGGGCGGAATTCTCGTTTCAAGCATGAAATCATCTCGATCATGAGATCATCCGGCACGGCCCGGGCGGCACTACTGCTCGCCGCATTCGCGCTTCACGGCTGCGCGTTCCCACCGGCGCCGCCGCGAGCGACCTCGTTCCCGCCTCAGCAGCAAGTCGAACCATCGGTCGTTGCGATTCCGATCTCGGTCCGTTTGCTCAACGTCCAACAAGCGTTGAACCGCTCCGGGTCGAGCACCGTCTTGAACTCCGGCTGGCGCGCGGTGCGGGCCTCGTCGGACGACGGCTTTGCCGACGTCCGCACGATCATCGCCGATTACCTCAACACCAAACTCGTCGGTTCGAAGTACGTCCCCACCGAGTTTCGGATCACCGCGCGGCGCGGCAACGTCAGCGCCGAACCCGGCCAAGGCGACGTGATCCGGATCGGCTTCAACGATCGTTTCGAGCTCGAACTGCGCTCGCGCGCGGGCCAATATATTTGCGGCCCCCACGCAAGCCGCGCTGCGGGTGCGGCGGCGCGCGTTGCGGCAATCGTCCAGCCGGACGGAACGCTCAGCTCGAACATCTCGGATTTTTCTTCGCGAATCGTGGCCTATTGCAATATCGCCAACACGGTCTTAGAGAATGGCGGCATCGACCTGACGCCGGTACTGCGCGAGCCGTACCTGCGGGCGCTCAGCAAGGTCTCCGAAACGCTTACCGACGTGCTGCGGCGCGTCGTCGACACCGTCGTGCGCGTCAAGTTCGCGTCGGTCGCGCGGACCTTCGCGCAGCCGATTGCGGTAACGACCAACGTCTGGTTGATTCCGAACCTGCAGAACGCCACGGTACG
>JBARBD010000062.1:0-4652 GCA_049792675.1 Vulcanimicrobiaceae bacterium | reverse complement strand
CGGCCCCCTCATCAGATGTTCCGCCATTGTAAGTTGTGCCGTAGAGAATGCCATTAAGCGATACGAGGTTACCGATAGGAAGCGCTCCGTCCGGTTCGCCGGAGAACCGATAGAGCGTGCGTTCTTTCCCCGATGAGTCGATCGTGTACACCGTTCCGCATCCGTCGCCTTCCCTAGCGCACTCCTGGCCGCCGCTCGTCGTCGTGCCGTAGAACCTGCCATTCATTTCGGTCAAAGGTCCTTGCGGGTAGGCTCCATCCGGGATACCCATGAAGCGGTGCAGCACTTGCTCGGCCCCGGAAACGCTGATTTCGAAAACGGTTCCGCATCCAGCGAGGTTGTGTTTGTGAGACGTGCAAACCGCACCGCCGTTATACGTCGTACCGTAAAGCTCTTTCCCTGAAGCGACTAACTCCGCGAGCGGCTCCGCTCCATCGGGCACGCCCTGAAAGCGGTGGAGCACGAGTTCCCGCTCATCAGATGTGAGCTTGAATACGGTGCCACATCCCCTTCGTGCGCACTTCGTTCCGCCGGCCGAGGTCGTGCCGTAGAGCACATTATCGAACGGAATAACGCGGGCTTCCGGAGCCTCGCCGTCGGGTTTGCCCTGAAAGCTGTAAAGCGAAGTGTATGCAGTCAATGGCCGCGCAGCCAGTGCATCCGATCTGGGCGTGCCGATCGGCAGCTGCGACCCACCGCACCCGGCCAGCAGTGCCGTGGCCGCGCTTATCCATAGCGCGCGGCGGCTTACCTCGAAAGTCGTCATTCTTGCATGCCTCAGAAGAAGGGGGGCGCAGTGCCTCAGCTACAGGACTTGTTTTGCTTACCCGTCATGGTGAACGTGCCGCCGCCGTTTGCGTCGCCGTTCTGCGCGGTGACGATGAATGTACCGAAGCCCTGTTTCGCATTAACAGAGCCTTGCAACGTCAGATAAACAGCGGGTGATGGGAGCCAATTGGCGGACGCGAACAATGTCTTTCCTGAGGTTAGGTAGGTCCCGTTAACGCCGCCGCTACCGGTACTGGACCAATTGCCAGAAGGCATAAAACGAAGGCAAAGAGATGAGGGACCACTCCCGACTACAGTCGTGAATGTCGCTAGGTAGTATCCCTGGAGAGCTTTCTGCGGAGAGCGCCTTGCGGGTTGAACTCCCGTACTAGGATCGTTCGTGCTCGGCTGCGTTCCGCCGCAGCCCGCGAGCATCGCCGCAGCGACGCAGCATGTCAGCGCGTGCCGGCTGAAATCACGGCTTTTCATCTTGCCTTGCTCCTCGCTCCGTAACCGCCACGGTGCTCAGCATCATTTCGGGCCGGCCGCGTCAGCCCCCCGCAGACGCAGCCGGGGGCCACCTAAGGTTGAGACGTCCCTCGCGATCGTATTGCCTCGAACTTCCAGTAAGAGGTTTGCGAGCTGCCAGAGCGCCCTGCGCGGGCTTTTCCCGTTAGGCGGTCATGGGTGACCAGGGCGTGCGCCTCGGCATTCAAATCGTAACCACCCAGATCCACAATCGTAAAGTGCAGTTCGGCCCCGTGCGACGACTGCTCAGCCCTTCCGGAGAAGTCAGCATTAAATGGGTTGTCATTGCCTCTGATATCGAACTTACCGGAAATCTTCGCTCGAATTTCCCGCACGATGATTTTTACTTTGCCTTTCAGCGTTTTACCATCTTTGGTTTCCGTATACGTCCCGCGATATATGCCCCTAACGTCTGGCGGTGCGCCACGCGCGAGCGGCATCGTGCCCGGGGCGCTGATCGGCGGCTGCGATTCGCCGCAGCCGGCGAGCAATGCAGCGGTGATGCAGCATGTCAGCGCGTGACGGCTTAGTCCTGAAGTGTGCATACTTGAATCCCTCGCTCCGTTAAGGGGTTATCGCAAAGACCGTTCCGTTTTGGTTAGCGCCGCCATATTCCGTCGTGCCGTACAATGTACCCTTCAAGAGGATTAGGGGCGCGACCGGGTGAGTGCCGTCGGTTCCTTGTGCGAGGCGCTGCGCAGCGGGAATGCGAGCTATTCCCTCGAGCGCGGACTAATAGGCGGCTTGAGCTCTTCATCTGCTTCGCGAAAATATCCGCGCCCATGCTTCCAGGGTCAATAGGGCCTGCAGCGGTTACCGACGCGACGACACGATGCCATGCCCCAGGGGTGACCGCCGGCCTGAAAAGGCGATCCCGCGACCGGCTCTAGCGCACCGGTTCGCTGGTCTATTGCAAAACCGGCAACGCTCCGCGAGCTAAAGTTTGTTGCGTAGAGCAACTTACCGTCCGGAGTGATCGTCATGGCTTGTGGGCCGTCCGAACCGCGGAAGGGTGAACCCACGATCGTGGTCAATCCGCCGGTCACTCTGTCGATCGCATAAGCCGAGATACTGCCATTTAGGTTCGCGACGTACAAGAAACGCGCGCTGGGGTCTACGCGAACATCCTGAGGTCCGACGCCGGCTTTGAGCGGCGCCCCCGGAATCGGCTGTAGGGCCCCGGTGTGCCCATCGACGGTATAAGTCGAGATCGTACTGGCGCCGTCATTCGTTGCGTAAAGACGATCGCCGTCATGGTCGATAGCGATATCCAGGCCTCCGCCTCGGCCGTTCACGATCCTCGTCTCTCCAAGTTGCTTGAAATGCCCGCCCGCCGTGTCGAACGTTCCGATAGACGAGTTGAAAACGACGTAGGCGACATGTCGTCTTGGATTGAGCACGAGGCGATAGGGAACGCGGCCCATCGCGAACGGTGAGCCTTCGACCGGCGCCAGCGCGCCGCTGTGTGCGTCGATGGAATAGACGGAGATATCCCCAGAATTGATGTTGTTCGCGTAGGCATATGTTCCGCCCCGATCGATGGCGACCGACGTTGGGCCGCGGCCGGCAGCGAAGGGCGAACCGGCGACGGCGTGGAGCGCCCCCGTTCGGGCAACGATTGCATAAGCCGTTATCCCACCGTCCCAGCCCGCGGCATATAAAAATCGTCCGGTCGGGTCAATCGTGACGCTCTGCAGCACGCTTCCCGTGCGAAACGGTGAGCCCCTAACGGGAATGAGCTTCCCGTCGCGGTCCACCCAATACGCCGATACGCTGCTCGGCTCTTCGTTTGCTGCGTATACAAAATCCACGGCTTGCGTAGCCGGCGGCAATGGCGGAGACGGCGTTGGGGGAGCCGTTGGCGGCGGGCAGGGCGTCTCGTCGCTCTCAGATTGCGAGGCAGCAGCGTTCCTTTCGAACGGCGAGGATACGGTGCCGGAACGGTTGGGAGAGGGCATGAAATTAACAATCCCCAGCGCTTGCTGCGTCTGAGCGTCGCGTACCACTGTCCAAACGCTCGAGTCGGGGCCAAAAGCGAGCTCTCCGGCGAAATCGTTATCTGGCGGAACCGGCAGCATCGTAACGCGATCGTCGTCAGTAATCCGAACGAGCTCGTGGCGCGATATCCAGATTGAACTGTCGGGCGCCATCCTGACCTGCAGCGGCGCCCCGGGCATTGACATAGAGGATGGCGGCTGAATGAGACGCATGACGCGAACCGTACCGTCGGGGTGTACGTGAACGACCTGCGTAGCTGTCGACGCCCAGAGCGACCCGTCGCGACCCACAGCCTGCACCGATGGGACGGTCCAATCTAAATCCAGCTCGTCGGAAGTCGGGACTGGAGCGTTAGCGACTCGAGCGTGGATGGTCGGGGACGTGTCGAGTTTGAAGAGCCCGTCGGACGTCGCAGCGTAGACGCCGCCGTTCGGGGATGCAAAAATTCTGCGGACCGGTTTCGGTAGCGTGAGCGCAAGACGCTCGCGCGTACGCGGAAAATACGCGTAAAGCGCCGCATTCTCGCTGCCGCCCTCGAGGAACCAAGCGACGCCATTGGCGCCCTCGGCCACCTGTCCGAACTGCAAAGGCCACCTGAACGAAAGCGAGCCGTCAGTTCGCACGCTCGTGATCTCCTTCTGCGAATGCTGAAGGATGGTTTGATCGCCGAACGATCCTACGAGATCGAACCAGAAATGATCCCTTGGCCCGCAGACTGGATTAGGCCGCCAGAGCCTTATGATGCGCCCGCCCACGATGCGAAAAAGTCCCGCACGATCTGTTCGCACCATCACCGAGCCGTCACTGAGCGTGACGATGTTCTCAGGCTGGACACTTTTGCCGAAGGCGCTGGCTGGAATCTTTGCCAGAATGCGAACCGTGGCCGTTGTAAAGGGCGCGCACGGTAAAGCGTAGTGATATGGGTTTCCAAACGCGCATGGCTGCGCGTCTTGAGGCCCGGTCAATGGGCTCGGGCTCGGTGATGCTCCCGCGATGAGGATGAGCCCGAACAGTAGGGCGCGTACCGGCATTGCGAAGAGCGTTCTCGTGCTTAACGCGATGCCGCCGCGGGCAGGCAGCTGATTAGCGCAGACCGGCTGACTTGGGAACGCTTCATTTGCTCAAATCATTTCTCGTTCACGATATCGAGGACGACGGCCGTCGCCGCGGCATTTATGTCTTCCCATTTGCCACCTTTGGATGCGTAGGGAACGCCCTGCAACGCGGTGATATCGGCACGCGTCTTCGCGCTAATGCCTTCCCAAGCCGGAAGGACCGCCAGGGCTCCTCGGAAAGTCGCGTCTGCACTTGGGTCCTTGAGCGCCGCGGCGTTATATGCAACTTGGGCGACGAGCACT
>JBARBD010000061.1:0-4477 GCA_049792675.1 Vulcanimicrobiaceae bacterium | reverse complement strand
TTTCGGCAGATAGCGGCGCGCAAGCTCGGCGCTGCCGAAGAGCACGAGCGGCCCGGCACCGAGCCCTTGCATCGCAAACGCAAAGTCGGCGAGCGCGGAACGCTGCGCGAGCCGTTCGCGCGCGAGGCAGAGCGTGCGCGCGTCCACGTCGGCACGCACGCCGCCGTAGAGGCCCGGAACGCAGGCGCACAGCCAACCGCCCTCGGCGAGCGCGCGCACCCAGGCGCGGCAGCTCGCATCGGGATCGTTCTCGTCGTCGAAGACCTCGGCTTGCGCGAGCCAGCGCTCGAGGGCAGCGGCGAACGCGCGATGCTCTTCGTCGAAGAACGGCCACGCGAGGCTGGCGTGCATCAGTCGCCCTCGAACTCGGGTGCGCGCTTGGCGGCAAAGGCTTCGTAGGCGCGCCGGAAATCGTTGCTCTGCATGCAGATCGCCTGCGCTTTGGCCTCGGCGTCGATCGCGACGTCGAGCGGCAACGCCCACTCTTCGAAGAGCATCTTCTTCGTCATCGCGTGCGCCAGCGCCGGTCCGTTCGCGAGGCTGCTCGCAAAGGCTTGGGCGCGCGCCAGCAGTCGATCTGGCTGGCAGAGCTCGTTGTAGAAACCCCAGTCGTAGGCTTGCGCTCCGGGCATCGCGCGCCCGGTGTAGAGCAGCTCGCTCGCGCGGCCGAGCCCGACGATGCGCGGCAGCATGGCGCACGCGCCCATATCGCTCCCCGCCAATCCGACCCGTACGAAGAGAAAGGCGACGCGCGAACGCTCGGTGCCAAAACGCAGGTCGCTCGCCATCGCAAGGATCGCTCCGGCGCCGGCGCAGACGCCGTCGATCGCCGCGACGATCGGCTGCGGGCAACGGCGCATCGCCTTGACGAGGTCGCCGGTCATCTGGGTGAATGCGAGCAGCTCGTCGGGCGTGCGCTTGGTAAGCGGTCCGATGATCTCGTGGACGTCGCCGCCCGAACAGAAATCGGCGCCGGCGCCGGTCAGCACGATCGCCTTGACGGCCGGCTCGTCGCAGAGCGCGCGAAAGCGGTCGCGCAGCGCGGCGTAGAGCTCGAAGGTCAACGGATTCTTGCGCTCGGGCCGATCGAGCACGATCGTGAGCACCTTGCCGGAGATCTCGTAGCGCGCTTGCGTCATCGGATACGAAACGGCAGATCTTCTTCGTACTCGGTGCCCGCGCTGTTGCGCGCGATCACGCGCAGGCGGTAGGTGCGCACGAAGATCGGCGGCGTGTCGAGCACTTCGAGCACGAAGACGAAGCGCCCCGGCTGCACGTGCGGAACGTTGATCGAGAAGAGGTTGGTGCGCACTTCGACGCTTGCGACGTTGGTGCCGGCGACGATCGAGCCCGACCAGGTCTGGCCGCGGCGCACGTCGAGCGAGGAGAAGCGCATTCCGAGAATTTTCGGCGGCGCATCGTTCGGCTCGACGCGCGGCGTCGGCAGGCCGGCGAACCCGACCGCGACGTTCGACGGAACGCCGGGAACACGCGACGCGCACGCCGCGAGCAGTACCGCACAAGAGAACGCTCCGATACGAAGAGCCACGTATGGAGACCTACGAAGCCGCCCGGGACGCCACCTGCCCGGAGAAGGCGCTCGCCCGACCGCCGGGAAAGGCCCACCGACATGCTGCAGCAGCACGCGGCTCCGCGCAGTCTCGCGCTCGATTATGCGGTGGGCATCTGTGGCGTCTGGATTTCCGGCGGATTTTTTCTCGACGCGTGGGCACACGGTCACGTACCGGTCGAGAACTTCTTCACGCCGTACCACGCGGTCTTTTACTCGGGCATGCTCGCGATGGCGGCGGTGCTGACGGCGTTTGCCGTCTTGCAGCACAGGCGCGGCTATCGCTGGCAGGACGTCTTTCCGCGTCCGTACCGCGTCGCGCTGCTCGGCATCCCGATCTTCGTCTTTGCCGGGATCGGCGATATGATCTGGCACGGCGTGCTGGGGATCGAGGAGGGCGTCGACGCGCTGCTCAGCCCGACGCATCAAGTCCTGGGCTTGGGCATCTTCTTTCTCTCGAGCGGCCCGATTCGCTCGGTTCTCGCCGACCGCTTGAACTCGACGACCCTGGC
Source organism: Vulcanimicrobiaceae bacterium (assembly GCA_049792675.1). Classification (GTDB taxonomy): domain Bacteria; phylum Vulcanimicrobiota; class Vulcanimicrobiia; order Vulcanimicrobiales; family Vulcanimicrobiaceae; genus Cybelea. Next base: position 2,395 of record JBARBD010000061.1, on the reverse strand, counting down.
GCGACAGCTGCCGCTCGCGCTCGGACTCGCGACCTGGCTGCTTCTCGTCCACTTCGGCACGGCGTACGCCTTCGACCCGGCCGCCGGGCACACCGACTCGCCGCCGCCGATCGCGCCCTTCACGCAGCACTATCTTACGTCGCTTGCGATCGGATACTACAAAGTTTCGAGCGGCGTGCTGATCGTGATCTTCCAGAGCACGCTCGTCGCCGGTTTTGCGCTCTGGCTGGTTTCGCGCATCCACCCGTGTCCGGGGATGCTGACGGTCGTCTACGTTCTCGGCAACGCGCCCGCGGCCGCCGCCTTCACCAACCACACGCCGCTACTGGCCGTCACCCTCGCGCAGTCGCTGATCACCGGCCTGTTCGCCGACGCCTTCGTGGCGCGGTACAACCCGCATCCATCGGTTGGCGGCGTGCGATCCTTCCGCTGGTTCTCGGTGCTCGTGCCGATGACGTACATCGGCGTCTACCTGCTCGGCACGCTGCTCACCGATCGCCTGTGGTGGGATTGGAACGTCGCACTCGGTTCGTGGATATGGTCGGGCGTCTGCGGATTCGCCCTGAGTCTGCTCGCGAGCGCCCGGCGCGCGGCGTGATCGGCGTCGGGCTGGCGCTGCTGGCGATCGCGCTGCACGCCGCAACGGCCTGGCGCTACGGCTACTTCCGCGACGAGCTCTACTTCATCGCGGCCGCCAAGCATCTCGCCTGGGGCTACGTGGATCAGCCGCCGCTGGTGGCGTTTGCGGCCTGGCTCGCGTCGCCGGCCGGCTACCATCTCCTGGCGTTACGCGCGCTGCCGATCCTCGCCGCCGCGCTTACCGTCTATCTCGCGGTGCGCCTCGCGCGCGAGCTAGGTGGCGGCGCGTTCGCGCAGTTGCTAGCCGGGACCGCGACGCTGCTGCTGCCGGCCTATCTGCTGCTCGGCAATACCCTGACGACGACCTCGTTCGAGCCGCTTTTCTGGACGCTCGCCGTCTATTTGACGATCCGCGTGGTGCGCGCGCCCGCGCCGTCGCCGCTCTGGGGCGTCGCGCTCGGCGTAACCGTCGCGCTGGGCGCGTACGGCAAGTACTCGATCTTTCTGCTTGTGGCGGGCATCCTGGCGGGGTTGCTCGCGACACCGGAGCGGCGGGTTTTGCGCTGGCCGCTTCTCGCCTGGGGCGCCGGAACCGCGGTGCTTTTGCTCGCACCGAATCTGCTCTGGCAGGGCGCGCACGGCTGGCCGATCGTCGAGGTGTTGCGCGGCGACGCGAGCCACCGCCCTGCGTTTGCGAACGGCGTCGCGCTCGAGTACCGCAGCGCGGTGGTGAATGCGTTCAGCTTCGCGCTCGAGCAGTTGGTTTACACCAATCCGCTGGCGGCGCCGGTCTGGATCGCCGGCATCGTCGCGCCGTTCCGCCTGGCTGCGCTGCGCGACCTTCGCTTCGTGTCTATTGCTTACGTGGTGGTTTTTGTCTTCGCCGTGGCCTTGTCGGCCAAGGGCTATTACATCGTGGGCATCTACGCCGCGCTGCTGGCGATCGGCGCGGTTGCGCTCGAGCGCGCCGCGGTGGCGTTGCGCGCGACGTTGTTTGCGCTCCTGGTTGGCGTCGCCGTCGTCACGCTTCCGCTCTCGCTCCCGGTTCTGCCGGTTGACGGGCTGATCGCCTATTCGCGAGCTCTCGGCTTGACCGGACGCGGCGGCGCACCGGCGATGCTGATTCAACCGGTTTTCGCCGAGGAGTTCGGCTGGGAACGCTTGGCGCGCGACGTTGCCGTTGTCTACGGGTCGCTGCCGTCCGCCGAGCGCGAGCGAACGGCGGTCTACGCCGACACCTACGGCGACGCCGGCGCACTCGACTTCTTCGGCCCGGCCTACGGCTTGCCGCCCGCAATATCGAGCCAAAACACCTACTACCTCTGGGGAACACGCGGCTACGACGGCAACCCGCTTATCGCGATCGGCGCAACGCGCATCGATCTGCTGCGCCGCTTCTACCGTCAATGCGATCTCGTCCGCACGTCGAGCGAGCCGTATAAGCAGATTGTCGAAGGGCCGGCGCCGATCTATCTTTGCCGCGATCCCGTCGCGCCGCTCTCGGCGATCTGGCCGCATCTCCGCTGGTACGGCGCTTAAAGTGAAGGCCGCAACGTTGTTGCGGCCTTCGTTTAGCGGGAACGCGCGGCGGCTAGAAGGCGCCTAAGCCGTTGGGCGTTCCGAGGCCCGTCGGGCCGTCGTAGCCGACTTCGCCGGTGCAGAGATATGCCGGCACACAGCTACCGTTGCTGCCACTGGTCACGTCATACAGATCGCCGGGATTCGCGTAGGCGATGGATGCCGGGACGCCGGCGGTGTTTCCGGAGAGGGCGTAGATCGCCGCGATTGCCGGAGCGCCGACGCTCGTGCCGCCCCA
>JBARBD010000060.1:0-1579 GCA_049792675.1 Vulcanimicrobiaceae bacterium | reverse complement strand
ACTGTTCTTCGATCCAGCGATCGGGATGCGTTCCGGTGAGGGCAGCGATGAGGGCCGACTTCCCGTGATCCACGTGCCCCGCGGTTCCGACTATGTGCAAATAAACTCCGAAGCGCTAGCGGCCCGCTCCGACAACCTTAATCCGGTAGTCGGCGAGGATCTCGTCGGCCGCACGGAAGCCCGACTGCGCGCCGCCTTCCATGAAGCCCTGATACTCGAGCGACGTGTGCTCGCCGGCAAAGTGGACGCGTCCTTGCGGGGTCGGCTCGTGTCCGGCGATGGTCGTGTACTGCCCGACGAGCCAGCACGAGTAGCTCGCGCGGATGTTGGGGTCGGCCTGTGCGTTGCCGAGCGTCGCCTTTCCGTTCCACGTCGACGAGACGCCCGGCCAAATCCGATCGAGTTGCGCGAAGAAACCCTTGACGCGAACGCCGACTTCCGCCGAATCGGCGATGGTCGCGTAGGGCATTTGCGCCGTGTCGAGCATCGCGGGGTCGGAGGCGGTAAAGGCCTCGATCAACCCGTCGGAGCCGGCTTGCCCCAGCGAGTAGTCGAGCGCGCTCTGTACGCGCAGCGTCGTCCAAATCTGTCCGGTCGTGGGCTCGGGCCACGGGTGACCGGCGCGCATCCAGGCCCGGCGATCGAACTGCAGATGCAGCTTCGTATGATAGCCGTAGCCGAGATTCTCGATCGCGTTGGTCTTCCCCGAATCGAAACCCGCGCCGGCGTAGTCCACGGCGCGCAACGTGATGAACGGAATCGCGAGCACGACGCGCTCGGCGGTCACCGTCTCGCTCGCGCCGCGATGCTCGAACGAAAGCTCGTACGAGCCGCTCTTGGCGCGGCGGACCGCGGTCAAGCGGCGCTCGAACAGGATGCTGCCGGCCGGCAGCGAGGCCGCGATCGCTTCGGGCAGCGCTTGGCTTCCGTCGGCCAAGATGTAACGCTGGTCGGAGTAGCCCAGCACGTTGAGCCGGCCGGTCTTGGCGAAGTCGAGCTGCTGGCCCAGCTGAAGCACGAGGTTGAGCGCGCTCAGCTCGGAGAGGTTGCGCCCGTACTCGTTCGAGTACGATTGCGCGATCAGCCGCCCGAGCTGCGTCTCGAGCCCGCCCGGCACGTAGCGGACGATCCAATCGCGCATGCTCATCGCGTCGAGGCGGCGTGCCGTGGGCGTCGCATTCTTATACGTCGTCACCGGGTCGACGCTGCCGAGCTGCTTTTGCAGAGTCGGGTAGATCTTGGCGAAGTCGCGGTCGGCCTGCGTCATCGGGTAGTAACGACCGTCGAGATAGCAGGTATCGCGCGCGTGCGCCGGCCACGCGGCGTGCGTATCGAGCAGGCGCAGCCCGAAGCGTCGCGCCAGCTGGTGGATGTTGGCGTGGGTCGAGTCGACCATCGCGCCGCACCACTCGGTGTGCTGACCCTGATCCCAGTATTTCCGTTCCGAATGCATCCGTCCGCCGACGCGCGCCGACGATTCGTAGATCGTCGAGGCAATGCCGGCGTCGCGCAGGTGCATCGCGGCGACTAATCCCGCGATGCCGGCGCCGACGATCGCGACGCGCTCGCGGCCGCCGGC
>JBARBD010000059.1:0-7300 GCA_049792675.1 Vulcanimicrobiaceae bacterium | reverse complement strand
AGCGGGCACCGGTCCGCGATGAGGAGCTCGAGCGGCGGCGGGCGCTGCGCTCGCCGGACGTGCCGCTCTCGGAAGCGGCCCGTTCGCTGGTAGCCGACTTCGAGGGCGCGCGGCGCGACATTGCCGCGCGCCGTAAACGTGGCGAAGCAAGCGTCCCGCGATTGGTCCCCGAAACGCCGGAGCGGGTTCGCTCGGTGGCGGCGCTCCATCTCGTGGACGCCCCGCCGGGGACGCTCTACCATGCCGCGACGCTGCGCGGGGGCCAAACGCTCCACCACACCGGCAACATCGTCGTCGTCGGCGACGTCAACCCGGGGGCCGAGCTGATCGCGACCGGCGACATTCTGGTCTTCGGGCGGTTGGCCGGGATCGCGCACGCGGGCGCGCAGGGCGACGAATCGGCGCGCATCTACGCGGTCGATCTCGCGGCGACGCAGTTGCGAATTGCCAGTTTTATCGCCGCCGATACCGAGACGAAGCCGCGCACAAGCACGGCGCCGGAGGCCGCCGTCGCGCGCGGCGGACGCATCGTGATCCTGGCGCTCGACCGGCTCGTCGAGCTCGAAGGCACGGGGACGTCGGTGTGAGCGCGCGCAGAATCGTCGTCACGTCGGGAAAAGGGGGCGTCGGCAAGACGACGACGACCGCCAACCTCGGCGCGACGCTCGCCAAGCGGGGTAAGCGGGTCGTCTTGATCGACGCCGATATCGGCCTGCGAAATCTCGACCTGGTGCTCGGCCTCGAGAAGCGCATCGTCTTCGACCTGATCGAGGTTGCGGAAGGGCGCTGCCAACTGCGTCAAGCGCTGATCAAGGACAAGCGCTTCGATTCGCTTTTCATCCTTCCCGCGGCGCAGACGCGCGAGAAGGACGCGATCACGCCCGAACAGTTCACGGCGATCGCGCAGCAGGCCGCCGAGCAGGCCGACTACGTGTTGATCGACTCGCCGGCCGGGATCGAGACCGGTTTTCGCAACGCCGTCGCCGCGGCGGCCGAGGCGATCGTCGTCACGACGCCGGAAGTGAGCGCGATTCGCGACGCCGATCGCGTCGTCGGCAAGATCAGCGAAGCCGGGAAGCCGATCCGCTTGATCGTGAACCGCTTGCGTCCCGAGATGGTGCGCAGCGGCGACATGCTCTCGGTCGAAGACGTCTGCGAGGTGCTTTCGATCGAGTTGCTCGGCATCGTGCCCGATGACGAAGAAGTCATCGACACGACCAACCGCGGCGAACCGATCGTGCTCAACGAGTCGAACCGTTTGAGCGCGGTCTACGAGAAGATCGCGCGTCGCCTCGAAGGCGAGATCGTCCCATTCACGAGCTTCGAGAACCAGAGTTTTCTCGGGCGCCTCATCGGCGCGTTGAAAGTGGGGTAGAGGTGCACAACGTACAACCGGTCCAACCGGAACCCGAAGCCGGCTCCGCGCCGGCGAAACTCGGACGCGCGATCGTGCTGACCTCCGGCAAAGGCGGCGTCGGCAAGACGACGACGACCGCGAACCTCGGCGTCGCGCTCGCGCAGCGCGGCGTTCGCGTCGCCTTGGTAGATGCCGACGTCGGCCTGCGCAATCTCGATATCTTGCTCGGCTTGGAGAGCCGGGTCAAATACCATCTGCTCGACGTGCTCGAAGAGCGCGCCGAGCTCGACGACGCCCTCGTCCCCGATAAGCATAGCGAGAACCTCTTCTTGCTCGCAGCGGCGCAGTCGCGCGAGAAGGACGAGGTGGAAACGCCCAAGATGACCGCCTTGATCGAGCGGCTGCGCGAGCGCTTCGATTACGTTCTGATCGATTGCCCGGCTGGTATCGAGCTCGGTTTCAAGAACGCCGTCGCCGGCGCGGACGAAGCGATCGTCGTCTGCACGCCGGAAGTCTCCGCCGTCCGCGACGTCGACCGCGTGGTCGGGCTGCTGGGCAACCGCTTTCGCCCGCAGCTGGTCATCAACCGCCTGCGCCCGCAGCTGGTCAAGAAAGGCAAGATGCTCTCCGTCGAAGACGTCAACGCGATCCTGCGCCTGCCGTTGCTCGGGACGATCGCCGACGAGCCCGAGATCATCGTGACGACCAACCGGGGCGAGCCGCTCGCGTTACGCAAAGAGACGCCGACCGGGGCCGCGTATCACGCGATCGCGGCGCGCGTCGCCGGCGAAGACGTAGCGGCGCCGATGCCGCTCGCGCCCAAGACGTCGCTCTTCGAGCGCATCGGTGCGGTCTTGGGAGGGAAGCGTTCGTGATCGAGTTCTTGAGGCGGCTCTTCGGCCAGCCGGGGTCGAGCGCGACCGCAAAGGAACGGTTGCGGCTGGTTTTGATGACCGACCATCTCGAACTCGCGCCCGAGATCATCGACGGGATGAAACGCGACCTCGTCGACGTGATCTCGCGCTACGTCGAAGTCGATCGCGAACGGATCGACGTCAGCTTCGAGCGTCAGGACTCGACCTTGGCGATGCTCGCAAACGTTCCGATTCTCTCGGTCAACCGGCCGAAGGCCGACGGATCGCCGAAGCCCGCCGAGCCCGCGGCGGCCGCCGCCGAGACGCCCGAGCCGGCGGCCTCGGCAAACGGCGAGCGCAAAGAGCCGTCGCGCAAGCGCCGCCGCCGTAAGAAAGCACACAACGCTGCCGCTTCCGCGCCGGCCGTCGCGCCCGCACCCGTCGCGGCGAATTGAAAAATCGCGCCGTGCTCCATCACGGCGACGCTTGCGAGCTCCTCGGACGCATACCGGAAGGCGAGGTCGCGCTCTTCGTGACCTCGCCTCCCTACAACATCGGGAAGAGCTACGAGCGGCGCGCCACGATCGACGAGTACCTCGCGCAGCAGGAGCGCGTGATCGAGGCCTGCGCGCAACGGCTATCCGAGCGCGGAAGCGTCTGCTGGCAAGTCGGCAATCACGTCCGCGATAACGTCGTGACGCCGCTCGACGTTCTCTTGTATCCGCTCTTCGTCAAACACGGACTCGTTCTGCGTAACCGGATCGTCTGGCATTTCGAGCACGGCTTGCACTGCTCTCGGCGATTGAGCGGACGGTACGAGACGATCCTCTGGTTCACGCGCCCCGGGCCGAGCTACACGTTCAACCTCGATCCGATCCGCGTACCCCAAAAGTATCCGGGCAAGCGGTACTTCAAGGGGCCCAAAGCGGGCGAGTTTTCGAGCAATCCGCTGGGCAAGAACCCGGGCGACGTCTGGGTCATTCCGAACGTCAAGCACAACCACGTCGAGAAGACGATCCATCCCTGTCAGTTTCCGGTCGAGCTCGTCGAGCGCTTGGTCCTCGCTTTGACCGGCGAAGGCGATCTCGTCGTCGATCCGTTCATGGGGGTCGGGACGAGCTGCGTTGCCGCGGTCATGCACGGCCGGCGCGCGGCCGGCGCCGATACATCGGAGGAGTACGTGCGCATCGCCCGCGCGCGCGTCGAGCAGGCGGTCAGCGGTAAGCTGCGGGTCCGTCCGCGCGGCCGGCCGGTTTTTCACCCGCAGGGCGCCGTGGCGCGGTCGCCGTGGGGGCCCGGCTCGCCGTCGCGAAGACCGGTGCATGGCGGTCCCGACACTATCACTCGGTAGCGGCGCAAAGCGGTACGTACGCAACTTCAACTGGACGCTTGCGATCGCGGGCGTCGCAATTTCGCTGATCGGGCTGCTCTGCATTCGCTCGGCTGGGCTGCACGCCGCAGATCCGACCGGCGAGTTCAAGAAGCAAATCCTCTATCTACTGCTCGGCGTGACGACGATGATCGGCCTATCGTTGGTCGATTATCGCACCTGGCAACGCTGGGCGCCGGGACTCTACCTCATCAACTTGCTGCTCCTGCTCTTCATCTTGCGCGGCGGTCACAGCGCGATGGGCGCGCAACGGTGGATCTCGCTCGGTCCGCTCGGAACGTTTCAGCCGTCGGAGCCCGCAAAGCTCGTCATCGCGATCGCGCTCGCGGCGGTGCTCTGCCGCGGAACGTACGAGAACCTCCAGGATATCTGGAAGCCGCTCTTGACCGTCGCGATACCCGCGCTGCTGATTCTCAAGCAACCGGATCTCGGCACCTCGCTCGTGCTGGTCGCGATCCTCACCGTCGAGCTCTTCTTCGCGCTTCCTAAACTCGGCGATTTCGGCATCTACGCGCTCGGGATGCTCGTCGTCGCCGCCGCGGCGATCGGCACCAACGCCGTGCTCAAGCCGTTTCAAAAAGCGCGGCTCTTCGTTTTCCTCAATCCCAAGGCCGATCCGCAAGGCTCGGGTTATAATCTCGACCAATCGAAGATCGCCGTCGGCAACGGGGAGTGGTTCGGCCGCGGCCTCTACCACGGCACGCAGACGCAGCTCAACTTCGTCCCCGAGCACTCGCGCGATTTCATCTTTACCGTGCTCGCCGAAGAGTTGGGTTTCGTCGGCGCGTTGGTGCTGCTCGGGCTCTACGCCGCGGTCATCTACGGCGGCGTTCGAACGATGCTCGCGGCGCTCGACCGCTTCGGCTTTCTGCTCGCAAGCGGACTGGTCGGTATGCTCTTCTTCCACATGCTCGTCAACGTCGGCATGACGATCGGCATCATGCCGATTACCGGGATCCCGTTGCCATTCATGTCGTACGGCGGCTCGGCGATGTTGACCGACTTCGCCGCGCTCGGCATCCTGCTGAACATCTACTCGCAGCGCGACCGCGACGTGCTGGGTAACGCTTAGCCCGCTCCTAGAGCGCCATCCGGACGGCGAACTCGCCGGGCGAATCGGCGAGCGTATCGCTCGCATACTCTGCGAGCACGTCGCGATGGACCGGCGTGTGATAGAGCACGATCACGCCGGCACCCCGCGCCCGCGACGAAACGATTCTCTCGAGCGTCTCGCGCAGCACGATCTCGTCGAACGGATTGAAAAGAAAGACGACGAGATCTCCCTTTGGAAAGCGACGGCGGCGCGCGTCGCCGCAGAGCAGGCGCAGGTCGCGGCAGCGCAGCTCGAGCCCTCGCGCGTTCGCGACGTTTTCGGTCGCGATCGCGTGCAACGCCGGCGCCAGCTCGATGCCGACGATCTGTTTGAACGGATATTCCGAGGCGAGGAGAACGGCGCGCCCCATGCCGGAGCCGACGTCGACGAAGGTCGCACCCGGCAGGAACCCTTCCGGCACGCAGGCGAGGAGCGAGCGAAACGAATCGATCGGCACCGGTTCGTAATGCGTCGCGTGCGCGTACGCCTCGCCCTTGGCGCCTCCATCGAGCTGACTCGGGAAGAGGAGCGCCTCGGTCGTCGTGCCGTACCTGCGATCGAACCGCCGGCCGGCGGCGCGTCCCGCGTTGGCCATTGGCGCATTGCAATACGCAATGGGTTCCAGGCGCCCTCCAAAATGGGGCTGCAGGTCCGGTCCTCCACCGGCGGGAACCGGAGCAACAGCCAGGTCGGCTGGCCCCGTCGAGGGACGAAGGGCCGCCGGGCAGCGGTTTCATAGAATTTTTTTTCCAGGTTCGCCGAGCGGCACGCGGTGCCGCCCGCCAAGCGCCCCGCAAAACGGGAAGCGCGGCGAGGGCGACCCCGGAGACAACTGAGGACAATTTGTCGAGCGAGATATTGATCTCGTGCGACCCGTGGGAGAATCGGGTCGCCATACTCGAGGACGGCGGACTCGCCGAACTCTACATCGAGCGCGAAGAGAAAGTCATCGGCTCGATCTACAAAGGCAAAGTACAGAACGTGCTTCCAGGCATGGGGGCGGCGTTCGTGGATATCGGCCTCGGCCGTAACGCCTTTCTCTACGTCGACGACATCAACAAGCAGCCGCTCAACATCGGCGACGTCGAGATCACGCAAGGGCACAGCGGCTTTACCATCAGCGAGAAGGTCAAACGAGGCGACGACGTCCTCGTGCAGATCGTCAAGGAGCCTCGCGGCCTCAAGGGCGCGCGCATCTCGACCAACATCTCGCTCCCCGGGCGTTACTTGATCCTGATGCCGACCGGCAAGTACTCCGGCGTTTCGCGCAAGATCGACTCGGCCGACGAACGCACCCGGCTCAAGAACGTGATGAAGCGCATTCGCCCCGAGGGGATGGCGACCGTCGTGCGCACGGCCGCCGCGGGTGCGAGCGAAGCCGAGCTCATCGCCGATCTCGGCGTGCTGATTCGCATGTGGCACGGGATTCTCGAAACGTACAAACGCGCCGCGTCGCCGTCGCTGCTCCACAAGGACATGAACTTGGTCTACAAGGCGGCACGAGACTTCGTCACCGCCGACGTCGACCGCGTCTTGATCGACGACGAGGAGGAGTACCGGAAAGTACGCGACTTCCTGCAGCTGCTCGGCCCCCAGTACATCGGGCGGCTCGAGTACTACAACTCAGGCAAGTCGCTCTTCGAGGATTACAAGATCGACGAAGAGCTCCAGAAGCTCATGAAGCCGAAGATCAACCTCTCCTCGGGCGGCTCGATCGTGATCGAGTCGACCGAAGCGCTCACCGTGGTCGACGTGAACTCCGGGAAGTTTACCGGCGGGCGTAACCTCGAAGACACGATCCTCAAGACGAATATCGAAGCGGCCGAAGAGATCGCGCGCCAAGTGCGCTTGCGGGACATCGGCGGCATCATCGTCGTCGATTTCATCGACATGTCGTCGGAAGGGTCGCGCGCCAAGGTGATCAAGACGATGGAGGATAGTCTGCGTCGCGACCGGACGCGTGCGACGATCCAGTCGTTCTCGAACCTCGGCCTGCTGGAGTTCACCCGCAAGCGCATCGGCAAGGATCTCGGGGCGCAGCTGCGCGGCACGTGCCCGACCTGCGCGGGCATGGGCAGCGTGATGTCGTCGCAATCGGTCGCGATCGAGACCTTCCGGCAAATTCGTGCGGAAACCAAAGCGGGCGCCGCCGGCGACGTCGTCACCTACGTCGCGCCGACCGTCGCGGCGCAGATGGAGTTTTGGTACGAAGACGAGTGCCAAGAGCTGGCGCACGCGATCGACCATCCGATCCACGTGCGCGTCGATCCGCTGATCCATCCGGAGAAGTCGAGAATCGAGCTCGTCGCAGCGTTTAAGGAATCGAAAGACCAGGCGGTCCGCGTTGGGGACGAGCACGTCGTGGAACTGCTGCCCGGGCGCCTTCCCAATCCCACCTCGGCCGCCGCCGTCATCGGCGGACGCATCACCGAGGTCGAAGGCGCCGCGAACAACGCCGGCAACGCCGCGCGCGTGCGCGTTCTCGACGTGGACGATGAGAACGACTACGTCCTCGCCGAGCTCGTCACCGCCGGCGCAAAGCCGCGCCGTCGCAAGCCCGCGCGCCGCGCGACCCTCACGGCGGCGGAGCAAACCCGCCAGCTGCG
>JBARBD010000058.1:0-9825 GCA_049792675.1 Vulcanimicrobiaceae bacterium | reverse complement strand
GCGTAATGGTTGAGGGCCTTGTGGGTGCCGAAATCGTCGATCCGCGCCGCCATGAACTCGGGCGTCTCGATGTCGAGACACCCGTTGAGCGGAATCATCCAGTTGAAGGTGCCGTTGGGGCCCGCCTCTGCCGACGCTCCGTTGTCGCCGGTGATGAGAATCACTAACGTGTCGTCGAGTATTCCGTCGCGCTTTAGCGAGTCGATAACACGACCTAACTGATAATCGAAGTGTTCCATGTAACCGGCGTAGACTTCCATCTGCCGCGCGAACACGGGCTTCAGAGCCGCCGGAACGTCATCCCAGGCCGATATCTCCTTCGGTCGCGGAGTCAGTACGGCCGAAGCGGGTATGACGCCAAGCTTTTTCTGCCGCGCGAAAATCTGTTCGCGCAGCTTGTCCCAGCCTTCATCGAACTTGCCTTTGTACTTGTGCGACCACTCCTTATGCACGTAGTGCGGCGCGTGCGTCCCCGCGGGCGCGTAATAAACGAAGAACGGCTTTTCCGGCATCAACGCCTTTTGTTGGCGCACCCATTCGATCACGTGGTCGGCGACGTCCTCATCGAAGTGGTAGCCCTCTTCCGGTGTCTTGGGCGGGTCAACCGGCGTCGTGCCCTGTAAGAGATCGGGAGCGTACCAGTCCGCCTCCGCGCCAAGGAATCCATAAAAGTACTCGAACCCGCCGCCCGCCGACGGCCACTGATTGAAGGGGCCCATCTGGCTCGTTTGCCAGACAGGGGTCTCGTGGCACTTTCCTATGTGAGCCGTCGAATAGCCGTTTAGCGTCATGATCTGCGCCAACGGGGCCGCGGTATTCGGCCGAACGGCGCTATAGCCGGGCGCTGAGGTCGCGATCTCCGTGATAACGCCCATTCCAACGGAATGATGATTACGGCCGCTGAGCAGCGCTGCCCGCGTCGGCGCACAGAGAGCGCACACGTGAAACCGATTGTAGGTGAGGCCGTCGGCAGCCAAACGCTCGATATTCGGGGTCGAACACGGGCCGCCGAACCGGCTCGTCGCTCCGAAACCAGCGTCATCCATCAGGATCAGGAGAACGTTGGGTGCGCCCTTAGGTGGCAGCAAAGGCTCGATCGGCGGGAACTTGCTATCGGGGTCCTTCGCGTCGTAAGCGATCAGCCCGGTGTACGGGCGATCGGGGATGGGAAGTACCTCGCGCCCGGCTTTATCGTTTTCGTTGCTCGCGCCGTTCTTCGAAACACTTTGGTTCGTCACAGTCTTTGCCTCCATCGGGCGTTTAAAAGCTCGAGTGCCGGAAGAACCCGACCCATAAGCTAGGGCCGAGTCATTCAACATACACCTGCACCGGCCTATAGCCGCATCCGAAAAGCTCAAAGGTTATGGAACCTTAAATACCCCGCGCCGGGAAATCCCACGTAATCAACGCTATCCAGCGTCACGCGCGCTGCAATGCCTTCCGGATTCGCCCTTGGCCGACGTGAACGGTACGCTGAGGTCAGGTGAGAATGCGAGCCCTGGGGTATCCGCTTAATAACGTGGCGCTGTTGACGCCGCGCTACGGCTCGGTGCTCTGTCCGACCTCGACAATATAACCGTCAGGATCGCGGATGTACAGCGAATCTCGCCGTACTTCGCAATCGGTTCTTAGAATATCGTAATCCGGGAAAGCAGCTTGATGCCTTGCGTGCAGCCGTGCGGACCCCTGGGATTAAGCGGATAGAAAGAGCTCTTTGCCACTTACGCGACTAGCCTCTCTGGAAGATCGCTTCTTAGCTTCTTCTCGATATATTCACGGCCGTTCGATACTTTCGAGCCTCCAAACGTCGGCTAATCTCGCCGAAATGAGCAGGAACAGTAGCATTGCCGCCGTTCCCGATCTTGTTGAGAAGCTCCAGGAAGACAACACGCAAGCGCCCCCAAATAGCCGAACACGCGCATAGCATCTCGAACAGAAGGAGCCAACTCTATGTCTTTCTCGCGCAAGACTCTTCTCACCGGAGCAGGCGTCATTGGAATGGCCGGCCTGCTTTCCCAGACTGCGGGTGCCGATATGGGCGCGCGGGCGGTTATACTCACGCTCTGGGCACCAACTAAGGATCCTGAGGCATTCGATAAGTATTACGTCGCGACGCACGCTCCATTGGTCAAGCGACTCCCCGGCCTTACCTCGTATGTGATAAGTAAAGGTCCGATTTCGGGGGAAACATCGAGGCAATCGCCTTACCATATGATCTCAATGGTCGGCTTCGATTCGATGGATGCCCTCACTGCAGCAATTAAATCTCCGGCGGGCGAGGCCATGGTCGATGACCTAAAGAACTTTGCAGCAGCAACTTCCGCGCTCTTCTTCTCGACGAGTTCACTCTAAAGTTCGCTGGTAAGGCCTCCTCAACCGTACTTTCCTCCAATTAATTGCATAGCACCCCAATAGGAGTCGCTCCAGAATGGCTACCTTGTATCCCCCGTTCGACGGGCTGTCAACGGGTAAACACGATCTTCAAGTCAGCCTTCTCGGCTGGCACACCGTTGGCACGTGCGTAGTGACCGTAAACGAACCATTTCATTTTGCCGCTTCGGGAAACTACGACGCACTGGGGCACAAAGGAACCTTCGATCTAAGGTTAGATCTCACCGATGAAGACCCAGCTGCGCCCAGTGGCCCTTGCACGATCACAAACGCGGGCCAAGCGCTTACCGGAACGTACACGCGCACCGGTACGCAGATGTCATTCGCGGCGAAGGACCATAGCGTTACGGCCTCGCTCGATGGCAAGAACGTATCCTTACAGGTAAGCGGATACCCCAAGGCCCGCGTTCTTGCCTGAGAGATAATTGCGCTTAGGGTGGGCCAGTACGCGTGGTGATAACCATGGCGATGGCTATGGCCCACGAGTTCCGGATACCAATCGCAAGCAACAGCAGCATTGCGATCGCGACAAAGGTAAGACCACGTTGGCCGCTATGGAGCAACATGGTCCCACCAAATATGAGGAGTCCGTACGCCAAGAATGGGAGAGCCTGGTACGGAATGAGGTCAGGCCGCTTATAATAGCTTCTCGTATCGCCACGGATTAGAGCGGAGCTCGAGTACAGCAGGCCAAGCGCGCCGAGTGTGCCGATGCAAACAGCGGCTGTAAGTCGAGTATGGTTCGGGAACGTCAGAAGCGCAGCGACGCAAAGCACAGAAGCAAAATAGACAACAGTGGGTGTAAGGTACACGCGAATCTTCGCCGTGCTCTCCGTTGCGTCGCTCGTTAGGTCTTTCGCTGCCCCACTCATAGCGAGCGTGATTACGACAAACAAGAGGCCGATTAACGTCGCGGCCGCTGCGCCCATGAGCAAGTAGAAATTTGCCCATCGCTGAAGCGACACTTCTAGCTCATTCATGCTGCATACACCGGAACTGCCGCTTTCTGAGGCCGCGCTACGGCTCGATGCTCTGGCCGACCTCGATAATATAACCGTCAGGATCGCGGATGTAGCAGCGAATCTCGCCGTACTTCACAATCGGTTCCGTGAGAAACTCGGCCCCTCGACTCTTCCATAATTTATAGCACGCTTGAATGTCCGCAACGCGGAAATTCAAAAAACTGCTGACCTTATCCGGGTCGGCGGGGACGCTGAGCGTTACCGTCGGCTTGTCCGGGGTGGGCCCGCCTCCGACGTTGACAATGAGCCACGTATTCGCGATCTGAATGTGGCCGGACGCACCCTTGCTATCGCCCCTGCTGAGAACGCGGCCGCCGAAGACCCTTTCATAGAACTCGGCCGATCGGTCGATGTCGGCGACGGTGATAAAATGTGTGACGGTGAACCCGTCGCGTGGAGGCATTTCATAACTCTTCTGCTCAATTTGTACGCCGCTCAATGACGACTCCTCTCAATACGGTGCTCGTCCGCTGGCTCTGGTTCTGTTACGCGGCCTCAGCGTCATGCTTCGACGCGGCTCAACATGACAAGATGGTGGGCGTGCCAGGGATTTCTCCCCTTTTTGGCCCATCGAAACGTTGCCATGAACCGGATCGTCCGTTTCTTCCAGGTCTTAGGCCCAGGTTTGATCACCGGCGCGGCCGACGACGACCCGTCCGGCATTTCGACGTATTCAGTTGCCGGTGCTTCGACGGGCTTCTCGATGTTGTGGCTTGCGCTCATCACAACGCCGATGATGGCCGTCATTCAGGGCATGTGCGCTCGGATTTCAATGGTGACGGGCGTTGGGTTAGCTCAGGTGATGCGCAAACATCTGCCGCTCCCGCTCGCGTACGCGCTGGCGGTGGTCGTGATCGTGGCAAACACCTTCAACATCGGCGCGGATATCGCGGGAATGAGCGCGGCAGCGCATTTGGTCGTTCCGCTGCCCACCGATGCGTGGGTGTTCTTCTTCGGCATTGGGCTCATCGCCTCACAGATCTGGCTTTCATATCATTTGCTCGCCAAGGTGTTCAAATGGCTTACCGTGACGCTGTTTGCGTACATCATCACGGCGTTCATCGTTCATCCACCCTGGCCGCGCGTTCTTCTGCACTTCCTCATTCCCGAGGTTCATCTCAACGCGACTTGGCTTTCGACCATGGTAGGCGTGCTGGGTACGACGATTACACCGTATCTGTTTTTTTGGCAGGCTTCCTTAGTCGTCGAAGACGAGAAGGCAGCCGGGCACAGCACGATCGCCTCACGACGCGGCACCGACGAGCAGGCGATTAAGGATTCGCACCAAGACATCAACACCGGGATGATCTACTCGAATGTCGTCGCGGCCTTCATTATTATCACGACGGCGGCAACGCTGGGCGCGCATGGACAGACCTCCATCGCTACGGCGCAGCAGGCAGCGGAAGCGCTGCGGCCGCTAGCCGGAAACTTCGCGGCGCTGCTCTTTACGCTCGGCATGGTGGGAACGGGCATGCTAGCGGTTCCCGTGATCGCGGGCTCGTCGGCGTACATCGCTGCGGAGATCCTGCGCTTTCGCGAGGGCCTGAGCGAGAAGCCGAACCGAGCCGTCAACTTCTACGCGGTTATCGCCGGCGGCATCTTGATCGGGATTGCGATGGACTTGCTGCGGATCGACCCGATCAAAGCGCTATTTTGGTCCGCGATTCTCAACGGCGTCGCCGCCGTGCCGCTCATCGGCGCTATCGTCTGGATTGCAAGGGACGCGAAGGTCATGGGCAAGTGGCGCAGCTCGCCACTCGCAGGAGCCTGGGGTTGGGCAACCTTCGGGCTCATGGGGGCGGCCGCCGCAAGCATGTTCTACTTCATTGCACGGGGATCGTGACCGCCGCTTGCGCTATTGGGCGACGCTGATCGCCGCGCCGATCGGTTCGTAGAGGCCGTGGCCCTTGATTCTCCCAGTAGGGTTGCCGCCGGCCGGGTACTTATAGAAGAGCACTTCGTTTTCGGGGCCGTCCTGGTAATCCGGTCCGATAATGATTTTGTCGTAAAGCCAGAGATCTACGAGATCGCCCGAACCCTTAAGGGGCGTGGTGCTCACAATCTTGCCGCCGGCGCCCGTCGTCTGGTAGATGCCCGTGGTGCCCGAATATCTAGCACCGTACTCCTGATCTGCAACCGACACGTACTTGCCGTCCCAAAAAACCTTGCCTGGGAAGTAAATCGTCCCACCTTTTAACGTGATGTTCGTAAACGTTTTTCCCCCTTTAGGCAGCTCGGCAAATGCGAAGCCGACACCCGTCTCCAAGCCATCCATGAAGATATTGCCTTTATTGTCGTAGCCGACGAAATATACGGTGGTAATCTTCTTGTCGTAGTAGATTTTGGGCGTCCCCTTGGCGTGCGCGTAGACCTCGACGCTGCCCGGTCCGGAACCGTAGGTACGGATGGTCGCTACCGCGAGATTACCGGTCGTTGGATCGATGGAGCAGTTAACGGGGTAGCCCGCTGGGTCGGTCAGGGTCGCGATTGGGCTGGTACCGCCGTGCTTGTACTCAATGATGGTGTCGTTTTGGTTGCTAACGATAAAGACATCGCCCTTTTTGTCGGTGCAGATGCCGTCCGGCTGGTCAAAGCCCGTCAGCGTTCCCACCAACTTATCGTCCGGGTACGAGAAGACGAAGACATCGCTTGTGATGTAGTTCGAGACGTACAGCAAATCTCTCGACGCTGCGCCGGGACGCATCCACGAACGCCCTTGGTCGGGGCGTACGCCCACCAAGCCGGCAGGGACGGCGTCGCTCATGCGCGTGTCTACCAGGCCCTCGGGGAGGCGAGACTGCGCGCCGCTCTGCTGGAACGCTCCCGACGGCGTGAGTTGCGACTGGTTCCCGCCGCCGCAGCCACCGAGCATTGCGACCGTGGCTGCAATGCCGAATACGCGGATGGTCAAATCCTTAAGCTTCATTCGCCCTTTCCTCGTCGCCAAAACGCATCCGCGGCTCAGCCCGCTTTGCCGATGGCGCTCAACCTCTATCCTAGCACGCCCAGGCCCCGGAGCGCGAAACCTCGCTAGCCGCCCTTCGACTCGCTACGCTCGCTCAGGGCTCACGAGACACTTTCGTCCTTCGACTTCGGTGCTTCGCACCTCCGCTCTGGATGACAAGGCTTGCGCACCTGCGCTCAGGATGACAAAGCCGTTGCGGGGTTCTCGGCTTCACGTACGATCCGTGACGCCATTTTCCGACCGCGTGCGTCGCTTGGAAAGCTGACCCCTAGGGAGTTCGCGCAGCATTGCCGGCGGCGCAACACCTCGCGGAACTACAGACCCTGATCGCTTCTCGGAACGTGCCCGCCGTGCTACGATGGGCCCGGACGCCCCGCAGAACGAAGTTGCCCCCGGCGACGCGTTTTTATCGTAAAGGCTTGGATACATGAATCGTTCTTATCTCAACGGCTACGCGCTCAGCACGCTCGCAGCTGCGGCAATGCTAGTCGGCTGCGGCGGGTCACAGCCGCCGATCGGCGGCCAAGGTGTTGGATCGCGGCCAACGTTCATCGCGCCGACTGCAATGAGCGAAAATAACTCGTTACGCGCTCCAATCCCGTACCACCGCACCTTCAAATTCACCGGCCATCGGCAATCGTTCACGGTACCTCCGGGTGTGACGACCGTCACCGTCGTCGCGCGCGGTGCCTCGGGCGGCTTATCGCCGTACTACACGACTCGCAGCGGTCGTGGAGCGCGCGTTTATGCCGTGATACCAGTACATTCAGGCGAAACCTTACACGTGTTCGTCGGCGGAGCTGGGTATTATAAGAGTGGTCCTTGGGCGGTCGGAGGTTTCAATGGTGGTGGAAACCCTGGACGCTGCTGCACGGGCGGTTTTGGCGGCGGCGGCGCCTCTGACGTGCGCGAGGGCGGTACAGAGCCGAGCGATCGTGTATTGGTCGCCGCGGGTGGCGGCGGAGAGGGCGGCTACGAAAACGGCGGGGGCGCGGGTGGTGCCGGCGGGGGAAGCGTCGGTGGCGCAGGCAGCGAGGGCGGTTACAGCAGCGGGGGCGGCGGAGGCGGAGGCGGTGGTGCGACGCGGAATCACGGCGGCTCAGGCGGCGTCGGTGGACAAAAGAGCTGCTACTTTTGCGGTCGAGGGCAACACGGTAAATCCGGAAGACGACACGCCGGAGGTGAAGGCGGCAACGGAGGCGCTGGGGAGACCAGCTCCACTACCGGCGGCGCAGGCGGCGGAGGAGGCGGTGGTTACTTCGGCGGCGGCGGTGGTGGTGGCGGCGAAGGCGGAGGCGGCGGTGGAGATGGGTCGGCAGGCGGCGGTGGTGGAGGCGGATCATCGTACGTCGAGCCGACTGCAACCAAAGTGCGCATGTGGACGGGCTGGAAGAGCGCCACCGGTAATGGCCTTGTCGTTTTTAGTTGGTAGTGAAGCGTTTTGAAATCTAGGCACCACGCCCTCAGCGTTAGCGTCGCCGCAGCAATGCTCGCAGCCTGCGGCGGATCACAGCCGCCCCTCGGCGTGCCGGCGGGAAGCCATTCTTACGGCGCATCCGTACCTTCGTTCGCGCAACGCAGCTCGGTCACCAGGGGTCTTTACGCCGTTGCATTCGAACAACCGAGCGTTTTCGGTTATCATTCGAACAATCGCCGCGACAAGCCGCCGATCTGCACCGTTCCAGCGCAATACACAAACGACATCGCGGTTGACGCGCGCGGCGATCTCATAGTTCCCGAAGAGCTCAGCGACTCAATCGTTGTCTATAAAGGACCGCAAATGTGCGGGCCAGAGTTGGGATCGGTCTTCGATCCCTACGGGCAGCCCGGGGACGCAGCTAGCACGAATGCAGCCACTGGGCCGATCGTCGTCGCCAACTTCGTTGGGAGTGCGTCGCCCTCAAGCCCAGGTAGTCTGTCGATTTGCAGTCTCTCGGTTGGGTGCACGGCCAATCTTACGAACCCACAAATGATTAGGGTCGCTGGAGTTGCCTTAGCGCTGAATGGCGACTGTTGGGCCTCTGCCGAGGACTCCGCAGGTAAGGCGCGGCTCATTTATTTCAAGCGTTGCTCGGGAGGGGGCCGAGTTGCGCGCGGATTCCAAAATGGCGGGTACGGGGGACTGGACATCGATAATGCCGGTCACCTTGTTTCGATCAGTTTTTATAACGAACTCTACGTCTATAAGGGCTGCGACCCGCGGTGTATCCTTGTCAGTGGCCCCTTCCCCATGCAGGGTGCCGTCTTATACGGTCATCTAAATGAAAAGAACACCGAGTTCGCCGCGGGGAACGTAAGCCGGCCGAGCGTCGATGTGTACAAGTATACTTCCAAGAGCTTGACTTTTGAGTATAGCTTCAACAAGGGCTTCGGTCCCAGCGACGATATCGAAGGGGCCGCCTACAACCCGCGTTCGAAGCAGTAGCTCACAGCTGCGCAACACCGCGCCGATGGCCTAGAGAATGAAGGCTCGCAGTAGGCGGAGCGAGTGAGAGTGGGTAAGGGACAGTCATGAAGTGCGCTACGGCCACCGGTTGGAAATAATGGTAGCGTCGTGTACTACTTGATGCCCACCCAGGCCAACGCCGGTGAGGCTCGCCGCCGTGTTGTCGCGCATAAACGTCATTGGAAGAGCTTGATGCGGCTGGGTTTCGCGAGGAAGAGCTGACCTCTCTGCAATTTCAGGAGCGCGCAGCATTTCGACGCCGTGGCAGAAGCACCAAGTCGGCCGCTTCCTCGGCATCATTGAGGAGCGTCTTACGCGACGTGCCCATCCGTGCACGCATCGTCAGGCCGCGAACGAGGTCGAGGACCTGGCTCGCGCGCGCGGCTACTGGAAAGTCAGGCGGAACTTCTCCCGCGCCGATCCCATCGCGGAAACGGCGTTCCACTAGCTCGACGGCGCCATCTGCTGCCTTCTGCAGGAAGCGCCGGACCTCAGCATCGTCAACGAGCGGCGCGACGCACATGAGAAGACATCCCGGGGCGGATCCTTTCTTGGTCGCAGTTTCTACGGCGTTCCTCATGAAGGCCCTCAGCGAGTCGCGAAGGGTGCGCGGCGAGTGGAGTGCCGCCGCAGCGAGAGCGCCTTTCTTCTCAGCGTATGCCCTAAGGACGCGCAAGAACAACGTCCGCTTGTCTCCGAAGACGGAATACAGGCTCGGCCGACCCACGCCCATCCCGGCGACGAGATCGTCGACCGTCACTCCGTCGTAGCCCTTAGACCAGAAGACCTGGATCGCGTTTTCCAGCGCAGCGCTCTCGTTGAAGCTGCGCGGTCGTCCGCGCGGCCTGGCGGCTTTTTGAATCATTTAGTTCGAAACTCCTTGCGCTTGACCATCTGATCCATTATTGTACTGAAAGGTTCGAAATTGGCAAGGCGGACCTGGCGTTGCGGGGCACTCCCGTTCGACCTACCTCTTCATCACGGAGAAGCCCATGGAA
>JBARBD010000057.1:0-4813 GCA_049792675.1 Vulcanimicrobiaceae bacterium | reverse complement strand
TCGAGCGACTCCTCGTACTCGGCGAAGAGCTCGTGAAGCCGATCGAAATCGGCCTGGCTGCGCAACCTGCGGACTTCAAGCGTCATGGCGTTCAACGCAATGGGAATACGGCCGACCCACCGAAAGTTCATGCTCGGAAGGAGCGCAAACGTTTGAACGCTTTTATGGTGCCGTTGCTCGTCGCCGCGATCGCGTCGCCGGCGCCCGCGGCGGCGCCGAATGCGCAACCCGTCACCTGGAACGGGATCACCCTCGGCGCGCCCGCGGCGGCGTTGCGCGCTTCGCTGGGAGATCCATTACGCGTCGTGGTCTTCAACGACGGAAAACGGCGCATCGGACGGTACGCGATTCCGGGGTCCAGCTCGGCGTTCTTCCTGGTCACCGAAGAGCGAGGATACGTGATCGGCTTCGCGGCGTTCGTTTCGTTCGAAGGCGTCGCCGCGCCGACCGGTCCAGTCGCCGGTGTGCCGCCCGATCCCTCGGGCGCGCAGATCGGCGCCACGTTCGACAGCGTGAAGGCGGCGCATCCGGGCTTTCACGCCGAGACCGATCAGGACAACAACCCGATTCTCGTGGGACGCATTTCACCGCAGGTCGGCGCCGCCTATACGTTCGTTGACAACCGTTTGCGCATGCTGCAGTGGGATACGCAGGCGCCTGAAAATCTGCCGGAGCTCGCGCCGCTAAGCGATCCCGAGGGCACGTCGGTCGCCACCGCGATTCTCGACGCGCAGAAAAACGAGTCCGACGGCGTCGCTTGGGAGTATCGCTATCTCGCGTTTCATCCGTGCGCCGAGAACGCGCGTTGGATCATGCAGAACCAAAGCCTCGTCAACGATAACGGACACGCCTACGACCGGCTACACGTCGTCTGTTCGACGACCAAGGCGGAACGCGACTTTTTCTTCGATATCGGTAGTTATTTCGGAAAGCCGTAGCGAGCGGTTACGGTAGCAGCGTCTCGCGCTGCACCGCCGTGCTCTGCACCGCGGCGTCGGAAAACGGCAACGGCCAGAGACGTCCCGTCATCCAGGCTTCGGCCTGATCGGTGTAATGCCCGGACCCCGGTTCGCCCGACTCGCCCTGCGGCAGCGTGATGCCGCCCGCATCCCAGTTTCCAACGTCCCAGACCGCGCGGAAGCTCTGCGAGTAGCCGGGATATTGCACGTGGATCGTAAGCTGGTCGCCGAATCCCGGCAGCGTCGTGCCGTCGAGAAACGAGATGCCGAGCGCCGAGAGCGGATGCAGCACGGGAACCGCGCCGGCGACGCGCCACGGCGCCGGCGACGCAAGCGCCTGCGCGAGCGATGCATCGAACCTGCCGCCGCGCGTCGCCAACACGGTCGGCATGCGGCCGGTGTGGTGATCGGTCAGCTTCAGTCGCAACTCCTGAACGCTGGTTGCCGTCGTCGAGTCGCCGTTCATCTCGCCGTCCCAAGACGCGAGCGCATCGGCCAATCCCGGATCGCTCTTGCGGATCGCAGGCGCGAGGTCGCCGGCCAGCTCGCGCTCCGCGAGCGAGAGCACGTCGAGCTGCATGCTCGCAAAGTACGCCACGTCGTACTGCGATCGCGCGCGCAGCAGCTGCGCGATCCGATAGGCTCGATACGGCGGCGCGAACTGCGGGCTCAACGGAAGCGGAAAGGTTCCCGGATACATCTTGTTGTTCGCCGTCCACAGCACCGCGTCGCGCGACGGCGCCACCTTCGGCAACGCCGCGAACGGGATCACCGGATAGGGCTTGCGCAAGTCGGCCGCCGGATGGAACCACCGCCCGCGCACCGGATCGTTGGGAATTTGGCCGGCCAGCACGTACGCCGCGCGCCCGCTCGTATCGGCGAGCACGAAGTTCTGCGTCGGTCCCGGAAACTTGGAGAGCGCCGCCGTCCCGGCTTCGATCGACTGCGCGCGATCCAACTCGAGCAAAGCCTGCGCGGGCGAAACGGGATCGTCGTACGCGCTCCATCGCACCAGCACGAATCGGTTGCGTTTGGCCGTGACGCCGAACGCGTGGCGCGTGCGATAGTAGCGCTTCGTCACCGGCGCCGCGAAGCGCACGGCAAAGCGTTCGTTCTGCCACCCGCTCGGATCGAGGTTGGCCGGCGGATCGAAGACCGAGAGCGACGTGACGGTGCCGTCGGTCGCGCCCCACGCAATGCGGTCGTTATGCCCGAGAATCACGCCCGGCGTGCCGGGCAGCGCCGCGCCCGCAACGTGATAGCGTGGCGAGCGCAGGTGAATCAAATACCAAACGCCGGGAATCTGCAGCGCGAGGTGCGGATCGTTGGCGAGCAGCGCGCGCCGATGGAGCGTACGATTCGCTCCAACGGCCCACTCGTTGCTGCCGATCGGCGGGCGCGCATCTCCCAGCTCGCGCAGCAGCGCCACCGCATGCCGGCGGCAGATCGGACCGGGCGCCATGCCGCGCAGTCCCGCCAGCACCGGCGCGTCGTAGCACGGATCGGTAAACGGAAAGCGCGCGTTCAGTAGCGCGAGCCCGCCTTTGCGGTAAGCGTCGTCGCGCGACGCGATCGAGTCCCAATCGTCGATCAGGTCGAGTACCGTCACCATCCCGACCGCGAGCGAATCCTGCGCCGTCCACCGCCGCGGCCGATAGGCGAGAATCCGGAACTCGACCGGCAGCGGCTCGCGGGCCATCGCCGCGTTGACGCCGTCGGTGAACGCGCCGAAGATCTCTCGCGTCGGCGTATCGAGTCGTTGCAATTGCGTTTGCACCATCGCGCGCACCGGCACCGCTCGCTCCGCTTCGTCGCTCGTCAGCGCTTTCGCGCCGTAGACCTCGGCCAGCTCGCCCAGGACGAATCGGCGCAGCAGATCCATTTGAAAAAGCCGGTCCGAGCCTTCGACGTATCCCTGGGCGAAGAAGAGGTCGTGATCGTTGCTTGCGATTACGTGCGGTACGCCGCGATCGTCACGCAGCACCGATACCGGCGCGCGTATCGGCAGACCGGAGATCGCGCCGGTCTCCTTCGGATGCGCGTGCAGAC
The DNA here is from genome assembly GCA_049792675.1 of Vulcanimicrobiaceae bacterium. Lineage (GTDB taxonomy): Bacteria > Vulcanimicrobiota > Vulcanimicrobiia > Vulcanimicrobiales > Vulcanimicrobiaceae > Cybelea. The sequence goes on along the minus strand of JBARBD010000057.1, from coordinate 1,805 downwards.
CGAGCACGACGTTGCCGACCGCGCCGGCGATGACGATGACTACCAAAGCCGCGACTGCGAGCGGCAGCCACGTCCGAAGCCGCACTCGCTCTAAGCCTCGACGTACACGTCGTCGCCTTCGACGCTCACGTCGAAGGTCATCAGCGGCACGACCGCCGGTAGCGTCAACGCGTCGCCCGTGCGCACGTCGAACGTCGCGCCGTGGCGCGGGCAAACGACGCACTCGCCCTCGAGCGTTCCCTGATCGAGCGGTCCGCCGTCGTGCGTGCAGACGTCCTCGATCGCGTAGATCTTGCCGTCCACGTTGCAGAGCAGCAGCTCCATCGACCGGACGACCACGCGCCGGGTCGAGCCCGGCGTAATTTCTGAAACCTTAGCGACGCGATGCTTTGCCATCGAGCGCCCAGTTCTACGCCCCCTTCCTTGCTCCATTGCGCCAGGGCTCGCTCGATCCTCACTTCTCAGGAACGCTTGCAAAGGGTATACTATTCTCCGGAGGCGCTTTCCCCGGGCAGCTGTCCTACCGGTTCAGCTATAAGGGGAGGCGCAATGTCACTGGAACGGTCAACCAAGGGATCTTCGTTATCGATCTCAAGGGCGACGTAGCGCCATGCGAATCGTAATAGCTTGCATCGCGCTTTCCCTCGTGGCTCAGTTCGGCGCGACCGCGCGAGCGTGCGATACCAGTCTCGGCCCGGCGACGAGCCTTGAGAAAGGTCAAGTCTTGCCGATCTTCACGTTTCAGATGAGCGTGGCCTTAGCAATGATTCACTTTCCGTGGCTTCGATTCCACATGGACGGCCTGGGCAGGTACGAGCCGGGCCAGACGTACGTCGTTCATTTTGCAAAGTTGCCTTGGTTTGCCCCGCGGCATCGGTACGACGTCGATCTCTCCATGCTCGATCCCGCAATGTGGCCGAAACGCTTCACATACCGACAAATAGGACAACAAAACGAAGATACGCTCTTCGAACTTCACGCCATTAACGATCCGACGCTAAAGAGCGCTGTCGTTGCGCTTAGCCCAGGATGGTGCGCGCGCCATCTAGACGCGACCTACGACGACGGCACGCGCGTCAGCATGAGCGTCAGCTTCAGTGCCGTCAACGGCTTCATGGTGCCGGTGACGCTCCAGGCCGACATCGCCGAGCCGCATTTAGCCCTCTCGGCCAATGCCGACTTCGCCGGTTATACGTTTGGTCAGCAACCTCTGGCCGGCGAAGTACCGCCCTAGCTGCTGCGTTTTCGCCGGTACGGCGTTCGTTTGGTGCGAGCGCGCGTCGCCTCGCCCGGCTCGCCCAGGTTCGGAGCAACGTAGTGAACGAGTTGCCGCGTAGCAATGTCGACCGTTACCGCGTCGTCCGGCGTCTTCGCGGTGCTGCCGTCGGTCGCCGGATGGTATTCGATGCGCAGTTGCTTGGCGTCCACGACGACGCGCAGGTAGCCGTAATCGACGTCGTCGTAGCTCTCGAGCACGACCTGCCCGACCACTTGATTGCGCTGGTTCCCCTGCGCGCTCGTCTGCACGACTTGCGGCGCGCGCAGCGTGCTCCCACCGCGCCCGCGCAGCTTCTGCAGCGCGTGACCGCCGTTGCCGCAGACCAGGTACGGAATCTGCGCCGCGATCGTCGCTCCCGCGACCTGAATCGAGCGCGTCCGCGTAAAGCGCTGGTAGTTATGCGCGTGGCCGGCCAGGTCGGCGTGCGGCCAGAAGCCGACGCGCGTGCAGACGGCGTCGATCTGCATCTGCATCTGCGCGCTCCAACCGTGTCGCGAGCCGGTGCTGAACGGCGGGTGATGGTGCG
>JBARBD010000056.1:0-2329 GCA_049792675.1 Vulcanimicrobiaceae bacterium | reverse complement strand
CGATGATTTCCAGGTGCGTATCGTAGATGGGGTAACGGGCCGGCCGTTCCAGCCGCTCGCTCGCTACGGCGCTATTTGAAGGCGCGCTCGCGAGCGGCTTCACTGGAAGGCGGTCGTCCCTCAGACTGATGGTGTCAAAACCGGAGTCGGGCAAGCCCGCTCCAAGCATCATGGAGGGACGACCATGTACCACTATGCAGGAATCGACGTGTCTTTGGAATATTCTTCAGTCTGTGTCGTTGACGGAACCGGCAAGATTTTGCGCGAGGCAAAGGTTGAAAGCGAGCCGAAGGCGTTGATCGCCTGGTTCGGATCGTCTGGTTTGACGCTCGAACGGATTGGCCTGGAGGCGGGTCCCTTGTCGCAATGGCTTTATGCGGCTCTGCGCGAGGCGGGCCTTTCGGTTGAGCTCCTGGAAACGCGGCACGTCCGCGATGCCTTCAAGGCGATGTCGGTGAAGTCGGATCGCAACGATGCCCGCGGGATCGCGCAGCTCATGCGGCTTGGCTGGTTCCGGCCGGTGCATTGCAAGTCGATCGAGGCACAAGAGACCCGTGCGGTGTTGACGGCGCGCAAGCTGCTGCAATCGAAACTGCTCGACATCGAGAACAGTCTGCGTGGCGTGCTGCGGGGCTTCGGGCTGAAGGTCGGCAAGACCACCGAACGCGGCTTCGCAGCACGGATCAATGAGCTGGTTGCGGGTCACTCTGGACTGAGTTCCGTCGCGCGGGCACTGCTCGAAGCCCATGCCGTGCTGCTGCGTGAGTTCAAGGGGCTGGACAAGCAGGTTCAGAACCTCGCCAAATCGCATCCTCAGGCCAAGCTCTTGATGACAACACCGGCCGTCGGTCCGATCGTGGCCCTCACCTATGCCTTCGCGATTGACGATCCAAAGCGGTTCCAGTCATCGAAGGCGACAGGTGCGCACTTTGGTCTCACCCCGAAGAAGTACCAATCAGGTCAAACCGATTACACCGGCCGCATCACCAAGATCGGCGACGCCTCCGTGCGCGAGGCTCTTTACCAGGCGGCTCACATCATGCTGACCAAACCAGTCAAGAATTGCTCGCAGCTGAAGAGCTGGGCGATGCGGATCGCCAAGCGTGCGGGCATGCGCAAGGCAAAGGTCGCGTTGGCGCGCAAGCTCGCTGTTATCCTCCATCGCATGCTCGCCGACGACAAGCCGTTCAACCCCACGGCCAGGGCCGCGGCGACTTAAGAAGGAGCACAATCAGGTTCTGGGCGGGCCACGACACCAGGCCTTCCCCGAGCGAGGTCCCTTCGCCGGGACGATGGATCCGGTCAGGCCGCCATGCGGGAAGTCGGCTCACAACCACGCTTCCGTAGATTGGCCGGCCGGCTCCTCTTATGCACCCCATAAGGTGACGGCCATCGCGCCGATCCCGGACAGAAGCAAGTGCTCGGCGAGCGGATCAAGCAAAAAGGGATTGACTAACCAGGGCCCGTTACAGAACCCCGCATGAGCGCAGCGATATGCGGGGCCCCGGGTGTCGCTTTGCTCACCCGGGCTACGAGTTGCTCAACATGCAAACGGGTTGAGCGGCACCGCTTTCCGACATGATGTAGAACGGTTGGGTGGGCAAAGGCGCGCCAGCGCCGTTCCCTACGGCTGGCGACACGGCTATGACGCGCCTCTGACACCAATCAGCCACGAGTTGCAACACAGCGGCACTCGCAACCGGCACCGGATCGGAATAGGCTTGCGCCCGCATGATCGGATCAACCGGTCGGCAGACATCGGGAGGATTTCATGACACGCGACGTGCGAGGCGCTCCGCAATCAACGATCTCACGACGAACGTTCGCTCAGGGCATGGCGGCCGGCGCTGCTGCCAACGTGCTCGCGGCAAGCAGCGCACAGGCCCAGCAGAGCAGCGAGGCCGCGCCGCCGACCACCATCACCACCCCGCCCCGCGATTTCGGCCCCACCGGTGCCCCGACCACCTATTTCTGGGACCCCGACATCATCGCGGTCGATCCGTCATTCAACGACCTCGCCCAGCCCAACACCGCGATCAAGCGTCTCTACACCGGCGTGCTGTGGGCCGAAGGTCCGGCCTGGAGCGCGCAGGGCCGCTATCTGCTGTGGAGCGACATTCCCAACAACCGGCAGATGAGGTGGTCGGAGGACGACGGCCGCGTCAGCGTGTTTCGCTCTCCGTCCAACAACTCCAACGGCAATTCGTTCGACTTCAATGGCCGGCAGCTCTCCTGCGAGCATCTCACGCGAAGGGTGGTGCGCTACGAGCACGACGGCACGTCGTCTGTGCTCGCCGACAATTTTGGCGGCAAGAAGTTCAACTCGCCC
>JBARBD010000055.1:0-4871 GCA_049792675.1 Vulcanimicrobiaceae bacterium | reverse complement strand
CGCGCGGTGCCCAAAGCAGCGTTGCGGCGCAGATCGGTAAGCCGAGATGCGGCTCGATCAGCGCGAGCGCTGCGAGGATGCCGCCGGCGAGATCGCGGCCGCGCGCCAAGGCGACACCGCAGAGGACCAGCGCGACGAGCGCGAACGGAACGACCTGCCCGGCGGCGAGCAAAAGGTAACCGGCGGGAAAGAAGAGCGCGAGCGCGGCGACGTCGAGGGGAATCCCGAGAAGGCCGAGGCCGTAGATGCAGGCGAGGAGAGCCGCCAGGATTGCGATCGCGTAGATCGCGCGCGCCGCCGGAAAGCTCAGCCGCGCGAGCGCCATGAACGGCGGAAAATCGTAGGGCGGCAACGGGGCGGGAACGGCGAACGCCGGATCGGCGCGATAAGCCGGCGTGCGGTTTACGGCGTGCTCGCAGCTATGGAGCGGCTCGTAGAGGTACGGATCGGCGCGCGCGTCGAGCGCCGCGCCGGCGCAGTAGAAATCTTGAAAATCGTAGAGCTGGCGCCATGGCAGGGTATCGCCGAGGCGCGCGAGATCGTGAAGGGCCACGACCCCGAGAAGCCCAAGCGCAAGCAGGAGCGCGTAGCGCTTTGCCGTGGAGCCGCGCATTGCGCGACACTAGCCGCTAGGCCACGCCAACTCCTCCATTTAGTGCCCGCATTGGGAGTAAACGGGACGCGCGCCCAGAGCGCCTTCTTTGATCTTGCGCGCGCTGCCGTAGTAGTATATAACCGTTACCATGTAGCGTGCGAAGCTGAGGTGTTGGGTGTGGCTCTTCGCTTTCGTGCAACGCGAGCGTTCGTCGAACGCGAACGCGCTGTTGCTGATCATTGGTATCTCTGCCGACGGGCGGCGCGACGTTTCGTGCGCCGCGGTCTCGACCGCGCGGATCTCGAGCAAGTCGCTGCGATCGGTCTGATCAAGGCCGCCGATCGTTACGACGTTTCGCAGAGCGCGCCGTTCGAAGCCTACGCGTGGCTCCTCATCGTGGGCGAGCTGATGCATTACGTGCGCGACTGCGAGCGGGTCCTGCGCGCACCGCGCGGCGTCCGGGATCTCGAGCGGCGCTGGAGTGCCGGCGAACGCGTGCTGTGGAACTCGCTCGGACGCGAGCCGCTCGAATGCGAGATTGCGGGCGTGGCCGGCGCTACGCCCGAGCAGATACGCGAAATCCGCGCGTATCGCGCGAGCAATCACGTCCTCTCCTTGGAGCTGCTCCAGCGCGGAGAGTATCGCATCGCTCCCTACGGCATCGAGGACGTGCTCGATCGGATGACCGTCGAGACGATGCTGGGCGGCCTGTCGCCGCTCGAACGCCAGATCGTTGCCTCGATCCACCTCGACGGCGTCAGCGTCGTGGAGCTGGCCGCGCGTTTGGGCTACTCGCGACGCCACGTGACGCGCCTTCACCGCAACGCGATCGAACGCTTGAAGAGCGCGGTGGAGTAGCGGAACGAGGTCGCGCCGAAGAGAGCGCGCCTAATGTTCCGCTATCTTACTGCGGGCGAGTCGCACGGACCGGCGCTGGTTGGAATTCTCGACGGCATTCCGGCGCATCTGCGCCTCGACGTCGAAGCGATCGACGAGACGCTCGCGCGGCGGCAGGGCGGCTACGGCCGCGGAGCGCGCATGAAGATCGAGCGCGATGAGGTCGAGTTTCTCGCGGGCGTTCGCGGCGGCGAGACGCTCGGTTCGCCGATCGCGGTGCTGGTGCGCAACCGGGATTATCAAACGCCGCGCGTGCGCGCACTGATGGATCCGATCAGCGGCGCGGGCGAGCCGCTCACCAACCCGCGCCCCGGTCACGCCGACTATGCCGGCGCACTAAAATACCGGCAGCGGGACCTGCGGAACGTTCTAGAACGGGCGAGCGCCCGCGAGACGGCGATGCGCGTCTGCTTGGGAGCGATCTGCGCGCAGTTTCTGGCCGCCCTCGGCATCGCGACGCGAAGCTACGTCACGAGAATCGGCGGGGTCCAGGCGGCGGACCTCGAGGAATGGGATCAGCGCGAGGTCGAGGCGAGCGACGTACGGTGCCCGGATCCACGCGCGGCCGAGCGAATGATCGACGCGATCGACGCGGCCAAAGCGTCGGGCGATACGCTCGGCGGACAGTTCGTGGTGCGCGTCGACGGCTTGCCGGTTGGCGTCGGCAGCAATCGCCAGCCCAATCAGCGGCTCGACGGGGTGCTCGCGGGCGCGGTCATGGGGATGCAGACCGTCAAAGCGGTCGAGATCGGCTTGGGCGCGGAGGTGGCGGGTACGCCGGGCTCCGAGGCGCACGACCTTTTCGTGCTGGAAGGGGAGCAGGTCGTTCGGCCGAGCAATCGCGCGGGCGGCATCGAAGGCGGGATGAGCAACGGCGAGCCGATCGTCGTTCGCGTCTCGGTCAAGCCGATTCCCACGCTAACCAAGGCGCTTGCGTCGGTGAACCTCCACCAGCGCACCGACGCGGCGGCAACGATCGTGCGCAGCGACGTCTGCGTCGTTCCGGCGGCGGCGATCGTCGCCGAGGCGATGGTGCGGCTGGCGCTGATGGAGCCGCTGCTCGAAAAGTACGGCGGCGATTCGTTGGAAGAGACCGTCGAGAATCTGCGGCGCAGCCGCGATGCCGCCGACCAACTCTTTGCGCGAGAGTGAAGCGGCACGTCGCCCTGGTGGGTTTCATGGCCTCGGGGAAGTCCACGGTGGGGCGTAGAGTCGCGCGGCGGCTTGGCTGCGCGTTCGCGGATACCGACGAGCTCGTCGTTCGCGCGCACGGAGCGATCGCCGGGATCTTTGCCGGCGAGGGCGAAGAGGCGTTCCGCCGCTACGAACGAGAGGTTATCGCGGAAGTTCTGGCAGCGGAAGAGGCTCGCGTCGTCGCGCTCGGCGGGGGTGCGTTCGTGCTCGAGGAGAATCGCACACGCCTCAAATCGGGCGCGCACGTGGTCTTCGTCAAAGCTTCGCCGGAGCAAGTCTCCGAGCGCCTGCGCAAAAGCCGGACAGTTCGCCCGCTGCTCGGTGCCGCTCCGTCACTGGAGGCGATCGAGGCGCTCTACCGGCAGCGGTTGCCATATTACGCGGCGGCCGACCTCGTCGTGGATGCGCGGAGCCGTACGGGAGAACAAGTCGTCGACGAGATCGTGAAGTGGATACGCAAGAAGAAGATCGCGATCGGGCGCTAGCCTCGGCGTTCAACGAAGACCTCGGCTATCCGATCGTCGTCGGCGACGATCTGCTCGGCCAAGTCGCCACGTTCGCCCGCGGTCACGGCGGTGCGGCTGCGATCCTCTGCGACGCAAATCGCCACGTGCGAGCGCTCGCCGATCGCGTCGCCGCGACGGCCGGCAAAACGCCGGTGCTGGCGTTTAGGCTGGGTGAGTCGCGAAAACGCCTCGCTACGCTCGAAAGCGTGCTCGACGCAATGCTCGAGGCCGGCGTCGAGCGGGGCCGGCTCGTCATCGGCATCGGCGGCGGCGTTGCGAGCGATCTCTTCGGATTCGCCGGCGCGACCTATATGCGCGGCGTTCCGTACGCTCACGTTGCAACCTCGCTCGTCGCGATGGTCGACGCCGCGATCGGAGGGAAAACGGGTCTCGATTTGCGAGGGGGAAAGAATCTGGCGGGTAGCTTTCGCGACCCGGTGGGCGTCTTCTGCGACGTGGATGCGTTACGGTCGCTGCCGGCACGCGCGTTGCGAGAAGGGCTCGCGGAGATCGTTAAGGCGGCGGTCATCGAGGGCGGCGAGTTTTTCGAAGACCTGGAAGTGCTCGCCGGTCACCGCCTGCGAACGTGGCGCTGGAGTGAAGTGATCGCGAGCGCGATCAAGGTCAAGACGATGGTCGTTGCGGAGGATCGGCTCGAGGCCGGGCCGCGCGAACGCCTCAACCTCGGCCACACGTTCGCTCATGCGATCGAGCGCACGTCGGGGTATCGGGTCACGCACGGCGCCGCCGTTTCGCTTGGGCTGCGCGCCGCGGGAGCACTGGCGTTGCAGACCGGACGGTTTAGCGAGCGAGAGCATCTGCGCGTCCTCACGCTCCTTACCTTACTTGGCTTGCCGCTGCAGACGACGTTACCGCCCGACGAAATCCTGGCGGCCATGCACAGCGACAAGAAGCGGCGCGCCGGACGCTTGCGCTTCGTCCTGCCGCGCGCGATCGGCGACGTCGAGTACGGCGTCGAGGCGAGCGATCGCAGCGTGCGCGCCGTGCTGGCGCGCCTGCAGCGCCCGCCCGAGAGCTTCCGTGCGCGTCGTTGACGCGCTCCCGGCTATTCGTTCGTCGCGCTTCGACCTGCCGCTGACCTACGAAGCCGGCGACCTGGAGGTGACGGTCGGCGACGTTTTGCGCGTTCCGCTTGGGAACCGCGACGTGCTGGCCTTTGCGGTATCGCCGGTTCGCGAGATCGCGCAAGCGCCTCAGCCGCTTAAGGGGCTCCTCGAACGGCTCGCCGTGCCGCGCGCATTCGACGAGACGGGGCTGCACTTGGCTCGATTCGTCGCGGACCGTTATCTCTGTACGCTCAACGAAGCGTTGAGCGCGGTCGTGCTCGCCGACGCACTGCCTCGCATGCGCGATTCGTTCGTACGCTCGGCGACGCGCCCGGACGCGGGCAGGTTTGCGTCGGTGCCGGCGCGGTTGATCCGTCTGATCTGGGAAGAGCTGGGGACGGCTTTCACGCTGGAGCAGTTGCTCCGCCATCCCGACGCGCGCCGTGCCGGCGACCGAAGCGCACTCCTGCGTTACGTGCGCGCGCTCGTGCGAGGCGGCGCGCTCCGGCGAGAACGGCGTATGGTGGATCCGCGAACCGCCGAGTATCGCGTGCGCGTGCTCGATCCCGGCAACGCCCCGATTCGCGGGAAGAAGGCCGAGCAGCTCGCGGC
>JBARBD010000054.1:0-22599 GCA_049792675.1 Vulcanimicrobiaceae bacterium | reverse complement strand
CGCGACGTCGTTGCGAACGTCCACATCGGCATCCCGCATCACCACGACGCGGGACGGGACGACATCCAACTGCTCTACGACAGCTCCTATCTGCAGAACTCGTTCTACAGCGCGAACAACGACGTCGCGTCGCCGCAGTGCTCGTCGTCCTTGACGGGAGCGCAGTGCTGGGGTCAGGTCAATCCGCTGGCTACCCTCGGTTTGGCCCCGAACTTACCGGTCGGTTCGACCACGCCGTACGTCGACGGCTTGCAGTGGAACTGTCAAAGCGACGTCGGCGGAACGTTTACGTCCGGGCAGCTCGCTGCGATAGGCCCGGGCTGTACCTCGAAGTATTTCTACCCGTTCAGCTCGACGAATCGTCCCTGGTCGAACTTTGCCACCGGCTCTTCGTACGGATTCGTGCCGAACGCCGAGCGCGACTCTTCGCAGAACCAACAGGAGATCGTCAAGCTCCAGTACACCAAGAACTTCGGTTCCACGGCGTTCTTCCGCGTCTACGGCTACACGTATTACAGCACCTGGGATCTGGTCGGTCCGCAGTGCACCGCCTTCTTTTACATCTGCCCGACCGCACCCGACTACGAACTCAGCTCGCATACGCGCGGCGTGAGCGCGCAGTTCCAGGATCAGATCAACCCGCAGAACCTCTTCAGCATCCAAGGATCGTACGTAACCGCAAGCACGATCCGCGACAACAACACCCAAATGTACAATAACTTCGCGGCCTTTGGCGGCCCGAACCGCACCAACGCCGCGGTCGTCGTGAATGCGGCCGATCCCTACAGCGGCTTCTGCTACGGGCCGACCGGCGGACAGCCGGTGACCTGCAACCCTGGAATCGGGGCGGCGCAGTTCGTGACGTGGGATCAGCTTTACCAGCCGAGCTCGTCGCCGAGCGGTCCGCCCGCAGCGCTTCCGGGCAGGTGCGTCGATCCGCGCGTTCCGGGAAAAACCGCGTGCAGCTATCTCCTGGCCGAGAACGGCCTCTACGCGACCTACAACAACGTGCAGCCGAAGTTCGTCTCCGGATCGCTGACGGACGAGTACCGCCCGACCGATAAGATCCTGCTCAACGTCGGTGTCAGATTGGACAGCTTTACGTTCAACGGTCTCAACGGAAACGTCAATGACAACGGCGGCATCGCGCGTCAGTTCTGGTATAACGCTTACAACCAAGACACGTGCGATAACGTCCTAACCGGCGTGCCGACCGACAAATCCGAGCTCGGGCTGCCGCCGACGGCCCGCTGTCCGAAGGGTTACTACGGCTCGACGCTCCAGAACGTAGCGTTCCAGAGCTTCACGTTCAACGAATGGCAGCCGCGTTTCAGCGGGACGTACACGGTCAACCCCGACACGGTCGTGCGCGCGTCGTTTGGCCGCTACACCGAGGGGCCTAACGCCGCCTACGAGATCTACAACACGCTCGAGAACGACCTGCCGTTCGCGCTGCTCGGCCCGAACCTCTCGCCGTACGGCCGCAACACGCCCGGGCTTCCGGTCCAGCCGCCGACCTCGTTGAACTACGACCTCTCGTACGAGCAGCGTCTCAAGGGAACGGATTGGTCGTTCAAGGTCACGCCGTTCCTTCGTCAGACGCAGAACCAGGTGCAGAACTTCTTCTTGAACCAGGCAACTGGATTCATCTCGGGCCTCAACGTCGGCAGTCAGCGCAGCGAAGGCTTCGAGATGCAGGTCCAAAAGGGCGACTTCTCGCGCAACGGACTCTCCGGCCTGCTCTCGTTCACGTACACGAACTCGTACGTACGGTACGGCACCCTGCCGAACGGGACGACGATCATCTCGCCGATCAACGTGACGATCTCGAACTACAACGCCTACACGCGGGCGTGCGCGAGCGGCGGGTCGATGGTCGGCAAGTCGCAGTACGGCATCCCGCTGTGCGGCAGCACCAACGAAGGCGTTCCGGCGGCGCAGTGCTATTTGAAAGGGGCTCCGGCTCCGTGCAGCGCGCCGGGCGCGGTGGTGAACCCATATTGGAGCGCACCCGCGCAATCGCTGCTCAATCCCGGCCAAAACTTCGCAACCTACGACATCTTCCCAGCTGGGATCGGGTCGTCGGCCAATGCGTTCGGGTCGCCGTACGTCTCGGCGATGGTGCTCAACTACCGGTACGACAAGCTCGCGCTGACGCCGTCGATGCAGTTCCAAGGGGGTAACAAGTACGGCGCGCCGGAGACGTCGCCGGGCATCGATCCGGCCGATGCCGGCTGCGCTGCCCTGATGTCGTCGCACCGGTACGATGCGTCGGCCTGCCCGGCCGACCTCGTCATTCCCAATCCGTACACCGGCGTCTTCGATAACCTCGGGTCGTTTACGCAGCCCAATCAGTTCATCTTCAACTTCCAGGCGTCGTACGATCTCACGCCGCGCATCAACCTGACGGCGATCTTTGCGAACATCGTCAACACGTGCTTCGGTGGAACCACGGCGCCGTGGACGTACAACGACTCCAACATCTGCTCGTACGGCGTCGTCGGCGGCGGCCTGATTCCGCCGGTCGGCAACGCTTTCAACCCTTCCGGAAGCGTTTCGGTGGCCAACGGCAAGAACGCAGCGACGATCGTGCAGAAGTTTTTGCGGTACCCGTACGAGCCGGCGTTGGGGCCATTCCTGGTGTCGGGCCTGAACACGTCGGTCAAGAACCCGTTCCAGGTCTACATCACCGGGAACATCAAGCTTTGAGCTAGGGGGCGATGGAGGCGGCGATGCGCTGGAGCTCGGCGAGTTCCAGATCTCCGACGAGCGCGTAATGTAGCGATCCGTCGGACCACGCAAGCAGTTCCATCGCTCCGATCTCGGCGTACTGTGCTTGCCGGCCGCCGATGCTCGTTGGTTGCGGGTGGAAGCGGGTCATGTCGATGGTGGAATCGTTGACGTTCTCGAAGAGCGAGACGGAGCGAATGCCGTCGGAGTAGAGCAAGTGCAGCGTGCGTACGCCCTGGATCTCGACGAGGTTGCCTTCGACCGGCGAGAAGCCCTCAGGCAGCCCTTTGGGCTCGCGGGTGGCGAAGCCGGCGCTGCGTACGACGACGTCGGGGTTCTTCGAGGGCTCGCCGAATCGCGGGCCCTGGATGGTTGGATACGCCTTCGGCAGCGCGAAGTCGGACTCGGGGAAGGCGCCTGCGTAGCGCACCTCTTCGAAGCGGACCTCGCTGACGAGCGAGCCGTCCGGCGCGAACTCTTGCTTGTCGAGCACGAGCTTGCTCTGCCGATCGATGCGGACCATCATCGTGAGTTGGCCGCTGTACTTATTGGTCAGGGCCACGTCCACGGTTTCACGTCCGTCGAAATCCTGCTCGCCGCGTTTGGAGGCGAGATAGTTCGCGCGCAGCAACGCGAAGTTGTCGTTGAAAGCGACCCGATCGCCGATGGCGTCGTTTCTCGTCTCGACGATGCGATGCCGCTTGGGATCGATCGCGAAGTCGATGTCGCCTCTCGAGACGATCGTCTCTCCGGCGAGCGTCGCCGGCGTGGTGTAGACGCGCCGGGTGAGCGCCGGGGCACGGTGCTCGATGCGATAGACCGAGGCCTGAGCCTCGCGGTCGCCGACTCGAAGCACTTGCACGACCCCGGCATACGAGACCGTCGCCGGCGCCGCAAGCGCCGCAAGCAGTAGCGAGTTGACCGGGCTCGGCACCGCGTTGGGCGTCGCCAGGGAGCGGCTCCCCGCGAGCAAGGCGATGACGGCGATGACGGCGATGACGGCGATACGCCTGATCATCTATGGACCGCCGCTCGTCTCGGACGCCAACGTCGGCGAAATATCGGAATCTTGCGAGAACGGCGTCGTCGCGGCAAGCGCGCTGTGATTCTCGAGATAATAGGCGGCATTGATCGCGTGCGTCGCAGACCGGCCGTGAAAAACGTTCACGCCAACGTAGAGGGCGATGCCGAGTGCGGCCGCCGCCGGCAGGAGCACGATCGGACGGAATCCTTCGCTCAACCGAGTCAAGATCGAAACGACGGTTGGTTTGCGCTCGATCGCCTCGCGGATTCCCGCGATCACGCTCGCCGGCAATTCCCGTTCCTGGGCGCCGGCGTGCGCGCGCAGCACATCCGTAAGCGAAACCTCCGCCTGATGCGTTTGGGAGCACGACGGACATCCCGCAAGGTGCGCGTGCACCGCGGCATCGTCGCCGGCCGTCAACTCACCGTGGAGATAGTCGACGATTTGTTCTAGTGTTGGATGCGTTTCATTCATGATGAAGACTTCGAGTACAGGTTGACGAGTTTACGCAGCTGCCCGCGCGCGCGGTGCAGCCTCGATCGGACGGTTCCGACCGAGCAGCCGACGATTCCGCTGATCTCTTGATAACTGCACTCTTCGATATCGGCCAGGATCACGATCTGCCTTTGCTCTGCGCTAAGCCCCTGCAACGCTCTCGAGACCGGTTCGCTGAAGTACCCCTCCATATATTCCTCGATGGGCGCAACCGCTAGCGGGCGGTTCCCACCGAACTCTTGACGTTCGTTATCTTCCGGTATCTCTTCCTGATAACGTCCTTTGCGGCGTCGAAGTTCGTCGCGGTAGAGATTCGTGACGATGCGATAGATCCACGAAAGGAAGGAGGTTCCTGGTTTGAAGCTGCGCCACGCGCGGAAGACGCGAATGAAAGCGTCCTGGGTTAGGTCGCGGGCGTCGGCCTCGTTGCCGGTGAGCCGATACGCGTAGTTGTAGGTAGCCTTGCCGTACTGCTCGAGGGCGCGTTCGAGGAACGCCTTCTGGTCCGGCGTCGTCGTTTCGAACGGCTTCCGTGCGGCGGTCATCTGCGTGAGCGGAGCTTCCTTGCTCCGCTCGGAAGCTCCGCTTAGGCGTGTTTGCCCCAGAGGAGGCGAGCCACCAACCACATGCCGGCCAGCGCGAGGACCGTGAAGAGCGTGAAGAGCGAGAGCTCGAGCAGCGCGATTCCGGCGAGCTCGCTGCCGCCGCACATCGCGATCGCGCCGGCGATCAGCGCAAGCTTGAAGCGCTCGAATGGGTTAGCGGCGAGGCCCGCGACGCTGCGTGCCTGCGCGATGACGGCCTGGGGCTCCCACGCGCCCGTCTCGACCACGTAGGCGACGCGCCCTTGCGGCGTCACAATGAAGAGCTTGTCGTCGTGGAGGAAGGCGGAGTCGCTGACCCGCATCGAGCTGATCCGAAACTCGTCGAGCAAGCGCTGGACGACCGATCCCTCGCCGGTGAGCAGCGTCCAGCTCGCATCGTTCTGGCCGAAGGCGCGCCCGTATTCGCGCAGGACGGCCGGCGAATCGTACTGCGGGTCTAGTGTGATCTCGGCCAAGGCGAAGCGCTCGGGGTCGAGATGGGCCTGGATGTAGGCGAACTTCGAGCTGATCGCGGGGCAGAGCGTGCGATCGGGGCAGCGGGTGAAGACGAACGAGAGCACCAGCACCTTGCCGCGGAAAGCGCGGTCGAGCTCAACGATATGCTCGTTTTGATCGACGAGCCGTGCCGCCGGGAGGCCGCTTCCGATATCGACCGGCACGATGCGCCCCGGATCGGGGAGTCCCGGCGCAAACGCTGCCGCCGCGACTGCGTCGTGAAGCGTCGGCGGGTCGGTCGCGCGGTCGAGGAGCGCGTCGATGCTCGTACCGGCGCGAAGCGCTGCCGGCGGATCGAACCGAAAGCGGCGGATTTGCGACGGCAGGGTTTTGGTGACCGGGTCGAGCCGGACGATCGCGCTGCGATCCGACAGCCCGTCGAGAATCACGCCGTGCACCGGGATCGCCGAGAGCAGCACCGCCAGCAGCGCGTTTACGATCATCCGAGCATCTCACTGACCGCTCGTTCGAGCGATCGATCCGACTCGTCGTCGTCACGGACGCCGCGCATTCGGTGACGTTCGTCGATCAAGAAGATCACCGCGGTGTGGACGCCGTTCCTCGCCCAGACGTGGTAGGCTCGCTCGACCGCGGCGATCTCCGCGGGCGTTCCGGTTAGACCGACCAGCGTCTCGCCGCTCGCGTCGAAACGACCCAGGAAGCGGTGGATGATGGGGGCGGTGTCGTGGCGCGGGTCGACGGTGACGAAGGCAATTTCAACGTGGTTCGAGCGCGTGCCGAGGGAACGCGTGACGCGCGCGAGCTTGGCAAGCGTCGCCGGGCACGTGTCGGCGCACCGCGTAAAGCCGAAGGTGAGGAGCACCGCTTTCGATTGCTGCGCGAGCCTCCACGGAGCGCCGTGGTCGTCTCGCAGCGTGAAATCCGGCGCGCCGCTCCCGCTTGCGCAGGCCGCGATCGCTCCTGACGCGATCAGGACGGCAAGG
Organism: Vulcanimicrobiaceae bacterium; assembly: GCA_049792675.1. Taxonomy (GTDB): domain Bacteria; phylum Vulcanimicrobiota; class Vulcanimicrobiia; order Vulcanimicrobiales; family Vulcanimicrobiaceae; genus Cybelea. The sequence continues at coordinate 16,306 of JBARBD010000054.1, read as the reverse complement.
CGAAGAAGGCGGACCATGGGCCTATTGTACGACGACATGCGGGCGTCGTGCTTCGGCAACGGTCGCCCTTTCCGGCGCCAGGGGTTCGATGGTGCGGGGGGCAACGAGTCGCTTCGATGGAGGTAGTGGTGCTTGCGATCCGGCTGCTTTTGGGCGGCTTGCTGCTGGTTGCCGGTGCGCTCAAGGTCGGCCACCCGGCTGACCTGGCGGCGAACATCGCGGCGTTTCGCCTGCTTCCCTCGGCGGTCGCCGGGCCGCTCGCCATCGGACTCCCGTACTTTGAGCTGCTGCTCGCCATCTATCTGATCGCCGGCCTCTTCACGCGCGTCGTCGCGCTCGTTGCTGCCGCGCAGTTCGTCATCTATGCCGGCGCGATAGCGTCGGCCGTCGTGCGCCACATCCAAGCGAGCTGCGGGTGTTTCGGTCCACGCGATGCCGCGGTCGCGGATTGGCCGCACGTCGCTTTCGATCTCGCGCTCGCGGCGGCGAGCCTCTTCGTGGCCTATCGCGCGCCCGGCGCGCTCGCTTTGGACGGCAGGCTTCACCGGGCGTGAGCCGGCGATCGATCGCGTTCGCCAGTCTGGTCGTCATCGGCGCGATCGCCGTTGCGGCGGTGCTCTTCTATTTCGTCGGGCCGGGGCACCGGCGCTTGCAGACCGCTTCGGAATCGCCCATCATCGGCAAAGCGCAGCTCGGATCGCCGGCGCCGCAGTTCGCCGTCGCAACGACCGACGGGCTCTTCGATCTCAGCAAAACCGCGAAGCCGGTCTTCCTCGAAGTCTTTGCAACGTGGTGTCCGCACTGCCAACGCATGACCGCGGTGGTGGACAAGCTCTACCGCAAGTATCGCATGATGGTCGCGTTCGTCGGCGTATCCGGCAGCGACACCGGCATGGACGGCGCGACCGCTGCCTCGGAAGCCGACGTCCTCGAATGGGTGCGACGCTTCAACGTGCAGTATCCGGTGGCGTACGATCCGCTGCTCAACGTCGCGAACCTCTACCTTCAGGGTGGTTTCCCGACCTTCGCCGTCATCGGCAAGGATAAGAAGGTGCTCTACCTCAACAGCGGCGAGCTCTCGTTCCACGAGCTCGACTCGGCGATCGGAAAAGCGCTGCGCTAATCTCCCGTCGGGAACGCGTAGTTCGGCGGCGCGATGGTTGGGCTGCCAATCTCGACCACGATCTGCTGGTGAGCGCGTAGTTCGATCGCCCGCAGGTCACCTTCGTACTTCTCGCCGTTTACGTACGCGACGACGGGTCCCTTAAAGCCGGCCGCCCCGTCGGGCCCGAGCGGTTGGCCCCAGATGTCGAAGACCATGCCCAGCGTATAGGGGCCGCCTTGCGGTGGCGAAAGCTCCGGCGCTTCCAGGTGGATGATGCCGCTGCCGTCATGCGTGTGGATCCAATAGAGACAGCCGCCGGCTACGTTCGGCGCGAGGCCGATATACTCGGGCACCTGAATCTGCTTGCCGTTGTAAAAGATCGCCAGGTGGCTGTGCACGTGGAGCGTCGCATACTCTTGCGCGCCGCAAGCGACGCCGTCGATGGTCTGACCGTGGCCGCCCCGCGCCGTATCGGGAAACTTCGCCTTGAAGTACTTCGTCCCGATGTTCGAGCCGTCTGCGAGCTGGATCGGCTTGACGCTGGCGTTTGGTCCCGGCGTCGGCGTTGCGACCGCCGCCTGCTGTATGCGATTCTGCTGCCAGTTATAAATGAGGAAAGCGACGATCAGCGCCGCGAGGGCGACGCCGACGCCGATATAGACCGCGCGCATCGGGTCGCGGCGCGGCGGAGGAGCGGCGCCGCCGCGATCGTGGCGGCGGCGTTCGGCACGGGAAGGTTGTGGCATCAGAGTCCTTCTAGGATGAAGCCTTCACAGGGGTCGCGACCGGAGCGTCCGAGACCTCGAGCGTCCGCTGCGGCACCAAGTAGTTGATCACATAATCCGCGACCGCATCGGCGAGCGGCGTCGTCGGCCGGTCGTATCCGGCCTCCCGCAAGCGCTGCATGCGCGCGCACGTATAGTACTGGTACTTGCCCCGCAGATGCTGCGGCATCTCAACGAACTCGATGTTCTCGCGAAGCTCGAGCGCGCGGAAGATCGGCCGGACCAACTCGAGCCACGTATGTGCCGTGCCCGAGCCGATGTTGAAGAGGCCGGTCGCGCCGGACTCGGCCAAGAAGAGCGTCATCTCGACCGCGTCCTTCACATAGATGAAGTCGCGTTGCTGCTCGCCGTCGCGATACTCGCGCCGATAGCTCTTGAAGAGCCGCACGCGGCCGGACTCGAGGATCTGCTCGTACGCCTTCAAGACGATGCTGCGCATCTCGCCCTTGTGGTCCTCGTTGGGGCCGAAAACGTTGAAGTATTTCACGCCGCACATGCGTTCGTCGAGCCGCGTCCGTTGCGCGTAGAGATCGAAGAGGTGCTTAGAGTAGGCGTAGGCGTTCAGCGGTCGCAGCGCCGCTAGATCGGCTTCGTCGGAAAGATCGGCCTCGAGCGCTCCGTAGGTCGCGGCCGACGAGGCGTAGATCAGCCGCGCACTGTGCTCGACGGCCCAATGCGCGAGGTTCTTCGTGTACTCGTAGTTGTTGCGCAGCAGAAAATCTGCATCCGTCTCGGTCGTCGACGAGCACGCACCGAGATGAAAGATCGTGCGCACGTCGCCGAAGGCATTTCCGCTCTTGGCTCGGGCTTCGAACTCGTCGGCGTCGACGTAGTCCGCGAAGCGCAACGGAACCAGATGCTTCCATTTCTCGGAACGATCCAAGCGGTCGACTACTAGGACGTCATCGAGACCACGGCGGTTGAGCGCCCAAATGACGGCGCTGCCAACGAGGCCGGCGCCGCCCGTGACGACGATTCTTCCGCGGTTCAGGTCGTGCATCGCCTGCCTCCTTTGGGTCCGCGTAGGCACGGCTCCTCGTGCCGAAGGTCCCCCAGGCAACATCTGCGAATCATTCGCAAGTAATGTCCCGCCGGCGTGCCCTCTTGCTCTATTTGGCTCTTTCGGTGCCCTTCGGCATCGTGGTTCACCTCGGGTCCGAGTTCGCGGGGCTCGGGCGGGACGCGGACGAGCTGGCATTCTCGCCGCTGCACGCCTATCTGGCGATTGTAGGGATCGCGGCTTTCGCTGCCTTCGTGATCGCGGGGGGGCTCTTTGAGCGGGCGCCGGAGCGGCGCCGGCGCATCGGCCTGATGGCCCAGGCCCTCCCGTTCTACGGTCGCGGGCCGGGGTTTCTGGTGCTTTCGGCCGCGCTGCAGTTCGCGTTCTTCGCCATCACGCAGCTTGGAGAGGGTTGCCCGCTCTGCAAGGGTGACGTGCTCGTCGGCGTCGCTGCCGCTCTCCTGGCGAGCGTTGCCGGCTCCCTCGGCCTGATCGCCCTGCGCAAGGGCATCGTGCACGTCATTTCGGAGCTCGGCTACGCTCGAGAACGCGCATGGCACGCCCCAACGTTCGGACGGCGTCCTCGGCACGCCGCTCGGCCCGTCGCGTCTATCTACTCGACGTTCGCCGCAACGCTCGGCAACCGGCCTCCCCCGCTGCACGCCTAGTCGAAGACGCCCGCCCTTGCGGGCTTTCCACTCGTCTTTCCATGAGGAGCATCATGAAGCGATCGCTTCACGGCGTCGCGTGCGCGCTGTGCGTTGCTACCTTTGCGGCGTCGTTCCCCACCACGGCGTTTGCTCAGGTCATCTTTCTTCAAGGCACCGTCGTGGACGACGCCGGTCGCCCAGTCGCCGGCGCCACCGTCCGCATCGCCGGCTCGAACATCACGTTGACCAGAATTACCGACGAACGGGGCGGATTTTCGTTCCAGACGCTCACCGTCGGACGCTATCAGCTGACCGTCACCAAAGGAGCACTGCGCGCCGACGAGCCAATCGATTTGACGTCGGCTGGGCTGACGCTTACGGTTAGGACGAGCCCCCTCCGTACGATCGGTCAAGTCGTAGCCACAGGGAGCGGCCCGGCGCCGCGCCAGTCCGGCACGGATGTGTCGGTTAACTCCGGACAGCTCGCAAGAATGCCGACGGGATCGAGCCTGTCGGGAATCTTGACGCAGATGCCTTCCGCCGCACAGGGGTCCAACGGCCAAATTCACGTCAACGGCGATCACAACGGCTTGAACTACTACATCGACGGGGTGCAGATACCGGCAAATTTGAACCGCGTGCTGGGGACCGAGATCGATCCGTCCGATATCGGCTATTTGGACCTGCTCGAAGGCGCCTACCCGGCCCAGTACGGAGATAAGTTTGCCGCGGTGCTGAACATCGGCACGAAGGCGAATGCCGGCCCGGCTGGATACGAGGCCTCCGCCGCGGGCGGCTCGTTCAATACCTACCAAGGGTCGCTTTCCGTGCACGCACCGCTCGGCGCGCAAGGGGGATCGCTCACGTTCGCTACGTTCCTCGGGCAGAATAGCTGGGGAATCGATCCGTCGGTGCCCAACCCCGTTCACAATGCAAGCAGCGATTCGAACTTCTTTCTTCGAGCAACTCTGCCAATTGCGGGAACGGATACCCTCAACTTCGATCTAATCCACTCGCTGGCGACGTTTCAGATTCCGCCCGACACCGCTCTTGGCGCGCCGACGAGCACCGACGATAACGAGTATCAGAGCGACACGTTCGCGGCGCTGCAATATCGGCACGCAATCGGCGACCGAGGATCGATCCAGTTCGGCCCATCGGTAAAGATATCCAACATCCTCGACACGAATGATTTGGAGAACGATTTGGCCGCCGGCGGCCCCCCGCCGCCGCCCGGGCAGATCAACTGCATCGACTTCACCGACTGCGTCTTTTCTGTCTACGCGAATCGGACGGCGCGCGACTACCGGTTTAACGTCGATTACGCGATTGCGTCGCCGCACCACCTGGTTCGCGCCGGCGCACTCTACGATGCCGCGACAATTCTAAAAAACTACGTCATCACCATCCAGCCGTACAGCGCGCTCAATCCCAATGGCACGTTCACGGCGATCGACGATTCCCCGAACGTCGGGCACCAGCAGGAGGCCTACCTCCAAGACTCGTGGACCATGGGGCCTAACTACGAGCTCGTCTACGGCCTTCGTATGGATGCTTTCCAAATATTTTCGACCAACTTCGATCAAGGCTTCTCGCAGACCAGCCCGCGCGTAAAGTTTACGCGCTTTTTCGGAAAGCGCGCGAGCCTTTACGCCTACTACGGACGGCTCTTCGTCCCGTTTTCGTTCGAAAACGTCAATCCCGCGACCGCGGCCGCCCTGTACTACGCACCACCGCCCGACACGTTCGATCTCAAACCCCAGCGCGACTCGCTCTACGAGCTCGGCGGGCATCTTCCGCTCGGCTCGTTCGATCTAGGCCTGCGGGTCATGCATAAGGTTTCCACAAATTGGATCGACGATACGCAGGTTGGGGATACGAACCTCCACCAAGACATCAATTTCCCCGTCGGTCGGGTCGATGCGCAATCGCTCTATGCGCAGGAGAATCTTCCCCGAAATGGCCGCGCCTACGCCTCGGTGACTCACAGCGTCGCGCAAAATTCGCTGATCTGCGAAACGAATCTCCTGCAGAACTGTACCCTCGGCGGATATTTGACCGGGCCTTCCGGCGGGCTTATTCCATATTACGTCGCTCCCGGCGGTCCGCTCGTCCAAGCCGATCACGATCAGCATTGGGACGCCAATGCAGGTTGGCTCGTCAACGATCTCCACGGCGGCTGGTTCTCGATCAACGCCGAATATGGCAGCGGGCTTTCACTCGGCGATCCCGCCCAGATCGCGCCGGGGCCGCCGCCGTATGCCTATGCGGCGGATCCGGCCTGCTCCACGAACGACGCAGTAAACTGCAAAGTGCCTCCCCATCTCATCTTCAACGTGGAGAAGGGAGTGAGCATTGGTTCGCACGTCTCGGTGGGTATTTCGATTCTAAACCTTCTCAACGACCGGTATGCCGTCACGCTCGACAACTCGCTTCAAGGTACCCACTACGCTCGCCCGCGCTCGATCCTTCTGCAAATCAACGCCAAGCAGTAACGAGGCAAAGATTATTTGGCGCCGGCCTTCACGGCGGCGGCGACCAAGCGTTTGAGGGAGACCTCGCCGGATTCGATCGCTGCGATGCGCTTGACGGGGTCGATGACGGCGATCGTGGGGAAACCGCCCTGCAAATAATGCTTGGCCACCGTGAGATTCGGGTCGTACGCTATGGGGTACGCCACATGAAAGTACCGGGCGAAGCCTCGCACGTCGTTAAGTGACTCCGGTGAGGAACGGTCTGCGGCTGTGTCGCTTCCGGATACGGAAACGATGACCAAACCGCCCCCAAAGCGTTCTCGCAGCGTGTTAAGCGTTGCCGTCTCGCGCTGGCAGTGCGGGCACCACGTCGCGAAGACTTCCAGCAAGATTGGTTTCGTAATCGCAGCCGAATCGATTCGCCGGCCGTCGAGTGTCGTAACGGCGAAAGGTGGCGCAGGGTCGCCTACTCTTAACGGGGCATAAATCGGTGCCTCGCTTGCGATTTGTGGAACCGCCTTCCGGTTCGCGAAGACGACTGCCGCTATGATAACGAGAAGCAGGGCCGTCACGCCTACGGCTGCCCACCGCCCCCAAAAGATCGGGACCGGCGCGGTGCGTCCACGCCGGCGCCGTTCTGCACGGTTTATACTCACAGTGTAGCCACCCTCGCCCTAAAAAGGCAGGCCTAGCCGTAGCAGGTAGGTGCGCCCGTTGGAGATCTGGGTCGTGTTGAATCCGTTGGCGACCTTGATGACGTACTGGTCGTTGAACAGGTTCGTCACGATCAGTTGCAGACCCAAGCCTTTATCTTGGCCGGCGCGTCCGGCCGTCAAGTTGCGGCCTGCGGCGAGGTCGAATGTCGTGTGCGCGGGCAGGCGTCCGCTCAGGTTTGCATTCGCGCTCTCAAACGCGACCGGAAAACCGCTGCCATAGTTGCCCTGCACGGTCGTGAACCATTCGCGGTTCTTGCCGAAGCGCCAGGTGTACGCCCCGCTTGAGACGACCGTCTCGTCGTGATCCTCGGGCGAGAGCTGTGCCGTACACGAAACGCCCGGGGCGTTGGCGTTCGGCGGGAAGAGAAAGGTAGCCCCCGAGACGCAGGCTGCCAACGCCTGTGAGTACGTCATCGTAAACCACCACAGATTGCCGTTCGACAAGCGATCCTGAAGGCGCACTTCGCCGCCGTTGTTTACTCCGATCGCGTTGTTGAAAACCGCGAAGAGCGGGGTGTTCAGCAACTGCGTCGTGTCGAGAATATTAACGACCGTCCTTCTGAAGATGTTGATCGATCCGGTAAACTGCGGATTGAACGCGTACTCCCATCCCGTCTCGAAGTAGGCGTCGCGTTCCGGCTGCAAATCGTAGACGGGTATTCCCGTGCAGCCTTGAAGAAGCACGCAATCCTGACGCACGTCCTCGAGAAGCGGCGCTGCGTAGAAGCGGCCATAAAAGACGTGGAACGTATTCTTTCCGCCGTCCCAGAGGTTGAGGCCGAGGCGCGGGCTGAACATCGACCCGCTGGTATAGCCGGTCGAGTGGTCGTAGCGCATTCCGTAGTTAAATAAGACGTTATTTGAGATGTGCCAGCTGTCTTCAGCGTAGATGCCGATTTGCGATCCGGCTTGGGCCTGTTCTGGTGGTGCCACGAGATAATAGGGTTGGTCGTGCGTTCCCGATGTGGCGCCGCAGCCTTCTTCGTAGTAGCACGCAAACGCTTGGCTCGCTAACAAATTCTCGCGATTGACGTCCACGCCGACCTTCCACGCGTGATTTTTGGTGGCCCTGAAGTCGGACATTCGCAGGCCGACGTAACTCGCATAGGTGTTGGAGAGCAGGCCGACGTTGTGGATTTGTCCGGATCCGGAACCCGATCCCGATCCGGAACCCGATCCCGATCCCGAACCGTCGTCGGGCGCGCTGCAGGTCGCGCAGATGGCGCCCGAGCTGAAGTCTGGCGTGACGCCGATGACGTCGTTGGGGAGATCCCCGTCGTAATTGATTCTCGTCGAGCGCCACCACGGGATGATTTGGAGAACGCCGTTGCCGTCTTTTGAGGTTAGCGTGTAGTTCAGATTCGAAAAGCGATCGTACTCGCGCTGCACGTCGTCGGTGCCGGCCGGCGTGAAGATCGGGTCGTACGGGTTGTTCGGGTCGATGTTGATCGGGATTTGAAACTGGGCGAACTGATTGGAATAATCGAAGGCCAGCGAGCTGCGCGGGTTCAGCTGCGTGATGAAGCGGAAGAACTGGTCGCTCTGCGATGAGTTGTCGTGAATCGCCAAGAACGTCGGCGCATCGAGACCGCGGGCGGTGCTCTGCGTGTTGGCGTCGAGGAAGGCCTCACTCGAGCCGAATCGCGATGCCATCTCGAGTTGGCCCACTGCCTGATCCTGATTGCCGAACCCACCCGTAACGACGCCGTAGACGCCGGGCGGTACGTCGCTGGGGCGGCTGCTGATGATGTTGACGACGCCGCCCATTCGGTCGCCGCCGTATTCCGCGGGAATCGCGCCGGTGTAGACCTCGAGCGAGTCGATGATCTTGGGGTCGATGATCTCGGCGAAGTTGGAGGTCGTCGCCAATGGCAGGGGGGCGCCGTCGATGTTATACGTGACGCCGTGGAAGCCATTGATAACGGGCTCGTTGTACGAAAAGGGGACGACGCCGGGCAGCGTCGCCAGCGTTTGATCGAGACTATTCTGCACCGGTGACGTTTCGATCTGCGAACGCAAGATCTGGTGCACGGACGGAGGATTGCTGCTCACGCCGGCGTGCGCCGTGACCGCCGTTTGCGCGATCTGCTTGAGCTCGGTCGAGAGGGGCAAGTTGATGGTCGCAACCGATCCACTAGTTACCGTTATCGTGACCCGCATTGGCGCGAGTCCCGGCACGGTTGCCGCTACGGTGTAAGCGCCAAAAGGCACTTGAGAGAATACGTATTCGCCGTTTGAGGTCGTTTTCGCCTTAAAGAGCGACCCTTCGCCCTCGAGCGTAACGGTTACGCCGGATGCCGGCTTGCCGTCGATCGTGACGGTGCCGCGGACCAATCCGCTGACGGCCGCGGCCGTGGGGCCCGCGTATGAAAAAGCTACGAACGCGACGACGAGCGCCGCAAGATACCGCGACATGGTCTTCCTCCGGGTGGGGGAAAGGTGCGATCGTGGCGCGCTTAGGCGCGCAGAGCGATCGCGATCGGAGGAGGACGGGCGAAGCGACGCCGCACCAGGAGGGTGCGGCGCACCAGAGGCTTGGCACGCGGACGAGGCGTCCACGACGGCGTGCGGGGTGCGAAGGCGGCGCGGCAGACCGCGATAACGGCGCCGGCCAGGGCGCGGACGACGGCAGCGGCGACGCGCAGCACGAGCCACGAGGCAATAGCCAGGCCGAGCAGCAAGAGGCTCGGCGCGGCGCCGGCGTGATGCGGTTCGAGCCATTCCGCGATCCCAAACCAGATGGCGGCGCTCGTTGCCACGTACGTGAATCCGGGGAGGCGCTCGTTCATACGAGCCGCCAGTATGCTTCCGTCGGCCGCGCCTGCGGCGCCGCCCCAGGCCAGGAGCCCGAAGAAGACCAGCAACCCGAGGCTGGCGGCGACTGCCGCTTGGAGGAGCGCGCCATGGTACGCGCCGCCCACGATGTGCCCGCCGCCATAAAGAGCGGTGTGGGCGACCAGCGAGGCAAGCAAGCCCAGGGCGAGCGAGCCCGGAACCTTCCGGAGGGTCACGGCGGTCTCTTTCTAGGCTGGCACGAGGGGAGACCTGGAGGCCGCGTCGTACTGACCCTGCCCCCCTTGGCGTTCGTTGCCCTCGCGGGAATGGAGCTGCGAAAGAAGAGCCTTGTGATGAGCACCCGAGCACACGTCGAAAATGCCGATACCGTGAGTCTGGTTTGCGCGCTCTTAGTGCGCTTTCCGGAGCTCACGTCTATTCGTTCGGGCCCCGCCGACCGGACGGTGCGGTTGACGTTCGCGGTGCGCAAGCGGCTCGACCGCGCCGAGCAGCGGCGGCTCACCGACGCCATCGAGGATCACGTCCGCAGCTTCGTTGCGCTCGCGGGAGACGAGCCCGCCATCCTTCAGCTCGAGTGCGAAGGCGACCGGACGATGACCTTCGTGCACGTCACCCGGGACCTGGAGAGCTTTACTAAGGAAGAGCTGGATCTGCAAGTCAGTCTCCTGCGCGACCGCTATGGCGACGCGCTCGTGCGCAGCCCCCACCCCGACGACCACGCCGACGGCGACCCCGCCGCCGAGGACGAAGCCGCCCTTTACGCCGTCGAGGCACTTCGCGATCCGGCCCAATCGAAGAGTTTGGTCGGGTTTAGAGAAGAAAAGCGCGTGCTCGTCTACTTCTTGAAATCCCAAAAGAAAGCGAAGGCGTCGGCTCGCCGATAGCAAGCCCCACCCTCAATCTGCTGCTGATCGGGGACGTCGTAGGTTCCCCCGGACGTGAGGCGATCAAGCGTTGCGTCTCGCTTCTGCGCGAGCAACATCAGATTCACGCGTGCATCGCCAACGGCGAAAACGCCGCCGGCGGCTTCGGCTTGACCGCACAGACGGCCGACGAGATGTTCGAGAGCGGCGTCGACTTCATCACCGGCGGGAACCATATCTTCGATAAGCGCGACTTCGCCGAGTACCTCGAAACGAGCGGTCGCGTCATCCGCCCGGCCAACTACCCGCCCGCCGTCCCCGGCCGAGGCGCGGCGACGTTTTCCGCCAATGGCGTGACGATCGCCGTCCTCAACCTGATGGGACGCACCTTCATGCCCCCGGTAGACGACCCGTTCCGCTGCGCCGATGCGCTGGTCAGTGACCTGCGCGCACGCACGCCGGTCATCATCGTCGACGTCCACGCCGAGGCGACCTCGGAGAAGGTCGCGCTGGGCCGCTATCTGGACGGGCGCGTCTCGTGCATCTTCGGCACGCATACGCACGTGCAGACCGCGGACGAACGAATTCTCCCTGGCGGCACGGCGTACATCAGCGATCTCGGCATGACCGGACCGACCGACGGGGTCATCGGCATGGAGCAAGGCCCGGTCCTCGACCGGTTCCTCACCGGTTTCTCCGAGCGTTTCAGCGTGCAGAAGAGCGGGAGCAAGCAGCTCTGCGGCGCGGTGGTCGCGATCGATCCGAGTTCGGGAAAGGCGAGCGAGATCAAGCGCGTCTTCCTTAAAGGCATCGCGTGAATGCCGGTACGCCGCTAAAGGTCTCGGCAAAGAGCAACCCGAACGCGGTCGCCGGCGCCCTGGCGGCGGCGTTGCGAGCGCGCGAAAGCGCCGAGCTGCAGGCCGTCGGAGCGGGAGCCATCAATCAGGCGATCAAGGCGGTGGCGATCGCCCGCAGCTATCTGCGCGGCAGTCATCTCGACGTCGTCTGCACGCCGTCGTTCGTCGCGGTCGCCATCGGCGAGGCCGAGCGCACCGGCATCTCGTTGCTCGTCGAGCGGCGCACTCTAGAGGAGAAGGTTTCGGACATTGAAGGTTGATCTGCACTCGCACACGCGGATGAGCGACGGCACGCTGAGCCCGCAGGAGCTCGCCGATTTCATGGGCGAGCGAGGGGTCGAGGTCTTCTCGATCTCCGACCACGACACGCTCGCCGCGTACGGCGCTTTCGAGCCGCCGGCCGGGGCCCGCGTCATTACCGGCATCGAGATCAACACGACCTGGCGCGAGAACGAGGTCCACGTGCTGGGCTACGGTGTCCCGCTGGAGGACTCGCCGATTACCGAGTTGCTCGCTTACAATCGCGATCAGCGCCGCATCCGCGCCGAGACGATGGTCGCCCGCCTTAACGCCGCCGGTTACGGGTTGACGCTCGACGACGTGCTGCAAGAGTCGGGCGGGGCGCTCGCGATCGGCCGGCCGCACGTGGCGAAGGCGCTCGTACGCCTGGGGCACGTCGAGAGCGTCGACGCGGCCTTTCGCGAGGCATTAAAGCACGGTAAGCCCGGATACGTTCCGCAAATCTACACGACCCCCGAGCACGCGATTGAGAAAATTGCCGAGGCCGGCGGCATACCGGTGCTCGCTCACCCCGGCCGGCTCAAAGATCGCATCCTGATCGACGAGCTCGCGCAACGCGGTCTGCGCGGTCTCGAAGTCTTCTATCCGCTCCACAACGCGGACGACACGCGCGAGTTTCGCGAGAAGGCAAAACGCTACGGACTGGTGATGACGGCCGGCATGGACTTCCACGATATCCGCTACCACACGGCCGGCGTCGGCATGGACGTGGATGCAGAAGATCTGCGCCCGTTCTTCGACCTGGTCGGCGCGTTCGTCTAGGTCGAAGGCGCTAAGTGCGCCGCGACCGCGGCGCGCACACGTGCGAGCGCCTCGCGAGCCTCGCTCTCGCATGCCGTAAGCCGCGATTCTCGCGCGCCGATACCGGCAGCGGCCTGCATGAAACGATGGTTGACGCGCACGTTATATGCGGCGCCCTCGAGCGCGGCGTAGGCAAACTCGGCCGCGCATCCGACGTCGCTCGCGAGCCCGCTCGAGGAGATTTCGAGCGCGCCTTCGGCGAGCTGAAGGACCTCGAGCGCGAGAGCGGCCGCGTGCAATGGTTCCTGCGCGGCCAGGTCGAGGGCGGCGTCGAGCGCGCGCCGCCGCGTATCGCGCTCGCTCTCGTCGCCCTTCGGCAATGCTTGCGCCGCGACGACCATGCCGAACGCGGCCTCGTCTCGGAGCCTGGCCTCGACGAGTTCGGCGCGCAGCTCGTCGGCGCGGCCGGCGATCTCGACGGCGCGCCGCTGCCGGTCGGGCTCCTTGGGATTGCGCCCGCAGATGCGAGCCACCATCCCGATTAGGGCCGCGGCGACCGCGCCGACGATCGTCGCCGCGCTGCCGCCGCCGGGAACCGGATCGGTCGAGGCGAGGCGATCGAGGTACGTATCGAGCGTCTCCACGCTCGTTGGGTTGGCCGGACGGCGAAGCGCGCCTGCGAACTACCGGCTTTGCTGTTGATGCCTAAGGGCGATAGCCGTCTACTCGACGCGATAAACCTGACCGGTTTGCGACCCCTCGATGCTCTTTGAGAAGGCCAGGGCGACCCGCTTGGCCGAGACCGGTTCGTAGCCGCGGAAGTACGGCCCGTACGCGTCCATCGATTCCGCGAGAACGGTTGGGCTCACAGCGTTGATGCGCTGATGTGGAAGTTCGACTGCCGCGGCGCGGACGAAGCTTTCAATCGCTCCGTTCACCATTGAGGCCGAGGCGCCGAAGCGAATGGGATCGCGCGAAAGAATGCCGGAGATGAGGGTGAACGATCCGCCGGACTCGACGAACTCGCGGCCGGCGAGGACGAGATGAACTTGGCCCATCAGCTTGTCGCGCAACCCGATGTCGAGCTCCTGCGGCGTCATCGCTTCGAGCGGGCCGAAATGCACGTTGCCGGCGGCGCAGGCCACCGCTCCAAGCTTCCCCGCGGTGGCGAACAGATTGCGGACGCTCTCGAGGTCCGTCATGTCGACGCGAACGTCTCCACTGGTCCGGCCGGCGGTAACGATCTCGTGCCGGGCCGAAAGCTCCGTGGCGATTGCCCGCCCGATGGTACCGTTTGCGCCGACGATCAGTATTCTCATGGTAGCTATGGAACCCCATGCCCGGATCGGCAAGTTGCAGGCTTAGGAGGGGCTCGGACCGACCTCCTCGCCGGCGCTGCGACGTTAGTCCGGTAAGCTGCGCCGGAGGTGGCGTAGGATGCGGCGAAGTGGCGGCTACCTTCCCAAATTATAGGAGATTCAAGAGTGCCCGTTATGGTAGAGGGCGACGTCAAGGACCGCGGACTCGCGGACTCCGGCCGCGCCCGCATTGCCTGGTCCGGCGCCTACATGCCGGTGCTCGCGCAGATTCGCGATCGTTTCGAGCTCGAGAAACCGCTGCGGGGCGTGCGGATCGGCGCATGCCTGCACGTGACGACCGAGACCGCAAATCTGATGCTCGCCCTCCAGGCCGGAGGCGCGCAGCTCGCGCTGTGCGGGAGCAACCCGCTCTCGACGCAGGACGACGTTGCCGCGGCCCTCTGCGACTACGGCATTCCGACCTACGCGATCAAGGGTGAAAACCACGACACGTACTACGCACACATCGAATCGGTGATCGCGACGCGTCCGCAAGTCTCGATGGACGACGGTTGCGACCTGGTCACGAGGATATTCACCAAGCATCGCGAGCAGCTCGGCGAGATGATCGGCGGGTGCGAGGAGACGACGACCGGCGTGATCCGGCTCAAGGCCATGCAGCGCGACGGCGTGCTTCCCTATCCGGTCGTCGCCGTGAATAACGCGCAAACTAAGTACATGTTCGACAACCGTTACGGCACCGGCCAGTCGACGCTCGATGGGATCGTTCGCGCGACGAACGTTTTGCTGGCCGGGCGAACCCTGGTCGTGATCGGCTACGGCTGGTGCGGGCGGGGCATCGCCTCGCGCGCTTCGGGCATGGGCGCCCACGTCGTCGTCGCCGAGGTCGATCCGCGCAAGGCGATCGAAGCCGTGATGGACGGCTACCGCGTGATGCCGATGAGCGACGCGGCGAAGATCGGCGACATCTTCGTGACGGTGACCGGCAACTATCACGTCATCCGGGAAGAACACTTCAAGTTGATGAAGGACGGCGCGATCGTCTGCAACTCCGGCCACTTCAACGACGAGCTCGACCTCGAAGCGATCCGGCGCATCGCGCGAGGGAAGAGCGAACCGCGTACGTTCGTCGAGCAGTACGAGCTGCACGACGGCCGCAAGATATGCATCCTCGCCGACGGCCGATTGGTCAACCTGGCTGCGGCCGAGGGACACCCCGCGGCGGTCATGGATATGTCGTTTGCAAATCAGGCGCTCTCGACGGCTTACCTGGTGAGCCACTACGAAGCGCTCGAGAAAAAGGTCTACGACGTGCCGATCGAGATCGACGAAGAGGTCGCGAAGCTCAAGCTCTCGTCGATGGGCGTCGAAATCGATACGCTGACGCCCGAACAGGTCAAATATATCGCGTCCTGGAGCGAAGGCACGTAATGCCCTACAAGCGGCTCTTCACCAGCGAGTCGGTCACCGAAGGCCACCCGGATAAGCTCGCGGACCAAATCTCCGACGCGGTCCTCGACGCGCTCATCGCGGAGGATCCGTACTCGCGCGTCGCCGTCGAGACGTTTGTGATGACCGGTCAGATTCACATCGCGGGCGAGGTCACGACCAAGACCTACGTCGACATCCCTAAGCTCGCGCGCGGAACCGTGCGCGACGTAGGGTACACCAGGTCGGCGATCGGATTCGACGCAGAAACCTGCGGCGTGAGCGTCTCGATCGACGAGCAGTCCCCGGACATAGCGCTCGGAGTCGATCGTTCGCTGGAAGCCAAAGCCGGTGACGACGACGCGTTCGAGCTGATCGGTGCCGGCGATCAAGGGATGATGTTTGGCTACGCTTGCCGCGAGACCGAGGAGCTGATGCCGCTTCCGATCGTGCTCGCGCACAATCTTAGCCGCCATCTCGCCGCGGTGCGCCGCAACGGCGACGTCCCGTATCTGCGTCCCGACGGCAAGTCGCAGGTGACCGTCGAGTACGAGGGCGACCGGCCGACGCGCGTCGAGGCGGTCGTCGTTTCCACGCAGCACGACCCCGAGATACCGCTTGAGGAGATTCGCCGCGAGATCACCGATCGCGTCATCGATCACGTGTTGCCGGTCGCGCTGCACGACAAGCACACGCGCATATACGTCAATCCGACCGGACGGTTCGTCATCGGCGGCCCGAAGGGCGACGCCGGCCTGACGGGGCGCAAGATCATTGCCGACACCTACGGCGGGATGGCTCGCCACGGCGGAGGTGCGTTTTCCGGCAAGGATCCGACCAAGGTCGATCGTTCCGGCGCGTACGCGGCCCGCTGGGTCGCCAAGAACGTGGTGGCTGCCGGGCTCGCCGATCGCTGTGAGGTACAGGTCGCGTACGCAATCGGCGTCGCGCATCCGATGAGCGTCATGGTCGAGACGTTCGGCACCGGTAAGCTGCCGGAAGAACGGATCGCCAAGGCCGTCACCGACGTCTTCGATCTCCGCCCGGCGGCGATCATCCACCATCTCAATTTGCGCCGGCCGATCTACAAGCAGACCGCGGCCTACGGCCACTTCGGCCGCCCCGACCTTGATCTGCCGTGGGAGCGCATCGATCGCGTCGATGCGCTTCGTGAGGCCGCTTCGTTTACTGGAGAACAATTGCGTGTACCGAACTTTGCAAGCTAAGACCTTTGCGGCCATCGTTCTTCTCGCGTCGTTTGCAGCGATCGGA
>JBARBD010000053.1:0-13524 GCA_049792675.1 Vulcanimicrobiaceae bacterium | reverse complement strand
CGGGCCGCGACCGCGCGCAACACGTGCTCGCTCAAGAAGCTCAGCTGGTGGCTCCAAGCGCTCGATCGGGTCGTGACGTAAAGCGTCCCGTCGGCGATGCGCGTCGGATGCGAGTTACGGGCGACGTCGGCGCCGGCGATCTCCGGCCAGCACGCCTCGAGCAACGCGAGCGGCTCGCGCGCGGCCACCTTCTCGGCCGGCTTCCAACCCGCCAGCGCCTTCGACAGCTTCAACATACCGCGGGTTCGCTCACGCGCGCGCCGGCGACGTGCAAGAGCCGCGCGCCGGGTGGGAGTCCGGCCGGCACGTGCGTGGCCGTGACGAAAGCCTGGCGGAACTCGCCGATCCCGGCCAGGAATGCGGCCGCGCGATCGTCGTCGAGCTCGGAGAGCACGTCGTCCAAGAGCAGCAGCGGAGCTTCGCCGGAGCGTTCGCGCATCACGCTGTATTCGGCGACCTTGAGCGCGAGTACCGCCGTTCGTTGCTGCCCTTGCGATCCATACGTCGCCAGCGACACGCCGTCGAGGCGCATCTCCAAATCGTCGCGATGCGGCCCGACCAGCGAGCTTTTGCGCAGGCGTTCGGCATCGCACCGCTGCTGCAGACGCTCTTCGAAAGCCGCCGCCATCGCTTCGCCGGTAGGCGCCGCGTACGCGACGTCGGGCTCGTAGCGTATCTCGAGCTGTTCGGCCGGCGCGAAGCGCGCGTGTGCGTCGCGCGCGCTCGCGGCGAGCGACTCGACGAGCCGGTCGCGTGCGAACATGATCTGCGACCCGGCATCGACGAGCGTGCGGTCGTAGATCGCGAGCAGCTCGGAATCGGGAGCGACCGCGCCGCGCAGGACCGCGTTCTTCTGTTGCAATGCCTTGCGGTAACGGGCGAGCTCGTGATAGTAGCGGGGCTCCATCTGCGCCAGCGCGTTGTTGAGAAAGGCACGGCGCGCGCTCGGCGTGCCGCTCGCCAACTCCAAATCGGCGGGAACGAACGTGACCACCCGGACGCGACCGAGATAGTTCGCGTAACGCACGTTGCCGGCGTTGACGGTGTACGTCTTACGCGTGCCGCGATCGGCGAGCGCGATCGAGCAGGCCAGCTCGACGACGCCGGCGCGAACGACGGCTTGCCCCCGTACGATTGCCGTCTCGGTGCCGGTCCTGATCGTGTCGGCGTCGCGGGACGTGCGGAACGACTTCCCGGTGCCCAGCATGGCGACCGCCTCGAGCAGATTGCTCTTCCCCTGCGCGTTGGCGCCGACGAAAACGTTCAGCCCCGCCGCCGGCTCGAGATCGAGCTCCGCAAAGTTACGAAAGTTCGAGAGCCCTAACCGCCGCAGGAACACATCACTGGCGCAGCGGCATCAGCACGTAGAGCTGCTGCCCGCTCTCGAGCGGCTCGAGCGGACGGATCGCCGCCGGAGAGAGCGGCCCGAGGAACTCGATCACGGTTTTCTCGCTCTTGATGTGGTTGAGAATCTCGACCAGGTAGCGGGCGTTGAACGCGATGGTCAGATCCTCGCCGCTCTGCTCGACCTCGAGTTCTTCGTAGGCATTGCCGGAGACGTCGGAACTGGCGGTCACGATCAACGTCTGGTTCGCGATCGCGAGCTTGACCATGCTGGCGCGGTCGCCGGCGACGAGCTCGGCACGCCGCAGGCTTCCCATGAAGAGCGCCGTGCTCACGGTAATCGTCCGATCGAACTTCGCCGGAATAACCTGCTGGTAGTTCGGATACTGCCCGTCGACCAGACGCACCGTGATCGAGACGTCGCCGGCAGTCATCTGCAGCTGGTTGCTCTGCGCGCCGAGCGCATTGATCGCGATCCGCTCGCCGCCGCCCAGGTTGCGGGCGACTTCGGCCAGCGCTCGCGACGGCACGATGAACTTCTCGCCCTCGGCCTTGCCCTCTTCGAGCGTCGTCGCGAACTTAGCGAGCCGATAACCGTCGGTCGCGACCATGGTGAGGGCGTTCCCTTCGACTTCGAGCATCGTCCCCATTAGGACCGCGCCGCGCGCTTCCTCGCCCGACGCGGCGAAGATCGTCGCGTCGATGCCGTCGCGGAAGCGCTTCCCCGCGATCGTGAAATGCGAGCCGCGCGCCGCCGCCGGCAAGGGAGGATACTCGTCAGCGGGCAGGGCGTGAAAGTCGTAGTTGCTGCGCTCGTACTTGACGCTCGCACGCGTCGGGGTGCCGGTCAGCTCGAGCGTTCCGGGGCTGAGGTTTCCCAAGTAGCTTGCGAACAGCTTAGCCGGTATCGTCACGGAGCCGCCCTCGGCGACCTGTGCCGTGAAGGCGTGCTCGAGCGTGAGTTCGAGGTCGGTCGCGCGTACGGCAATCTTCTCACCATCGGCTTGCAACAGCACGTTGGAGAGGATCGGTACGGTGGTGTGGGCGTTCACCACTTTGCTGGCGGCCCCGACGGCAGCCGCGATGTCTTTCGTCGAGCAGGTAAACTTCATGTGATCCACCGTTGGTCGTATGCCGACGTTTTCCTAGGAGAGTATAGACCTAGACGCAGCAGCAGTAGAGCGGTGCATTCTGGGGAGAACTCGCGCAAAGCTCGTAACCACCGTGCTTTTGCCTTGGGATAACGTGTGGACGAGACGACGCCACCTATGCACTTTTCCACGGCACGGGTCGCGCGTGGACTTATCCTCGCGCTCGGGCGCAGCCTATGCACAAAGCAATCGGGAGTTAGGGGGTCTGGCACATGCCCATCAGCTGACGAATCTTGTTCCGATACGCCTCGTCGCGCTGCATCTGATCCTTGATCTTGTCGCGCGCGTACATGACGGTCGTATGGTCCTTCTTGCCGAACTCCCGCGCGATCTGCGGCAGGGAGTAGTTCGTCAGCTCGGTCGCGATGTACATCGCGATCTGCCGCGGTGCGGCCAGCCGCTGGTCGCGGCGGCCGTTATCCATCTCCTTGACGGTTAACCCGTGCGCTCCGGAGACGGTCTCCTTAATCTTGCCGATCGTGATCCGGTGGAGCGGCGCCTGCGCGAGGGCGCTCTTGAGGACGTCGGCGGCCAGATCGGTCGTGATCGGCGCTTTGGTGAGCGAGGCGTAGGCGATGACGCGGATTAGGGCCCCCTCGAGCTCGCGGATGTTCGACGGAATGACCTTGGCGATGAAGGACGTCACCTCGTCGGGTACCGGGATGTTCTCGCTCCCGGCCTTCTTGCGCAGAATCGCCTCGCGCGTCTCCAGATCGGGGGCTTGGATATCGGTCAGCAGGCCCCACTCAAAACGCGAACGCAGCCGTGCCTCGAGGGTCTGAATCTCTTTGGGCGGGCGGTCCGAGGAAATGATCAGCTGGCGCCCCGATTCGTGAAGCGCGTTGAAAGTATGGAAGAACTCCTCTTGCGTCGTCTCCTTGCCGGCCAGGAACTGAATGTCGTCGATCAAGAGCACGTCCACCTGACGATAGCGATTGCGGAACTCGGGCGTGCGATTGTTCTGCAGCGCGATGATGAACTCGTTGGTGAACTTCTCGCAGGTGACGTAGACGACGTTGGCGGCGAGGTTGTCCTGAATGACGCGGTGACCGATCGCGTGCATCAAGTGGGTCTTGCCCAAGCCGACGCCGCCGTAGAGGAAGAGTGGATTGTAGGCGTTGGCCGGAGCGCCGGCGACCGCTTGCGCGGCGGCGTGCGCGAATCGATTGGAGTTTCCTACCACGAACTCTTCGAAAGTATAACGCGTATTTAAGTTTGCGGTCCGGAACTCCTCAAGCGGACGCGGCGCGAAGCCCGGCGCGGTGCGCGAGTTCTCGGTAGGCTCGGCGACGGAAAGGCGCAGCTCGACGTTGGTTCCGAAGAGTTCGCTTAACACGCCGATCATCTGCGCGCGAAGCTTGCTTCCTACCCAGTCCTGTGCGAACTTACTGTGCACCGCCAGGTGCAGCTCGTTGCCGTGAAACGAAATAAACCGGATCGGCTTAATCCACATCTCGAAGACCGGCTTCGAGAAGGTGCGTTCCAGCGTCTCGAGTGCGGCCTGCCAGAGTTCGTTAGAGATGTCGGAGTTGATCGCGAGCGCCATCCTCTGCGTCCTCTTGAAAAGTTGAAGAAGTAGCACTGCGCAGCGGGCCCTCTATCAGCAGGAATCGGGCTGCGCCACCCCCGTGAGGGCGCAGACTGTTGGCTTAATGAAGGCTTGCTCCTGCGGAATCTATGCACGACCTTATACACTTATCCACAGGATGTTACCGACGGTATTTCCGGCATTTTTCCGGTTTATGAACGGCCGCCGCCCGGTCTTCGTACGGTCCCAATTCCCCCGGCAAAATAAGGCTTCCATCCGCCCATTTGAGGCTCTCGAAGGGGGCTTCTCCACAACCTTGTCCACAGGTGTGGAAAGGAGGGTAGTGGTTTCGTTTGGCCGAGCGAGCCCGAAACTGGAAAGACTGAGGAGCCGTAAGGTAAGTAAGCCGAAACGGAGGACCCTTAATGAGCTTGCCGACCGCGATCGTCGTAGCAACGGGAATGGCCTGCGTAACCGTTCTCTTGGTAGTTATCGCCTCTTTTGTCTGGGCGGCGAACCATCATAAGTAGCCTTTGGCGCGGCATCTCGCACCGTGCTAGGGCTGAGGCTGGGTCGGCCTGCCCGAACGCTGTTTGGCCGCACACCGCTTGCTTGCTTATCGTAACGCGTGGCCGCCGGCGGGCGCCCGGGCGCCATTGCTTTTTCGCCGCGCTTTGGTAGAATGAGCCGGTTATGTTCGAGTTCGATCTCCAGCTTTTTGCCTCGAAGAAAGGCGCCGGTTCGACCCGTAACGGGCGTGATTCCAACGCCCAGCGGCTCGGCGTCAAGCGCTTTGGCGGCGAGCGGGTGATCGCCGGCAACATTCTCGTTCGCCAGCGCGGGACGCGGTTCTATCCGGGCGCCAACGTCGGCATCGGCCGCGACCACACGCTCTTTGCGTTGGTGGACGGCGTCGTCCAGTTCAGCGATCGCAGCGATCGCAAGCACGTATCGGTCGTGCCGGCGGCCTGACTCCAGCTGCGCAACGATGACGGGGCCGTTAGGCCCCTTTTTTATCTGCGGCGAAGGTAGGCACGAGCACCGTGCAGTTCATCGATGAGGCCGAGATCGCGTTGGCCGCCGGAAACGGCGGCGACGGCGTCGTGGCCTGGCGCCGCGAGAAGTACGTCCCCAAGGGCGGTCCGGCCGGCGGCGACGGCGGCCATGGGGGAAGCATCTACCTGCAAGCGACGGCCGAGCTCTCGACGCTCGTCGAGTTTCGCTTCCGTCGCAGCTTCGCCGCCGACTCGGGCAAAACCGGAGGCACTTCCAACAAGTCGGGCCGCAGCGGCGAGGATCTCACGATCGACGTCCCGGTCGGCACGATCGTCTATCGCACCTTGCCGGGCAGTACCGAGGCGTTCTTGGCCGATCTCTCGGCCGGCGGGACGCGCGTCCTCGCTGCGAAGGGCGGTCGCGGCGGCCTCGGCAATCAGCATTTCGCGACGAGTGTGCGCCAAGCGCCGCGCTTCGCCGAGCACGGCGAACCCGGCGAACGCTGCACGCTGCGCCTGGAGCTGCGGCTGCTCGCCGACTGCGGCATCGTCGGCGTGCCCAATGCCGGCAAATCGACGCTGCTCTCGGTCGTCTCGGCGGCGCGTCCGAAGATCGCCGACTATCCCTTCACGACGCTCGAGCCGCAGCTCGGCGTCGTGCGTGTCTCAGACGACGAGTCCTTGGTCATGGTCGACGTTCCGGGGTTGATCGAGGGCGCGCACCGGGGCGCGGGGCTGGGCGATCAGTTCCTGCGGCACGTCGAGCGAACGCGCGCGCTCGTGCACTTGCTCGACGGAGCGAAATCGCTCGACGAGATTCTCGACGACAAAGCCACGATCGAACGCGAGTTGGGCGCCTGGAATCCGCGCCTGATCGAAAAACCGATGCTCGTGGTGCTCAACAAGATCGACCTTCCCAGCGCGCGCGAAAACCTGCTCGAGCTGCAGCGTCGCTTTCCGCAGGCGCGCGGTATCAGCGCGGCGACCCAAGAGGGCGTGCGCGAACTGATCTATGAGGTCTGGCGCACGATCGAGCACGCGCCGATGCCGGAAATCCTTTCACCGGGAGCGGCTCGAATCGAGTTGTCCGCGCCGCAGGCGTTCCTCATCGAGCGGCAAGACGACGGCGCCTTCGTCGTCTCGGGCGATCGGGTCGAGCGGCTCGCCGCCATGACCAACTTCGAATCCGACGAAGCGCTGGCGCGGTTCGAGCGCGCGCTGGGACGGCTCGGCGTCGACCGCAAGCTGCGCGAGCTCGGCGCCTCCGAAGGGGACACCGTGCGCATCGGACCGTACGAGTTCACCTACTCGTGAAACTCGGCGTTTTCGGCGGGACGTTCGATCCCATTCACAACGCGCATCTCTTCGTCGCCGAATCGGCCCGCATTTTGGAGCGCCTCGATCGCGTGCTCTTCGTGCCGACCGGTAACCAGCATTATCGCGACAAACCGCAAGCCGACGCCGCGCACCGCTGTGCGATGATTCTCGGCGCGATCGAGAGCAACGCAGCGTTCGAGCTCGACGAGAGCGACCTGCGCGAGAACGCCACCGGATACACCGCCGACCTACTGCCGCGGCTGAGCGCCAAGTATCCGGGCGCGCGCCTCACGTTCGTTATCGGCGCCGACTCGTTGGTGAGCGCGAACTGGGTGCGCTTCGATGAAGTGCTCGAGAACCTCGAACGATTCGCGATCGCGCCGCGCCCGGGCGTTCGGGCCGACGCGCTGGCGCGCGTCATCGCGGCGGTCCCGCCGGGACTGCGCGAGCGCGTCAGCACGCTCAACCTGCCGGAGATTCCCGAATCGGCAAGCTTGGTGCGCGCGCTGATATCGCAAGGGCGCAGCATTCGCTACTTGGTGCCGGAGCCGACCTGGCAGTACATCGCCGCGCACCGCCTCTATGGGTTGCGCGAAGATGCGTAGCGCGATCTTAGCGATCGCAGCCCTCGCCGGCGCCGCGCTCGCGGGCTGTGCCCCAGCGCAGACCCCCGACGACCACGCGGTCTGCGATGCGTACTCGGCGCAGCGCTCGCACGTCGAGGTCGTCGCCGACGGCACCGTGACGCGCGTCCTGGGCATGCAAGCCGGCCGCGTCAGCCCGCACGAGGGCTTTCTCCTGCGGCTCGCCTCGGGATGCAGCCTGATCGTGCGCGTCGAGGCGAACACCGATTTCACCGGCGCGATTCCGCTCGCGGCCGGCCAGCACGTCGCCGTGAAGGGAGAGTACGAGTACTACCCGCTCGGCGGCGTGATCCATTGGACGCACCGCGATCCCCGCGCCCGGCACGAGGGCGGGTATATCGACGCCGGCGGCCACCTCTACGATTAACGCGGGCGGCGCCGGGGTGCCCCTCGAGCGCATCGTCCTCGCCAGCGCATCGCCGCGCCGTCTCGAGCTGCTGCGATCGCTCGGCTTGACGGTTGAGGTCGCCGTCAGCGGGTATCACGAGCGCGATCTCCCCGGAGTAAGCCCTGCGGAGCTGGCCTCCGCGCATGCGTACGGAAAGCTGCTGGACGCGCTCCAAGCGCGAGGCGCTGCGATCGAGGTGCCGACGATCGCCGCCGATACCGTCGTCGATCTCGACGGACGGGCGCTTGGCAAGCCCCGCGGCGGCGTCGAGGCGGCGGCGATGCTCGAGCTGCTCTCCGGGCGCGAGCACGTCGTCCATACGGCGTTTGCGCTGGCCGTCGCGGGGAAGGCAGAGCCGACGCTCGAGCGCGTGACGACCCGGGTGCGCTTCTATCGGCTGGGGGCTTCCGAAATCGCCGAGTACGTCGCCTCGGGGGAGCCGCTCGACAAGGCCGGCGCCTACGGCATCCAGGGGCGCGCGGCATCGCTGGTCGAGGCGATCGATGGCGACTTTTACGCCGTGATGGGCTTGCCGCTCGGCCGCGTGATTCGGGCTCTGCGCCGGTTGGGATTTGCTCTGCCGGGGACGAAATGACTCCGGCACTCTCGCGGGGTCAATAATTTTTACCTATCAGAACGAGCGCAGACTCTTTGCGCTGATCGGCATTATCATCGTTGCGGCGCTGCTGGCGCTCGTGCAGATCGGCGCGCAACGATCCGGAGCGGTAAGCCCGATTACGACCGTAGCGAGCTCGATCTTTGCATTCGGCCAAAGCGCGGTTGCCGCAACCACCGACGGCGCACGCGCGTTCGGCGCGGCGATCGTCGCCTTGCCGCAGCTCGAACGGGAGAACGCGCAGCTGCGCACGCGCAACCAGCGGCTGATCGAGGAGAACGCGCGCCTCCACGAGCTCGCGGCTGGGTACGCCGCGGAGTCCGACGTGCGCCCGGTCGTCGATCTCTACCACGGCATCGAGGCGCGCGTGATCGGATTTCCGCCCGAGAACGAGTCGCGAGCGGTGACGATCGATAAGGGGTCGCGCGCCGGCGTGCGCCGCGACGACGGCGTCGTCGCCGCGCACGGCTTGGTCGGCCGCGTCGCCTCGGTCTTTCCGTTCTCGAGCACGATCGTGCTGGCGACCGACTACACCAGCCGCATCCCCGCGATCGTGCGCGGCGGCCGGTGGTGGGGGATTGCGCGCGGCAACGTTACCAGCGTGCTCGTCGAGTACATCCCGCAAGACGCCCCGCTGCGCGTCGGTGACGTCGTGGTGACCGGCTCTGGGCGCTCGTTTCAGTCCGGCGTGCCGATCGGCACGGTGACGGCGGTCGAACGCGGCGACGCGACGCTCTACCAAACCGCCGTCCTGCGAACTTCGGTCGATCTGGGCGCGCTCGATCGCGTTGTCGTCGTTCCGCAATAAGCCGCACGTCGCGCCGTTCGTCGGACCGGCGTGGTACGTTGCGGCCGGGTGGCTCGTGGTGGCGGTCGTCGCGCAAGCGACCGTCGTGCATTACCTCGCGTTGCGCAACGTCGTGCCCAGCCTGGTCTTGGTCGTCGTCGTTTGGTACGCCATTCGCGTCAACGCGCTGCGAGCCGCGCTCTATGGCCTGGTCGCCGGTCTCTGCGAAGACGCGCTCTCGGCCCAAACGGGTGCGGCCTGGATGCTCGCGACCGGCCTAAGCGCCTGGCTGGCGAGCCTGCTCTCGCGCGGTTTCTTCGCCGACTCGATTCCGCTCGCGGCCGCGATCACGATCGTCGCCACGCTGCTGCGCGCGTTGGTTTTTTGGGTCGCGATGGCCTCGGCCGGCTATCCCGCCGGGCTGGGTCTGCAGCACTTTCATCAAGCCCTCCTCGAATCGGCGCTCAACGCCGCGATCATGATACTCGCGATCGTGATCGCGCGTCGCTTCGAACCGGCCCAGCCGTGACGCCGCACCGTCCGGGGCAGCCACGCGCGTGGCAGCAGCCGACGTGGCGGATCGTCGCCTTCGTCGCCGTCCTGCTGCTGGCGTTCCTCGCGCTGATCGCGCGCTTGGTCGACGTCGCGCTGATAAACGGCGAGCATTATCGCGCGCGGGCCCAAGCCAATCAGATTCGTTTGATTCCGGTCGCCGCGCCGCGCGGCGTCATCTACGATCGCCACGGCGCCGTTCTCGCGCGCAGCCGCCCGTCGTTCGTGGTCGGCCTCATCCCGACGCAGGTTACCGACATTCGGGCGGAGCTGGCAACGCTCGCAAGCGTCCTCGGCGTCGACGAGGCGTCGCTCTGGTATCGCCTGCTCCACCATCGCGGCGTCAACTACCCCGATTTTCGCGCGGTGACCGAGAACGAACCGTACGGACCGGTCGCGCTCGCGTCGGACCTCCCGGTTGCGTCGGTGGCGAGGCTCTCCGAATTGCTCGCCGATCTGCCGGGCGTCGACTTGGAGGTGCAGCCGGTGCGCGACTACCCGCACGGATCGCTCGCCTCGCATTTGGTCGGCTACGTCGGCGCGATTACGCAAGAGGAGTACGAGCGGTTGAGGTACGCGGGTTACTCGCCCAATGACGCGATCGGCAAAGACGGGCTGGAGTACGTCTACGACGGGTATCTTCGCGGCAAACCGGGCGGCCAACGCGTCGTCGTCGACGCGGCCGGAGCGGTCGTCTCGAGCGTCAAGCTCGCCTCCAAGCCGCCCGTTCCCGGCGACACGCTGGTGACGAGCATCGATTGGCGGTTGCAGCAGATCGTCGAGGAGGCGCTCGCCGACGGCATACGCAGCTGGGGACGCGGGCGCCCGCTCTCGGGCGCGGTCGTCGCCGAGGATCCGTGGACCGGCGAGATCCTGGCACTCGCGAGCTATCCGAACTTCGATCCGAACGACTTCGTTGCAGCCCGCGCTAAGCGCATCGCATACGATCTGACGAGTTCGTCGCAGCCGCTCTTCAATCGCGCGATCGCCGCGGCGACGCCGACCGGCTCGACCTTCAAGATGGTGACCGGCTCGGCGGCGCTGACCGAGGGCGTGGTCAAAGTCGATCAAGTGATCGACGATACCGGCGGATGGAACTGCGGCGGCTACTACGCGCGCGACATCGCCGCCGGCGGTCTCGGCGATACGACCTTCGTACCGGCGCTGGCGGCATCCAGCGACGGATACTTCTTCCGGCTTGCGTGGTGGCTCGGGAACGCGCGCTTGCGCAAGTACGCGCTTGCGTTCGGACTCAACGCGAAGAGCGGCATCGATCTGCCCGGCGAGAACGAGGGGAACTGGCCGACCAATGCCTGGGAAATGCGTGCGTTCGGCGCGCCGATGGAGGCGAGCGAGGTCTGTTCGCTCGGCATCGGACAGGGCGCGATGCAGGCAACGCCGCTGCAGATGGTCGGCGTCGCATCGGCCGTGATCAACGGCGGCAGGCTCTTGCGGCCGCAGGTCGTGCACGAGATTCGCAGCCCGTTCGGAGCGAGCGTCAAGGGGTTTGCGCCGCAGATCGTCCGGCAGGTGCCGGTCACGCAGGATTCGCTTGCGGCGGTGCGCGAGGGTATGGCGAAAGTCACCGACCCCGGCGGCACCGCGTACGGCCTGGCGATCGATGGATTGCCCTACTCGGGAAAGACCGGAACGGTCGAGACTGCCGGCGGCAACGGGCCGAACACCACCTGGTTCATCGCGTGGGCGCCGACGGCCAAACCGAAGCTCGCGCTCGCGGTCTTCATCGACCGCAGCGGCGGTTACGGCGCCACCGTTGCCGCGCCGATCGCGCGACAAATCTTGGTCAAATACTTCAAGAAGAAAGGCTGACGCGGGCGTTTCCAGGTTCGGGCTGCGGCCCGGGCGAAGGCACGTGCGCTCTGTAGGAAAGGAACGGATCGAGATGCTGGCACTCCACGAAGATCGTCTCGCCGCCGCCGTTTCGCGGCTCGGCTCGGAGAACGCGTTTGAAATTTTGGCGCGCGCGCGCGAGCTCGAAGCGCAAGGGCGGCGCGTCGTGCATATGGAGATCGGGGAGCCGGACTTCGAAACGCCCGAGCATATCAAGAAGGCGGCCATCGACGCGCTCTACGACAACCACACGCACTATACGCCGTCGAGCGGTACGCTTGCGCTGCGCGAGACGATCGCGGAGTATGCCGGCCGTTTTCGACACATCGAACGCCCCTGGACGCCCGAGAACGTCGTCGTCGGCCCGGGCGCCAAGCCGATCATCTGGAACACGCTTAGCGCGCTGCTCAATCCGGGCGACGAGTTCGTCTACTTCGACCCGGCCTATCCCGCGTACGCCTCGTGCGCCAGCTACCTGCAGGCGACCGTTCACGCGATTCCGCTTTTGGAATCGCGCAACTGGCGCATGGACCTAAGCGAACTCGAACGTCGCGTCAACGAAAAGACCAAACTGGTCGTGATCAACTCGCCGCACAATCCGACCGGCGGCGTGCTGACGCGGTCCGATCTGGAGTTCATCGCCGAGTTAGCGCAACGCTACGATTTTCTCGTGCTCGCGGACGAGATCTACAGCCGCAACTTCTATCTCGAGAGCGAGTATCTCTCGATCGCGGCGCTGCCCGGCATGCGCGATCGCACGATCGTGGTCGACGGCTTCTCGAAGGCCTACGCAATGACCGGCTGGCGCCTTGGCTACGCGATCTTGCCCGCCGAGCTCGCCAAGACGGTCACGCTCTTCAACAACAACACCTTCAGCTGCGTCGCTGCGTTCGTACAGACCGCGGGCATCACGGCGCTGACCGGACCCGACGAACCGGTACGGCGCATGAACGAGACCTTCCGCCAGCGCCGCGACCGGTTGATCGAAGGGCTTAACGAGATCAAAGGCATCTCGTGCCTGCTCCCAGAGGGCGCCTTCTACGCCTTCCCCAACGTCACGGCGATTACCGACGACGACCGCGCGCTCGCAAAGTTCCTCTTGGAGGAAGGCGGCGTCGCGTGCGGCGGCGGCTCCTCGTTCGGCCCGGCCGGCAAAGGCTATCTGCGCTTCTCGTACGCGGCCTCGCTCGACGATATCGACTGGGCGCTCGACTCGATCGCCAAAACGCTACCGAAGTTCAAGGGATAATTCTCTCTCTCGCTACGTTAGCTTCATTGCGGTTTTGACGTCGGCGAGAACGCCCGCGGCGATCTCGCGCGTGCGCGCGGTGCCTTCGGCGATGACGCGCTCGACCGAGGCCGGATCGTCGCGATAGACCGCGTAGCGTTCGCGCACCGGACGCAGATAGACGTTCAACTGCTCGGCGAAGTCGGTTTTGTCGGCGACGCATCCGAGCACCCCGGAACGGCACTCTTCGGCGACTCCCTCGAGCTTGCTCGGATTGACGAACCGCCATAACGCGAAGAGCGGGCAGATCTCCGGACGCCCGGGATCGCCGCGCCGGATCTTCAGCGGATCCGTCACCATCGCGCGGACCTTCTTGGTCGTGGTCTCCTCGTCGTCGCGGATCAGGATCGCGTTGTCGTAGGATTTGCTCATCTTGCGGCCGTCGGTCCCCGGGACTTCGGGGAAATCGGAGAGCGTCGGCTGCGGCTCGATCAAAATCTCGCGACCGTCGCCGTAGAGGTAGTTAAAGCGGCGGACGATCTCGCGCGCGAGCTCGAGATGGGCGAGCTGATCGCGGCCGACCGGCACGTATTGGCCGCGAACGATCGCGATGTCGGCGAGCTGCAGCAGCGGATAGCCGAGGAATCCGAGGGTTGCGATCTTCTGACCGAGCGCCTCGATCTGGCCTTTATACGTCGGCACGCGTTCGAGCCACGAGACCGGCGTGATCATCGCGAGTAGCGCGTTCAGCTCGGCGATCTCCGGCACGCCGGATTGCAGAAAGATCGTTCCTTTCCGTGGATCGACGCCGGCGGCGAGCCAGACGGCGACCATCTCGTTGCGCGCGTCGCGAATCTTGCTCGGATCGTCGAAATCGGTCGTAAACGCGTGCAGGTCCGCGATCTCGAAGAACGGTTCGGCGTTCTTGCAAAACTCGACCCACTGGGTGAGAACGCCGACGAGATGGCCGAGGTGGAGCGGCCCGGTTGGGCGCATCCCGGACATTACGCGTGGTCGCGTCGTGGCCTCAATCGTCATCCGCGCGTCAATGTTACCAACGAGGCGTCAATGCCTGGCGATTTCGGCGCGAACGTACGCGCGCGCGGTGCGGACGGCGGCCGGC
>JBARBD010000052.1:0-2111 GCA_049792675.1 Vulcanimicrobiaceae bacterium | reverse complement strand
TCGCGAGTGCTGACCCGGAAATAGGCGACCAGTGGCTTGGACATGGCGGCGACCCTCAATTCGTAAACGACTATACGACCGTTTTGTCTTTTACACAAGCGAAAAAATAAGGGCTACATTGGATTTCGACCCACAGAGCCCAGTGCGCGTGGGTGCAGGCGCATCACGGCGCACGGGTGCGCCTCGGCCCTTAACCCGACGGCAACCCGCAGGGCGCAATGGTGCATCGGGGCGCGGAAGCACCAGCGCGCCTCGGGAGCACAACAGCATGGCGATGGGTCTGAGCGAAGCAGCCGCCGCGACCGGCGTGAACCGCAGCACGATCTATCGGGCTTGGAAATCCGGGCGGATGAGCGCGACGCGCACCGACACAGGCCAGATCGAGGTCGAACCGGCGGAACTCTTCCGTGTCTTCCCGCCCGTTGCGGCGCAAGGGGCTGAAATCAGTGCGACGCACCACGACGCACAGGCCAAAGCAACAGACAACAATGCCTTGCGCGCCAGTGCGTTAGAGGTCGAAGTCAAGCTCTTGCGCGAAATGTTGGACGCGATGCGCGAGGATCGCAACGCATGGCGCGAGCAAGCCTCCAAAGTCGTCGCTGCGCTGCCGCTGCCGAACACGACCGTGCCCGATCAACGTCGACCTTGGTGGCGACGGCTGGTCGGCTGAGCAGCGCACGCAGCGCTCAATCGTGAGCTTTGATTGGCCCTTCGATAATCTCGGGTTTCTGAGTGAGAACTTTAGATAGATGCTCTCTTACGTAGTCCGCAGCTAGATGCACCGACTCATCAGCGCCAGCTTTGTCATTAAATACGCTGACGGACGCGCCCTCGCCCTTCCCAGAATCAAGCCAATAGTAACGCACAAACCCCTTCGCCTTCTTGACGATTGGCACGAAGTCCTCGTGTACCCGGCGGTCGATCTCTGCACTGTCCTTTGGATTAAAGTGATAGTGACGAATGACAGCGAACATGATGCGTCTCCTTAGCTGCAAAAAAAGCCCCGCGGGGAAGGGGCTCGACCGCGGGGCCTGAATGGCGCGCCCGGGCTGGGGGGCAAGTAATCAGGCTTGTCCACAGTCAGCGTGGCGCCTCATTGTGACGCCAGAGCGGCGACAGGACGGCCGCCTGATGGCCTCAGAGGGCGGGGGAGGGAGGGCCATATGCCCTCCGCGTCGACTTTAGCTGCAGGTGAGGCTCCTGGGCCCCAAGAAAAAGCCCCGCGTCGAGACGGGATGGACGCGACGCGGGGCAATAGGCGCGCTGCGCAGGGGCGCAAGGATTCCTGCGCGCCCAGCAATCAACCGCAATCGGCACCAGGTGTTCCTGCCGTCATCGACATAGTCGCGCGCCTCGACCATCGGCGAAATCAACTAGCCGGTTGTGGCATAGGAAACAAACAGGTTACGGACGGGGTACAAACTCCGGACGCTCGTTGGTTTAAAAAAATGCCCCCGCCGATGCGCGAGGGCAAGTCCGTTGGCGCGAGCTTGCCGGCAAATTCCGCGGGGGCGCGGGATTCGGCAGCTGCGGCTTTAGTTTGCCGTATGCTTCTCAAACGCGTCAAGGGCGACGTGCGCGCTGTGTTGCTGGAGCAATCGATGTCGCCCTTGCGCGGCGTGGCGAACACGATCCTGCGGTCCTCTGCGACGGCGTCCTGCGAGAGCTTGCCGTGAGAGCGTGGCAAGGCTTGAGCGATCCCGGCATCGTCGGTCCTAATGACCGCGCCCAAGCGCCACCCCAAATAGCCGGACGTTTACCCACCACGAACGAGGACCGGTGTTTCGACCCAGCTACGCAAGCGCCTCCGCAACCCTTGTGAGCATCTCGACGGCATCCGGAGTCGAAGCCTCACGCGCCAGCCGTTCCGATTTCTGAGCGGCCAGGTGTGCTTGCGCCAGTGACGACCACCCTTTCTCCGTCAACTCAGTTCGTTGAATGCGTCCATGCTCCGTGTCAGGGCGGCGCTCGATCAGCCCTGACTGTTCCAGCTTCACCAGCATGGCTTGCATGGTCTGCGGGGTCACAAACGCCCGCCGTGCGAGCCTTGCGTTCGACGCGCCCGGTTCGTCTTCGAGGCTCGCCAGGACTGCATATTGTGGCGCGTTCAA
>JBARBD010000051.1:0-7966 GCA_049792675.1 Vulcanimicrobiaceae bacterium | reverse complement strand
GGCGACGATGGGTCGTCCCCGCACTCGTCGCGGCGCTGCTGGCGGCAACGGCGCTTGGCTATTTTCTCTTCGGCAGGCCGTTACCGAGCTTGACGCCGGGCATCGTGGTCGCGGATTACACCGGCATGACGCAAGCGCAAGCGCAGCTGGCCGTCGTCAACGCCGGATTGCGAACGCGCTTTACGATCAGCGCCAGCGAGACGGTCGCACCCGATCACGTGATCCGCCAATCGCCGCCCGCCGGCACCTCAGTCGAAAAGAACCAAGTCGTCGAACTGGTCGTAAGCAACGGTAAGCCGCTGCGCGGGCTCGACGACGTGCGCGGCTACAACGTCAACGACGCGCAGCGCACCCTTCAGCAGGCTGGCTTTGCCGTAACGATCGTGCGCCGTCCCGACAACACGGTGAAGGATAACGTGATCGACCAGCTCCCCAAGCCCGGCGCGAAGGTCCGCGAGGGGAGCCGCGTCAGCTTGATCGTCTCGAGCGGACCGCTGCCCGTCGTGATTCCAAGCTTCGTCGGCATGACCGTCGATAAAGCCGAGGCGAGGGCGCGCGATCTCGGGATCACGCTCGACACCACGCAAAGCGTCGCGGGCACGCCGGCCAACACGATCGCCTCGCAAGATCTGGCCGCCGGCACGAAGGTCGACCGCAACGCGACGCTGCGCGTCGTCGTGAATGCCGGCACCTCGGGTGCCTCGGCGGCACCGGCCGGAAACGGTCCGGTGACGAGCCTCCCCAACGTCGTCGGCAGCGATTTCGAGACCGCGGCCCAGATGCTCACGCAAGCCGGTTTCCAGCTCTCGGTGCAGTACGCGCAGCAGACCAGCAACAACGGATACGTCATTGCCCAAAGCCCGCCGGCCGGCCAGCAGCCGGCAGGCTCGACGGTCGCGATTACGCTCTCGGTCTCCGGCGAGGTTCCCGACACCGTCGGGATGACGCCGGTCGACGCGATCAAAGCGTTGCGCGCCTACGGCTATCACGTCGCGAAGTTTGAGTACACGACCAGCGCCGGCGCCGGCGGCAAGGTGATTCAGACCGATCCGATTGCCGGCACGGCGCTCGCGCCGGGTTCGTCGGTCGGCGTCACCGTCAACGGAACGCCGCCGCCGTAATGGCCGATCGCTGCGTGCGGATATTGGGGATTGACCCTGCCCTTCGCACGACGGGGTACGGGGCGATCGAGTCGCGGAACGGGCGCGTCACGCTGGTCGAGGCAGGCGTCGTCGTGCCCGGCGCACGAGGGACGCTCGAAGAACGCCTGTGCGAGCTTCACGCAGGCATACGCGACGTCATCGCCGAGACCGAGCCGGCCTTCATCGTGATCGAAGAAGTCTATACCGGGATCAAGAACCCGCGCGCGGCGCTGCTGATGGGACACGCGCGCGGCGTGCTCTGCCTCGCGAGCGCTCAGGCCGGCATCGCCGTGCATACGCTCGGGCACGCGCGCGTCAAGCGCGCCCTGGTCGGTTCCGGCAGCGCGCGAAAGGAGCAAGTCGCCGCAATGGTGGCGCGCCTTCTTGGCCTGCGTCGCGCTCCGAAGCCGCACGACGTCTCCGACGCGTTGGCGCTGGCGCTGGCGTATTTAAACCTGATGGAGCGTCGCGGCGTTTTCGGTGTTCACTAGAATCTCGGGCTCGCTGGTCGAGCGCAACGGCGATGCAGCCGTCGTCGAAGCGGGCGGCCTAGGCTACGAGATATTGCTCCCGCCCTGCATCGCAGAGAAGCTTCCCGCGGCGCCGGGCGCCGCGGTGACGCTCGAGATCTATGCGGTCGTCAACCTGGACGGTAATACCGGGCGCTTCAGCTATTACGGATTCACCAACGCCATCGAGCGGGAGTTCTTCGAAGCGCTCCTCACCGTCGCGTCCATCGGTCCGCGCTCGGCGGCACGCGCCTTCTCGCAGCCGATGTCGACGATCGCCGATGCGATCGACCGCGGCGATCACGGTTTTCTGAAGAGCTTGCCCGGAATTGGACAGCAGAAGGCGCGCGATATCGTCGCCAAGCTGCAAGGGAAAGTCGCCAAGTTCTTGCTGATCCGCGACGCCCCGCCGGTCAAACCCAGCGCAATTCCGGATTTCGGCGACGAGGCGCTCGCCGTGCTCTTGCAGCTCGGCTACAAGCGCGGCGAAGCCGAGGCGATGGTGCGCGAGACGCTTGAGACGAACCCGGGCATCGGCCACGCCGAGCAACTGCTGGCGGAGATATACCGCCATAAGGCGGCGAAAGGGACGCCATGAGCGAGCCGAACGCGCGCAAACGCTTGCTAGGGCCGGACGACGCGTCGCTCGACGCTCAGGCACCGGATTTCGGCGCGCGGGTCGTCGATCCGCAAGATACGCTCGAGGACGAGCTCTACGGCGCGAGCTTGCGGCCGCACTCGTTCGAAGAGTACGTCGGGCAAGAGCGCGTCGTCGAGAACCTGCGCATCGCGATCGATGCCGCAAAACGGCGCGGCGAGCCGCTCGAGCACGTGCTCTTCTACGGGCCCCCCGGGTTAGGAAAGACGACGCTGGCCGCTTTGATCGCGCACGAGCTCGGCGCGAACTTTCGCCCGACCAGCGGGCCGACGCTCGAGAAGCCGAAGGATCTAGTCGGCATCCTCACCTCGCTCGAAGCCGGCGACGTCTTTTTCGTCGATGAGATTCACCGGCTCGGCCGCGTCGTCGAGGAGTTTCTCTATCCCGCGATGGAGGATTTTCAGATCGATTTCATCGTGGATCGAGGCGCCTATGCGAAGACGCTCAAGCTCCCGTTGCGCCGTTTCACGCTGATCGGTGCGACGACGCGCGCCGGAATGCTGACCGCGCCGCTGCGCGAGCGCTTCGGCATCGTTCACCACCTCGACTACTACGCCGTCCCCGAGCTCGAGCGCATCGTTCACCGTTCCGCAAACGTCTTGGGCGTGCCGATCGACGCCGAGGGCGCGCGCACCATCGCCTCGCGCAGTCGAGGAACGCCGCGCGTCGCGAACCGGCTGCTGCGCCGCGTGCGCGACTTCGCCGAGGTCCGCGCCGACGGAAGAATCACCGGCCCGATCGCCGACGAGGCACTCAAGCGCGAGGGCGTCGACGAGCTTGGGCTCGATCGCCTCGACCGCGCGTTCTTGCGCACGATCGTCGAGCAGTACCGAGGCGGCCCTGCGGGGATCGCTGCGATCGCCGCGACGCTCACCGAAGATGCCGAGACGCTCGAAGACGTCGTCGAACCCTATCTCCTCAAAGAGGGCTTCGTAACGCGTACCGCAAGCGGACGACGCGCGACCGCGCAAGCCTACCGCCATCTCGGGGTCGCCGGCGCCAAACCATCGCAGGAGCGCCTACTCTGAAGCGTGCAAGGTTTCTCGCGATCGGCGCAGTCGTGCCGCTGCTGCGGCCGCACGTTGCGCTCGCCGACGACGACGTCGATCCGGCGAGCACGTCGCGCCGTCCGGCGCTGCGCGTGCTGCTCGGCTCGGGCGACGCGGAGCCGCTCTCGGCGGGTACGTTCAGCTTTAACGGGCGCGCCTACCGCGGCACGTTCGTGCGCACCGGCGACGGCCAAGTCCTCAACGTGCTCGATCTCGAGCAGTATCTGTACGGCGTCGTTCCGCACGAGATGTCGCCGGCCTGGCCGCAGGCCGCGCTTGCCGCGCAGGCGATCTCCGCGCGCACCTACGTGCTGCAGCGCAGCGATCCGCGGCGTGCCTACGATCTCGTTCCGTCGGAGGTCGATCAGGTCTACCAGGGCATCGCCGGCGAATCTCCGGCCGGGACCGCGGCCGTGGACTCCACCGCAGGCCAGGTGCTCGTCTTTGGATCCGCCTTCGCGCAGATCGCGTACTCGTCGTGTTGCGGGGGGCACACCGAATCCTCGGCGGACGCCTGGGGAAGCTCGCCGCTCCCATATCTCGGCGGCGTCGCCTGCGGATTCTGCACGGCCTCGCCAAACTATCGATGGTCCGCAGCGATTGCGCTCGACACGATTGCTGCGAAGTTTTCGCAAGCGCTCGCGCCGATCGGGAGCCTCGCCGACCTGCGAATCCAGGGACGCGATCCCAGCGGACGGGCCCGTGCGTTTGAGTTGCTCGGCGATCGCGGCAGCACGATCGTCAAGGGAAGCACCTTTCGTCTCACGCTCGGGCCGCGCACGTTGCGAAGCCTGCTGGTAACCAACGTGCAGCGAGCTCCCGACTCGACGTTCCTGGTCAATGGTGCCGGCCTCGGCCACGGCGTCGGCCTCTGCCAATGGGGCGCCCGCGGGATGGCGCTCGCCGGCCGCGCTGCGCCCGACATATTGAGCTTCTACTTTCCGGGGACCGCCATCAACGCGCTTGGCCGATGACGCATCGACGGCGGCCTACGACTACGCGCTGCCCGACGAACTGATCGCCCAACATCCCACGTCACGCCGTGATGAGAGCCGGCTTTTGGTGCTCGACGGCGCGTCGACGTTTCACCGGCGCTTTCGCGATCTGCCCGAGCGGCTCGATCCCGGCGACGTGCTGGTGCTCAACGAAACGCGCGTTATTGCGGCGCGCCTGCACGGCGAACGGCTCCCCGGCGGCGGCCGAGTCGAGCTGCTCTTGCTTCATCCCGCGCAGACGTTACGGTACGACGCTCGAGCGTTGCGCTGGACGGCGCTCGCCCGTCCGGCACGCCGCCTGCACGCCGGGCAGCGGATCTCCTTTGGCGAGTTCGGCGAGGCAACCGTGCGGCGCGAAGCCGAAGAGGGCGTCTGCGAAATCGAGCTGCACCTGCAGCTTCCGCTCGAGCGCTTCCTGGAGCGTGCCGGCCGGATGCCGCTTCCACCCTACATTCATAACGATTCCGCGGAGGCGCAGGAGCGCTACCAAACCGTTTTCGCGCGTCTTCCCGGAAGCGTCGCCGCGCCGACCGCGTCGCTCCACTTCACGACGGACGTGCTCGATCGCATCGCGAAACGGGGCGTGACGATCGTGCGGGTTTGCCTCAACGTCGGCCTGGGAACGTTTCGTCCCGTGAGTGACGAGCGAATCGATCGCCACCAGATGCACGCCGAGGCCTATGCGATCGGCCCCGAGGCGGCCGAGACGCTGGCGGTTGCGCTGCGCGAGAAGCGCCGCATCGTTGCCGCAGGCACGACGGTCGTCCGCGCGCTCGAAGGAAACGTTCGCGCCTTTGGAGAGATTCGGGCGGGCGAGCACGCCACCGACATCTTCATCACGCCGGGGTTCGACTTCCGCGTGGTCGGCGCGCTGATGACGAACTTCCACCTCCCGCGATCCACGCTGCTGATGCTCGTAAGCGCCTTCGCCGGGCGAGAGCGGGTTTTGCATGCGTACGGCGAGGCGATCGCGGAGCGCTATCGTTTCTATTCGTTCGGCGATGCGATGTTCGTCTCTCGATGAAGATGCGCTACGTCGGCTTCGACGCGCCGGGCGAGCCGGCGGTCCTCAAGGTGGAGGAAGGCGTAGCGCCGGAGCCGCGCGCCCGCGAGGTCCTGATCGCCGTCGCAGCCGCCGGCGTATCGCGTGCCGACAGCATGCAGCGTCGCGGCAACTATCCGCCGCCGCGCGGGGCTTCGCCCATCCTCGGCCTCGAGGTCGCGGGAACGATCCGCGGCCTTGGGCGCGGCGTAACGCGCTTTCAAGTCGGCGAACCCGTCTGCGCGCTCGTCAACGGCGGGGGATATGCCGAGTTCGTGGCAGTTCCGCAAGGCCAGGTCCTTCCCGCGCCGGCCGGCTGGACGATGATCGAAGCCGCGACGCTGCCCGAGAACGCCTTCACGGTCTACGACAACCTCTTCGTTCGCGCGCGCCTTCGCGCGCGGGAACGGGTGCTGGTGCACGGCGGGACGAGCGGGATCGGTTCGACGGCGATCATGTTTGCCCGCGCGCTCGGGGCGACGCCGATCGCAACCGCCGGAAGCGAGGCGAAGTGCGCCGCAGCCGTACGGCTCGGAGCGGCCGAAGCGATCTGTTATCGCACCCAGGATTTCGTCGCCGAGGTCGCGCGCATCACCGCAGGGCGCGGCGTGAACGTCGTGCTCGACATCGTCGGCGGCGAATACGTCGCGCGCGACGTCGAGTGCCTGGCGCTCGACGGGCGCGTCGCTTGCATCGCGATGACCGGCGGCCGGTCGGTCCAGCTCGACCTAGCGCGCCTCTTCGCCAAGCGCGCCACGATTCTGGCCTCGAGCCTGCGCCCGCGCAGCAGCGCGGAGAAAGCCCGCATCGCCGCCGGGCTGCTCCGGCGCATTTGGGCGCTGCTGCCGCGCCGCGACCCGATCGCGCCGGTCGTGGACTCCGTCTATCCCCTCGAGCGCGCCGCCGAGGCGCACGCTCGATTAGAGTCGAGCGAGCATATCGGCAAGATCGTGCTCGTCACCACAACCCTTTAAAAGCAATCCTTACCGTACGTGTGGCCGGACTCGCATAAAATCGCCGCTTCCGTCATCACGTCGAAGTTGGCGATCGTGAGATTCGATAAGAACGGCCCCATCTGGCTGGAAAACGGATCCCACGGATCGCTTCCGTTCGCGGCGAGGCCGAAGCGCAGACCGTTCTCCCCCGCCGCATCCGCGATGATCATGCCGTAGTTTTTGAGCTGCCAACAGAGACCTTGGGCGGCTTGCGACCACGACGTCGAGCAGATGAAGGACGGTTGAAGGCGCAGCACGTCCCCATAATGCAGCGGGTGCGTGCATGCCTGTCCGCCGCAGCCGGTATCGGGGGTATCGGAGCCACGATTTCCTGGAGGGACGTATCCGTATTGCGAGAGGTCTTCGCCCCCGTTTTCGCCGGTCGGTCCGTCGATCAGCATCTGCACGACGTGGTTGGGGCCGGGCAGAAGCGCTGCATCCTCTCCCCAGTCGATCGCCCCGAACATCGGCAGCCCCGCCGCCGTCACGTTGTCTTCTTGCAGTTTCTGCTGGCTTTTTAGCGTCTGGGTCAGATTCATGTTGAAACCGTCGTACGCGGCCAGCGGGCCGGAGGGCCCCGAGAACTCGGTTGAATACATCTCGGAGTCCATGCACGTTTGCGTATCGAGCGTCACCGAATGCCGGTCGGAGGCCGGTTCGATGAAGAAGTTGCTGGCCCAAGGAACCTTGGTGCCCGCGCCGTTGCTCATCGGCGGGTTGTGGCCGCCGCCTTCGGTCCCCACGGTAAACTGCGTCGTGGCGTTCGTGGCCAGATTGATCCGTTCCAGCGACGACGTGTCGCCGTCGAAGTTGCCGCCCGGCGCGTTCGCGATCATCGTCGAGCTGTACGGGTCGACCGCATCGTTGGCGACGTTCTGATTGTAGTAATCGCCGGCCGGCCACCCGCAGCCCTGGTACATGTAGGCTCCCGGCGGCGGTGTCGGCGTGGGAGTCGGGTCCGGCGTCGGCGTCGGGGTCGGAGTGGGATGAGGCGTCGGCGTCGGAGTGGGACGAGGCGTCGGCGTCGGCCAGTGGTGAATCCCGAGGACCGCAGAACCGAGGGACGGGACGCGCATGCACACGGCCGAATCCGAGCTTACACCGGCGAACCTCGTAATCTCCGAGAGCGCGCCGCTCCCGCCGGTTGCGTCACGATGCGAAGGCCCGACCGTGCGCGCATGCAGGCGCGCGAGCTTTGCGCTCGTCTCGAGCAACGTTGTACAGGGCAGCCCCTCAGAGGTTCGAGGGCTCTCGCCGATCGACGCGTCGGCAGGACGAAGCGCGCTCGATGCGGGCGTGCCGTTCGTTCCAGCCGCCGGAAGCAGCGGCAGAACTCCGGAGGTTTGCGCGCAGCTCGCGAGGACGGCGCTGCAAACAATCAGGGTCAATCCGTAAGCGCGTGTCGAGAAGAACGGCCGGCGAAAAGATCGCATGCTACCCCTCCATACGTTTTGGATGGAGTAAGCATCATGCCATTGCGACCGGGACCTTATCAAGGTCAACATGGCCCAACGACGAGGGTTCTAATTCAACGTCGCGTTTTCGTTGACGGATCAACGCCCGGCATGGCCGGGTC
>JBARBD010000050.1:0-6551 GCA_049792675.1 Vulcanimicrobiaceae bacterium | reverse complement strand
GCAACGCGGCGCCTCGCGCGAGAACGCGGCATCGACCTGCGCGCGCTGCGCGGAAGCGGCCCGGCCGGGCGGATCACGCGCGAAGACGTACACGACTCGACCACGACCGGCGCCGGGCCGGCCGTATTTGCGGGGCTGCCCCCGTGGCCGAAGGTCGACTTCGCGCAGTACGGCGCGATCGAGCGCAAGCCGCTCTCGCGCATCAAGAAGCTCTCCGGCCCGAACCTGCATCGCAACTGGCTGCAGATTCCACACATCACCAACTACGACGAAGCCGACATCACCTCATTAGAAGCGTTTCGCAACGAGGTGAACGCCGAGCAGGCGCGCGTCAAAGGACCGAAGGTTACGATGCTCGCCTTCCTCGTGAAG
Organism: Vulcanimicrobiaceae bacterium; assembly: GCA_049792675.1. Classification (GTDB taxonomy): domain Bacteria; phylum Vulcanimicrobiota; class Vulcanimicrobiia; order Vulcanimicrobiales; family Vulcanimicrobiaceae; genus Cybelea. Next base: position 6,179 of record JBARBD010000050.1, on the reverse strand, counting down.
GCTTCGGTCGCCGCGCTCCAGCGCTTTCCCGAGTTTAATTCCTCACTCGAGGGCGATGAGCTCGTCTACAAGCGCTACTACAATATCGGCTTCGCCGCCGACACGCCGAACGGTCTCATCGTGCCGGTCATCAAGAACGCCGACACCAAGGGGCTCTTCGCGATCGCGCGCGAGTCGGCCGAACTCGCAGCCAAGGCGCGCGAGGGAAAACTCAGCCTGAACGAGATGCAGGGCGGAACTTTTACGATCTCCTCGATCGGCGGCATCGGCGGCACGGCGTTCACGCAGATCGTCAACGCCCCCGAGGTCGCAATCCTCGGCGCGACGCGCAGCGCGATCAAGCCGCTCTGGGACGGCGAGGCGTTCGTCCCGCGGCTGATGCTGCCGATCAGCGTCAGCTACGACCACCGGGTCATCGACGGCGCCGGAGCCGCTCGCTTCTTAGTTTACATCGCGGGCCTGCTCGACGACGCCCGGCGGATTCTGCTTTAATCCTGACAGGGCGTGTCATATATGCCGGCTATGCTGGTAGCCAAGCATACATCGTTACGAAGGAGTGCCAGGATGAACCAGACCCAAGCGACCGGATCGAAGACCGCGATCAAGGGCATAGATATCGCGGCGTATCTCGTGCGCGATCCGCAGGCCGCGATCGCCTTTTATCGCGACGTCCTCGGTATGACGCCGACCGCGGTCGACGATCAAGGACGCGGAGCCGAGTTCACGCTCGCCGACGGCTCGACGTTCGGCGTTTGGAAGCCCGAAGAAGGTGGAAGCGGCGGTGCGATCATGTTCGCCGTGGACGATGCCAAGAGCGCCGTCGAGCACTATCGCGCCCGCGGGCTGGAGGTTAGCGACGTTTCGGAATCGCCGGTTTGCTTCATGGCGTTCGCCCAAGACCCCGAAGGCAACGCGATCATCATCCATCAGCGCAAGTCGTCCGAGTAACGCGCGAGCGCCCGCCGGGCCCGCTCCGCGATCTTCTCGCGTAACTCGGCGGGCTCGACGAGCGTCGCAATCTCGGACCATGCCAGCGTCTGAAAGAGCGCGACCTCTCGTCCGGGAAAAGTTACGCGAACCAGCGACTCGCGTTTGGTTTGCTCGACGACTTCGGCCGGCCAGTAATACGTAACCCGATCGAGCGCGTCGTTGCGCGCGCGCAGCGTCACGACGCAATCGGCGCTGCGCGAGGCCTCGGCAAATCGGGCCGACGACTCGGTCCAGTACCGTTCGAGATCGAAATCCGCCGGCCGCTCGAAGCGCTCCGGCAGCTCGTCGGCCGTGCGGATGCGCTCGACTCGGAAGCTGCGCATCTCGTCGTTGTAGCGCGCGATGAGGTACCAGACGCCGGCCTTCGAGACCAAGCCCAGCGGATCGATCGTGCGCGTCGAGGGCGCCTTGTTGCGGTCCTCGTAGCGGATGCGCAGGCGCCGGTCGTCCCAGACGGCGCGGCGCAGCGCGGTCAAGAGCGGGCGCGGCGGCTCGGGTTGATTCCAGCGCCGCTGGTCGAGGTGGATGCGCGATCGCGACTTGTCGGCCGCGCGCTGATGCACGTCCGCGAGCGCGCCGTGAAGCTTCTCGAGCGCGCGGTTGAGCCCGCGCTCGAGCCCGAGATCGGCGAGCGGGCTCATCCCGGAGACGAAGAGCGCGCGAACCTCCTCTTCGCTGAAGTTGGTCAGCGCGCGGCGGTAGCCGTCGGCGAGAACGATCCCGCCGTTCGATCCGCGCTCGGCGTAAACGGGAACCCCGGCCGCGCCGAGCGCGTCGACGTCGCGGTAGATCGTGCGCTCCGAGACTTCCAGGTGCTCGGCGAGCACGCGCGCGCTGCACTGGCGGCGCGATTGGAGCAGCAAGAGGAGTGCGATGAGGCGATCGGCTTTCACGACTCCATCAAACTACGCAAACATGACAACAGATGTCAAGTATAGTGCGATATGCTTGGTGGATGACCGCAATCGCAACCCGTGCCGTCGGCATCGACGCGCATCACTACCTCGCCAAGGACTTGCCGCGCGCGATCGCGTTCTATCGCGATCTGCTGGGCCTGACGCCGAGCCCGGCGTCGGCATGGGACCACGGAACGGAGTTCGAGCTCGAGGACGGCAGCACGTTCGGCATCTTCGCGATGCCCGACGGGAGCTGGTATCCCTGCGGCGGCGTGATCTTCGCCGTGGGCGACGTCGCGGCCGCGGCGGAACGCCTGCGCGACGCCGGCGTGCACTTCTTAACCAACGGCGTCCTGGAGACGCCGGTCTGCCGGATCGCTTGGTGCCAGGACCCAGAGGGGAACACCTTCGCCATCCACCAGCGCAAGTAAACCCCTCGGAGGCGCCGAAATGGTGACCTAGGTTCCCCCTAGGAGGCCAACATGGTACAGCGCATCCTCGTCGCCGTACTGGCGACCGTTCTTGCGGCCCTCGGGGAGACCGGCTGCTCGAGCTCCGGCAACTCCTTGCCGCGCGCCGCGTCCGCGGCGAACCCGCTCGCTTCGGCCGGGTTGCCGATGGCGCGCGTGCGGATCAAAGAGTTTTCAGACCTTCCGCGGTACTCCGACTACTATCATCCCTCGGCGATCACCAACGGCCCCGACGGCGCGCTCTGGGTCACCGACGACATCGACCAAGACTTCGGCGAGAACGTCGTCGTACGAATCGAGCCGACCGGAAAGCGGACGAACGCCTATTACTACGGCGGTGTCTCCACGGAGGGCGCTTCGTTTCAAGACGTCACGAGCGGACCCGACGGCAACCTATGGATCACCGACGAGTACAACGAGCAAATCCTTCGCATGTCGCTCGACGGCCACTTCAAAGGCTTTCCGCTGCAAGGCTTCGTCGCGCCGATCAGCATCACCAGCGGTCCCGACGGCGCCTTATGGTTTACCGAATATGGTGCGATCGGTCGCATCACGACTCAAGGGAAGATCACGACCTACAGCGAGAGCGGCGGTCTCCAGGACATCGCCGCCGGGCCCGACGGCGCGCTCTGGTTTACCGAAGCGCAGGCCGGCAAGATCGGGCGCATCACGACGCATGGGAAGGTCACCGAGTACTCCAATGGCATCAGCTCCGGTTCCGAACCGTACTCGATCGCTCTGGGACCCGACGGGGCGCTCTGGTTCACCGAGGCGCTCGGCGGCAGAATCGGCCGCATTACGACCAAAGGTAAGGTTACCGAATACTCCAACGGCATCACGCCCACCGAGCAGCCGGACGATATCGCCGTCGGGGCCGACGGCGCGATGTGGTTCACCGAGTTCGAAGAGAGCGGCTCGTACCTCATCAACACGTCCAAAATCGGTCGCATTACGACCGCCGGCTGGATCAGCGAGTATTCGCGGCATCTCGATCCGACGTCCGAGCCGACCGGAATTGCTCATGGGCCCGACGGCAACATGTGGTTCGTCGAAGGGATGGCCGATCGCGTCGGCCGGGTCAGGCTCTAGGAGCTCAAGGAGCGCGTCCGCTCTTGTAATGCAACGAGTTATCCCAAGGCGACCATGGATTTCTCGGACGCCGATGGTGGATCGGAACGAACGAGTGCTTATTCTTACGTACGTGCTTGCGCAGGTATTGAGCTTGCCCCGATAGCGCAAAAGCCGTGATCGTCCCGTCGGCGGCACTTACGTACACCATCCCGTTTGCGATGACGGTGCCGACGTTGCCCCAGCTCGATAGCGGGTCGGTCCAGAGTAAGGTACCCGACGCGGCGTTGAACGCGTATTCCGTGTCGCCCGTATAGTTACCGACGTAGACGACGCCGTTTGCGATCGAGATCGGCGAACGTGGCGTTTGGCCCCCACCGGCACCGTCGGGGCCGAAGTTCGCGGACCAGACCGGCGTGGGATTCAGCGTGCAGTTGCTCTGCATGCTAAACGCCGCTAGGCCCGGTGCGTAGCTGCCTTCCGTCGAGGGCATCCCGACGTAGACGTACCCCGTGACCGGATCGTAGGCCGGCACCCCGACGAAGCTGGCGCTGTCCGTCGGAACCGACATCGCAATGTATTGAACCGGACCCGAGCTGATCGAAGACTCGTCGTAAAGCTCGAACATTCCCGATTTGTTGACCGCCGCGACCAGCGACGGACAGAACGGCGGCTGGAAAATCAGCGGCGTCGCGCCGAAATCGAAGTCGTCGTCGCCGTTGATCATCGGAATATTGGTCGGGTAGTTGTTAGCGAGGACGGCGCCGAGCGAGGGTGCGAGTTCCACCACCTGCTCGGCATACGTCACGTTCTGCGATCCGCCGCCGGTGGTGTCGGCGTTACCGGTAGCGACGAACACGTCGTTGTTCGACGGATCGATGGATGCGCCGCCGGGTCCCCAGATGCCGCCGCCGCTGGGACCTTGCGTCGACGTTCCGCTCATCGTGAAGAACTCGCCGGCAATACTCGGACCGCCGGTATTGATGGCAACGATGCGGCCGTACCACGGCGAGATGTCGCAGGTGGATCCGGTGACGGCATAGAGCAGCCCGTCTGCCGGATTGTAGGTCAGCCCGCCGTGCATGAAGTTGTGATCCGGCGTGTAGTCGGCAATTGCCAACGGCCAGCCGGCCGCCTCTCTTCCCGTTCCCAAATCGACCGCGTGCACTTGGTTCTGCCCGTCGGAGAAATACAGCAAGTTCTTGGCGCGATCGATCGCCGGCGTTTCGCCGATCCCAAACTGCGACGACGATTTTCCGCATTGGTAGCTCGACGAGGGAACCCGGTCCGACCATACGGTCGCACCGGTGCCTGCATTGATCGCGTACATGGTGGACCCGTATGCCGAGCCCGCATAGATGATGCTGGTCGGCTGGCCGTTCACGTTGATGCCGTAGGCGTAAACCGGTTCGTGAACCATCGTCGAGCCCACGTTGTACGCCCAGACTTGCTGCAGCGATCCGACGTTATTCGGTCCGACCATCGTCTCGTTCGGGTTGTAGCCGGAGCGCTGGAGGTCGAAGCCGAACGTATCCCAGTCGGTGGCCGATGCCGGCGTCGGCGTCGGGCTGGGTGCGGGCGACGGCGTCGCACCCTGCCCGGTCGTTCCGGCAAGGTAGTGATTCTGAACTTGCGCGGCGCTCAGCACCTTTCCGGCGTACACGGCGACTTCGTCGATTGTTCCCTTGAAGGCCGGGTCGCTGTGCGCGGCGTCGTCGGCAATCGTGAAGCCGTACTGGGGGGCGTAGTTCTTGAACGTGCCCGACACCGTCCCGGTGGCGTTTTGAACGCCGTTGATGTAGAGACGCCCGGTCGTGCCGTCGTAGGTTGCGGCGACGTAGTACGGCGTGTTCGGCGAAAGTTTGCCCGTCGAGCCGACTTCCAGCACGCCGGCGGTCGTGTAGAACTGTGCGAGGATCTGTCCGTTCGCCCGGAAGAACAACCCGTACGGCGCGTACGACGCATCGCTCCCATACCCAACCGCGAAGGTGTAGGTCGCAGGCGTCGCCGGGAATTGCAGCCATGCCTCGAGCGAAACCGCCGAAGCGGGCTGTAGCTTCGTGGTCGCCGCCACCGAAACGGTGCCGGCTGTGGAGGCGCTTCCGGGGAAGCCCATGGCCGTATCGCCATATGCGGGAAGCAGGCCCGCAAGGCCGGTTGTAACCGTCGATCCGATCGATCCATTGAGTCCGTTTCCGCTGGCGTCGGCGGCGGTCGTTCCGGTATCGTCCAGATGATAGTACGCCGTCGGCCCGTCGCCGAGAACGACCGTCGGGTAGTTGCCGTTCGTGGTCGGCATGGGTGACGGCGTGGGCGTCGGCGGTGGAGGCGGCGGAGTCGGGCTCGGTGACGGCGTCGCACCAGTCGTGCCCGCGTTATAGTGGTTGGCAACCTGCGTCGCCGTCAGCGTTTGGTTGGCGTAGATCGCCACTTCGTCGAGCGTGCCGGTAAAGGCCGGATCCTCGAACTGCGCATCGTCGCCGATGGCGGGTCCATATTTCGGAGTGTATCCGGTGAGCGAACCGGATTTGGTACCGGTCGCCGCCAGCACGCCGTTCACGTAGAGGCTGCCCGTCGTCCCATTGTACGTGCTCACCACGTGGTAGGTCGTGTTGACGGCCAGCGGATTCGGACCCTGGACTTCAAGCACGCCGGCCGTCGTGTAGAATTGCGCGACGATCGAGCCGCCCGACCGAAAGAAGAGATCGTACGGTGCGTAGGAGCGATCGCTGCCGTACGCGACGGCGACCGTGTA
>JBARBD010000049.1:0-4388 GCA_049792675.1 Vulcanimicrobiaceae bacterium | reverse complement strand
GCTCCGCAGCGGTGAAGCTCTCGCACATCGCCGGCGACGGCGGCATCGCGATGGTCGATATCTCCGCCAAGAGCCCGACCGCGCGATTCGCTTGCGCCGAGGCGCTCGTGCGGATGAACCCCGAGGCACAAGCCGCGTTGCGTCAGGCGACGCTCGCGAAGGGCGACGCAATGACGGCCGCCCAGATTGCCGGCATCATGGCGGCCAAGCAGACCGCACTGCTCATCCCGCTCGCGCACCCGTTGCCCTTGGCGAGCGTCACGGTGCGCTTCGAATGGTGCCCCGACGGCGCCCTACGCGTCGAAGCGCAAGCGCGCACGACCGGCCCGACCGGCGTCGAGATGGAGGCGATGCTCGCCGCGTCGGTCGCCGCACTGACGATTTACGACATGACGAAGGCGCTCGACAAAGGCATCACGATAGAATCGGTTCGGCTGCGCGAGAAAAGCGGCGGCAAGAGCGGGCACTGGAAGCGTGAAGTTTAAAGTCGCGTTGATCGTGCTCTCCGATCGGGCCGCTTCGGGCAAGCGTCCCGACACGTGCATTCCGCTGATGAAGGAACGCCTGGCCGGCGCCTACGAGATCGTGCGCGAACGCGTGCTTCCCGACGACCCCGCCGCGCTGCAGGCCGAGCTCATCGATCTCGCCGACTCGCGCGCGGCCGACCTCGTGCTGACCAGCGGCGGCACCGGTCTCTCGCCGCGCGATCGCACGCCGCAAGCAACCTCCGCCGTTATCGATTACGACGTCCCCGGCATCGCAGACGCGATCCGCAGCGCCTCGATCGAGTTCGTCAAGAACGCGATGCTCTCGCGCGCGGTAGCCGGCGTGCGCCACCGCACGTTGATCGTCAACTTTCCGGGAAATCCAAAGGCCGTCGGCGAGGCGCTCGAGGTCGTCTTGCCGGTCTTCCCCCACGCACTCGAGTTGCTGCACGACATGAGGCCGGACGGATGAACCGGATCACGTCGTACGCGGCCGCGGAAGCCTATCTGCTCGACACGATCGACGAAGTCGTCTCCCGCCGTACTTCCTACAAGCTCGACCGGATGCTCGCACTTCTCCGCGAGCTCGGAGATCCGCATCGCTCCTATCCGTCGGTTCACGTCGGGGGCACCAGCGGGAAGGGATCCACGTCGACGATGATCGCCGCCGCGCTGCAAGCCGCCGGCAAGCGCACCGGGCTCCATACCAAGCCCCACCTGCATTCGATGACCGAGCGCGCGCGCATCGGCGGAGAGCCGATCCCACCCGAGCGATTTGCCTCGCTGCTCGACGCGATGATGCCGGCGATCGAGCGCACCCGCGCCGAGTTCGGCAGGCCAACCTATTACGAGACGCTGCTCGCGCTCTCGTTCGCGTACTTCGCCGCCGAGCGGGTCGACGTCGCGGTCGTCGAGGTCGGCCTCGGTGGGCGCCTCGACGGGACGAACGTGCTCGTACCGGTCGTGGCGGCGATCACGTCGGTCGGCTACGATCACACCGACGTGCTCGGCGCGACGATCGAGGAGATCGCGTTCGAGAAGGCGGGGATCGCCAAGGCGGGCGTGCCGCTAGTCGTCGCGCCGGTGCCGCCGGCGGCGGAAGCCGTGATCGAGCGTTGCGCGGCCGAGGCGGGCGCGCTGGTCGTGCACGTGCGCGACGTTGCCGATATCCGCGTCGAGCGCGTCGAGCAGGCGCCCCACGCGCAAGGCGTCTCGGTCGTGACGAAGCGTGGAACCTATCGCGTGCGGCTTGAGGTACTGGGCACCTTCCAGCGCACCAACGCAGCGACCGCGATCGTCGCGCTCGAGCTGCTTGCCGACGACCTGCGCCCGAGTGCCGATGCAGTCGAACGCGGTCTTGCCGGCGTTGCCTTGCCCGGAAGAATGGAAGTCGTAAGCGGCCGCCCGGAGGTCGTCTTCGACATCGCTCACAACGTCGAAAAGGCCGAGTCTCTGGTTGCGTCGCTTCGCGAGCGTTTCCCGGGCAGGCGATTTCACTACGTCGTTGCGATCGGTGAGAGTAAAGATGCCCGGCAGATCCTGCGGACGCTTGCCGCGGTGCCTTCGACGTTTACTTTTACGACGTTTTCCACCGGCGGCCGTCAGGCAATCCGCCCCTCGCTGCTTGCGACGATCGCCGAATCGTTCGGCAGCTGGGGGCGCGCCATCGACGATCCGATCGAGGCGTTCACGGTGGCGCGCCGCACGGCGCGGATCGACGAGCTCGTCGTCGTCACGGGCTCGACGTTCGTGGTCGCCGCATTGCGCGCGTGGTATACGCCGGTGACGGTCTGAGGGGCTCGCTCGACGCGCGGGGGACTCGCTTGGCGTGGGGCGCTCGAACCTACGTCATGGGCATCGTCAACGTGACCCCCGATTCGTTCTCGGGCGACGGTTTGGCGAGCGCGGCCGAAGCGACCGCACACGCGCTGGCCCAGTCGAATGCCGGAGCCGACCTGATCGACATCGGTGGCGAGTCGACGCGTCCCGGCCATCGGCCCATCTCCGACGAGGTCGAGATCGCGCGCATCGTACCGGTGATCGAAGCCGCGCGCGCCGAGCTCCCGCACGCACCGATCTCGGTGGATACCTACAAACCGCCGGTCGCGCGCGCCGCGCACGCCGCCGGCGCCGATATCGTCAACTCCGTGTGGGGTGCGCCGGACGAGCTCTTGTCGGTTGCCGCGGAGCTGGGCATGCCGATCGTTGCGATGCACAATCAAGCCGATACCACATACGACGGACCGGTCGTCGATGCGGTTCTGCGCTTTCTCCAGGATTGCGCGGCCCGCGCGATCCGCTGCGGCATCGCGCGCGAAAGGATCGTGCTGGATCCGGGTATCGGCTTCGGGAAGACGGCCGACCAGAATCTCGCCGTCTTGCGCGAACTGCATCGGGTCGTGGCGCTCGGGTTCCCCACGATGGTCGGGACCTCGCGCAAATCGACGATCGGCAGACTTACCGGAAGGGAACCGCGCGACCGCGTCTTCGGAACGGCCGCAACGACTGCGCTCGCAATCGCGGCGGGCGTCGATGCCGTGCGCGTGCACGACGTCGCTGCGGCGCGCGACGCGGTCGCCGTAAGCGACGCCATCGTGCGCGATTGGAGGCCGGCGGATTGGATCGAATAACGCTGCGGACGATTCGCGCCTACGGTCGCCACGGCGCCGATCCGGGCGAGCGCGATCGCGTGCAGCCGTTCGACGTCGAGGTCGTGGCCGAGCTCGACCTGCGCGCCGCGCAAGTTTCCGACCAACTTACCGATACGCTCGACTATGCATCGCTCCATCGCCGTCTAGTCGAGATCGTCGCAAACACATCGTACGCGTTGCTCGAGCGGCTGGCCGGCGATCTGCTCGAGGCGATCTTCGAAGACCGGCGGATCGCGCGAGCCGAGGTGACGATTGCGAAACCCGCGATCCTCGACGGTGCGACGCCAGCGGTTACGCTGGCTCGCGCGAACCCCGCGTATCGATCGGCATGACGACGCACCGCGCCTACATCGGTTTAGGCGCGAACCTCGGCGACCGCATTGCAACCTACGAGCGTGCCGTCGCGGCGCTGCACGAGCTGGGAACCGTGGTTCGGCGGTCGGCCATCTATCGAACGCAACCCTGGGGTAGGTCGGATCAGCCCTGGTTCGTCAACGGCGTCGTCCTGCTCGAAACCGAACTCGAGCCGCGCGCACTGCTCGATTCCCTGCGCGCGATCGAGACGCGGCTCGGACGCACCAAAGGAGAACGCTGGGGGCCCCGGGTCATCGACCTCGATCTGCTGCTCTACGACGATCGGGAGATCGACGAGCCTGGATTGCAGTTGCCACATCCGTATCTGCGCGAGCGCGCCTTCGTGCTCGTTCCGCTCGTCGAGCTGGAAGAGAGCTTCGCGGCGTTGCGCGACGCGCTCGATGCATCCGAGCTCGCCGGCGTCGTCCGGCTCACATAGCGGGGCCTCCCCGCTCCCTGGCGAAGCGTGATCGAAATGTCCGACGAACGGCTCTCTCGCATCGGCGAGCGCATCGGCGCGATGGCGCGATTTCTCGGCGAGAGCGATGTCTTCCGCGTGCGTATCGAAGAAGGAGAGGACGAGATCGAAATCGCCCGGCGTCCGCGGCGCAGCGCTGCCGCGAGGCATGCGAGCGAACAGCCTCCGGCCGTTCCGCCGTTAAGGGTCGATGCGATCAAAGCCGATCTCGTCGGGATCTTCCACGCGAGTCGTCCCGCGCCGCTCGAGGGAGACGCCTTCGAGAGCGATCGCGAACTCGGCTTCATCGAAGCGCTCGGCATTCGCACGCCGGTTCATAGCATGGGCGCAGGCCGGATCGTCTCGATTGCGACCGCCGACGGAAACCCCGTGGAATACGGGCAAGCGCTCTTCTTGGTCGCGAGAGGATAGCGGCGGTAC
>JBARBD010000048.1:0-2286 GCA_049792675.1 Vulcanimicrobiaceae bacterium | reverse complement strand
TGGAAGGCCGCTATCGCGGGCTGCTGGAAGCCGCTCCGGACGCCATGGTCGTGGTGAATCAACAAGGTGAAATCGTTCTGCTGAACGTGCAGGCCGAAAAACAGTTCGGCTACCGCCGTGATGAACTCGTCGGCCAGAAAGTGAAGAATATCATCCCGCGAGGCTTCGCGGAGCGGCTGATCGCCGATGAAAAGCGTTCCGTGGAAGACGCGCTGGCTCAGCAGATCGGCACGGGGATCGAGCTCATCGCGAGGCGCAAAAATGGCAGTGAATTTCCGATTGAGATCATGCTGAGCCCGCTGGACAGCGCCGAAGGCATCCTGGTGACGGCGGCGATTCGCGACATCAGCGTGCGCAAAGCCGCCGAAAAACATCTGGCGCTGATGGAAGGCCGCTACCGCGGGCTGCTGGAAGCCGCTCCAGACGCGATGGTAGTGGTGAATCCGCGCGGGGATATCGTGCTGCTGAACGTGCAGGCGGAAAAACAGTTCGGCTATCGCCGCGACGAGCTGGTCGGGCAGAAAGTGAAGAACATCATTCCCAGAGGATTCGCGGAGCGGCTGATCGCCGACGGGCTGCGTTCGGTGGAGGACGCGCTGGCGCAGCAGATTGGCACGGGCATCGAGCTGATCGCCCGAAGGAAGAATGGCAGTGAATTTCCCATAGAGATCATGCTGAGCCCGCTGGAGAGCGCCGAAGGCATTCTGGTGACGGCGGCTATTCGCGACATCAGCGTGCGCCGCGAAGCGGAAAAACATCTGGCGCTGATGGAAGGCCGCTACCGCGGGCTGCTGGAAGCGGCGCCGGACGCGATGGTGGTGGTGAATCCGCAAGGCGACATCGTGCTGCTGAACGTTCAGGCGGAACAACAATTCGGCTACCGCCGCGACGAGCTGGTCGGCCAGAAAGTAATAAACATCATTCCCGAAGGCTTCGCGGAGCGGCTGGTGGCGGACGGTCTGCGCTCCGCGGAAGACGCGCTGGCGCAGCAGATCGGCACGGGCATCGAGTTGATTGCGCGGAGAAAGAACGGCACGGAGTTCCCCATCGAAATCATGCTCAGCCCGCTGGACAGCGCCGAGGGCATTCTGGTGACGGCGGCGATTCGCGACATCAGCGTGCGCAAGGAAGCAGAAAAACACCTGGCGCGCATGGAAGGCCGCTACCGCGGGCTGCTGGAGGCGGCGCCGGACGCGATGGTGGTGGTGAATCAAGAGGGAGACATCGTGCTGCTGAACGTACAGGCCGAAAAACAGTTCGGCTACCACCGCGATGAACTCGTCGGGCAGCGCATGAAGAACATCATTCCGGCGGGTTTCGCCGAACGGCTGATTGCCGACGCGCTGCGCTCCGCCGAAGACGCGCTGGCGCAGCAGATTGGCACCGGCATCGAAATCACCGGGCGGCGCAAGGATGGAACCGAGTTCCCCATCGAGATCATGCTCAGCCCGCTGGAAAGCGCGGAGGGCATCCTGGTGACGGCGGCAATTCGCGACATCACCATGCGCAAGGTGGCCGAAGCTCATCTTCTATATAAGGTAGAGGAACTGAACCGCTAGAACGAGGAATTGGGGCAATTCGCGTACATCGCCTCGCACGATTTGCAGGAGCCGCTGCGCATGGTGGCCAGCTACACGCAGCTGCTCGCGCGGCGTTACAAGGGCCGGCTGGATTCCGACGCCGACGAGTTCATCACCTTCGCGGTGGATGGCGCAAACCGCATGCAACGGTTGATTCAGGACCTGCTCGCTTATTCGCGCGTGGGAACCAAGGGTAAGGACTTGCTGGAGACCTCCAGCGAAGATGCGCTGGAACGTTCGCTGCTGAATCTGCGCGGCGCCATCGCCGATAGCGGCGCGCTGGTGACGCACGATGCGCTGCCCCCAGTCCTGGCGGACGAGACGCAACTGGTGCAGCTATTTCAAAATCTGGTGGGTAACGCCATCAAGTACCAAAAGCCGGGCGTGCCGAAAATACACGTCTCAGCCACCAAGAACGGCGGCAGTAAATGGACCTTCTCGGTGCAAGACAACGGCCTGGGAATTGATCCGCAATACTTCGACAGGATTTTCGTGATGTTCCAGAGGCTGCACAAGCGCGAAGAATTCGCCGGAACCGGCATCGGCTTGGCTATCTGCAAAAAAATCGTAGAAAGGCATGGCGGCACGATAACGGTCGAATCCCAACCGGGGCACGGATCCACTTTCCGCTTTGCCCTGGAAGGAAGCGGGGTGAAATCATGAGTCACATAGGAGAAGAAAGCATGCCCATCGAAGTTCTTTTGGT
>JBARBD010000047.1:0-40786 GCA_049792675.1 Vulcanimicrobiaceae bacterium | reverse complement strand
GGAGCGCCGCGCGGTCAAAGTAGCCGTAATGGGCGCTCGATTCCTGTCGCGCCGCGCAGATCCGTCGTGCCGCCGCCCTCACGCCGTCGTCGCGAGAACCTGTAGCTCGCTCAGGTATTGATGGACGAGCGCGATCGCCATGCTACCCTCCCCAACGCTGGATGCGACGCGCTTCATCGACCCGTGGCGGACGTCGCCCACGGCGAAGATGCCTGAGATGCTGCTCTCGAGGAGGTACGGACCGCGCGTGCCTGGGCTCTTTGCGGCTTGAAGATCTACGACGTCGCGCCCGGTGCATATGAAACCTTGGGCATCGCGGATAAGCTCGCTAGGCAGCCACCCCGTCTCTGCCTGCGCGCCGATAAAAACGAACATCTCGTCGGCGCTAAGGTTCTTTTGCTCTCCGTTGCGATATTTCACGTCGATCGATTCGATGTGGCTGCCTCCTACGACGTTGACGATTTCACACTCTACTTCGATGCGAACGTTCGCCTTCGTCGCCAGCTCGCTGACAAGATACTGGGACATCGAGGCCGCCAGTTTCTCGCCGCGCACCAGAATCGTGACGCTGCGCGCGTAGTTGGAAAAGAGCATCGCGGCTTGCCCCGCCGAGTTGCCCCCACCGACGAGGAAGACGTCCTTCCCGCGCGCTCCGAGGGCCTCGGTCTGCGCGGCGCCGTAATACACCCCGCGCCCGAGCAACGCATCGGCGCCAGGCGCCGACAATCTTCGCCACGTCACTCCCGTCGCAATCACGATCGACTTCGTCTCGATACGATCGGCGCCGTCGAGCACCAGCGTGTGCGTTGGAGCGTCTGGGCGGCGCGGCTCAATCGCCTTGGCCTCGCGCGTTACAAGAATCTCCGCGCCCAATCGCCGGGCTTGCGCCAAGGCTCGCGAGCCGAGATCGTCACCAGAGATTCCGGCCGGAAAACCAAGATAGTTTTCAATGCGCGACGAGGTGCCCGCCTGGCCACCGGGCGCACGGGACTCGACGAGCACCGTACGCAGGCCCTCGGAAGCGCCGTAGACCGCGGCGGCTAAGCCGGCCGGTCCCGCGCCGACGATTGCGACGTCGTAGATCGTTTCCCGGGGGCAGGTTTGAAGACCCAAGCGCTCCGCGAGGCTGCGGAAGCTCGGCTTGACAAGGTACGAGCGGTCCGAAAATATCACGACTGGATATCGGCCGCCCCGCATCACCTCGACGGGCACGCTTGCGTACTCAGGCGCACTCGGATCGTCGGGATCGATCCAACGGAACCCGACGTGGTTGCGCGCGAGAAAATCGCGAACGTCGTAGCACTCGAAATCCCAATGGTGGCCGACGATCGCCACCGCCGCGACGGGCGTTGCGATCGACACCTCCTCCAATTTGGCAATTTGACTCGCCATTGCGGCGATGATCGCTCTATTGACGGTGGGGCATTTAACCACGAGGTCGTGAAAGTCGAGCGGATCGAGGCGCATCGCGCGCGATGTCTCGGCGGCCCGCAATCCCGCGAGGAAGCCCGATCCCAGCAGGAGCGCACCCTCGCCGAAAAACTCCCCCACTCCGAGGGTTCCGAGAACGCGTTCCGCGCCGGCGATCATCTTCACGATCTCGAACCGGCCCTCGAGCACGACTAAAAACGCCGGCGCTTCTCCTTCGAGCACCAGCCAATCGCCGTCACTCACCCGCATGTCGGCGCTGCGCGATACGATCGTATCGAGATCGCCTTTATGTGCGGACGCGAAGATCGGAATATGCGTCAGCGATTCAGCGGTAATCACGATTTCTTCTTCGTCGGCGCACCCTGCTAGCCCCGGTCTCGCCCCCGGATCTCGGCCAATCACGCGCGCGCACCAGCAGCGCAGCTAAGCCGGCCTTGCGGAGGTTCGCTCGCCTTCCAATCGAAGCGCTTCGCATGCCTGCCTACGTGATCGTCAACGTGTCCACCAAAAACGCCGCCGAATACGAAGAGTACAAGAAAATGGCCCAGGACGCCGTGGCGCAATTCGGCGGCCGGTATCTCGTGCGCGGTGGGAACATGAAGGTGCTCGAGGGTCAGTGGATGCCGACCAGACTCGTCGTCTTGGTATTCGAATCGTTTGAGAGAGCACGCGACTGGTGGGAATCCGAGCAATATGCGCCGGCGAAAGCGCTCCGCCAACGCCTCAGCGAGACCGATATGGTTCTCGTTGACGGCTATGAGGGCGCCTAGGGGTATTCGCGCCGTAGAGCGATCCCGAAGCTTCCTATCCGGAGAATCTTTCGCGGCTCCCGCCGATTACCGACCCAAACGGCCACGCCGACGTCACCACCTCCGATCTGCTCACCGCAGCCTATCCGTAAGCACATGGAGAGATCGAAAGAAACTAAAAGGCGCGACCCTTTTCGCAGTCGTGAAATGACTTGACTGCCGTGAGGCCATTGGCGAGTTCTTTCGCCTTGGAAAGCACGAACGACCGAAATGCAGGCGGCGTTATCTCAGAGATGGTTTGCCAATGGCCGTGAATCCGGTGGCTCGTGATGTCGTTAAGAGCAGACGGCCTAAAAACACGGCCGTCGCGTTCGAAACCGAAGTTGAACTTTGGATAACCCACGCCGAGATAAACGAACCCATCGGTTGCGGCAAATCCGCTATCGGCATTCTGGCTATCAAAAACGAACGTGACCGTTCCAAAGGCAGGATGGCTTACGACAAAGCTAACCGAGAACGCAGACGAGTCCAAACCCATCGCTATGAAATCAACGAAACCCCTGGACCGAGGCTACGTGGCAGCAGCTTCTTGTTCGGATTCAGAGTCATCAGTCTCTATAACGAGGACCGGAAAGACGAACGCAATCGCGAGTTCGCCGAGTTGAAGCCAGCCTTGTTGCTGCCTAAACCGTCTGTTCATTCCCGACCTCCGAATCTGTGGCGGCTCCGGCGAGGGAGCTTTAGCCATGATTCCAGGAAAATGACCAAAGTCATCTTCCTGGACCGAGAAGAGTTTTAGGAGGACCGCCCTTGCCCGCTCTCGGCCCGAAGGCACCGGCAGCCTGCCGGTAAAAGGCCGAAAATAATGAGGTTGACGGTAACGGCCCTCGCGTCGGTCATGGCGCTCTTTGCGGTCGGCACCGCGTTCGGCGATCCGCCCAGCCCCAAGCCCCTGGCCATCAACGAGTCCGGGCCTTTTCAAGACAAAGGCGTCTGGCTGTACCAGACTCCCGACGGAAAATCTACCTTCGGCCCCGCGGTCAAGGGCACGAACGAGCTGCTGGTCATGCCGTCGCCGTCACCACAACCGAGCGGCGCCCTTGCGGGGGTAGAGGTAATCCGGCACAGTTTCGATACGCTGGGCTATCCAATGCGCATCGCGCTGGTCGAGAAGCTGTTTGCCGCTTCTTACCAGATCGCGATCGATGCCAGCAACAATCGCGACATTTGGTCGTACGCATATGGCGATCCCATCGTCAGCGAGAAACCCGTCACCGGGGGAAGCCGGCCGGCGTTCAAGTTTTGGGGACCTTTTCACGCAGATGCCGTCCCATTCGCGCAGGCCCCCGAACCGGAGATGCAAGCCGCATTCGACTTTGCCAAGCTCGCGCTAAATTCGATTACTAACCTGCCAGCGTCGCAGAAGAACCCGGCCAACTACGGCGTTCTCTTCATCGATGACGGCGGCACGATCTGGGTCGAACTCGGCCCTCGCTTTGCACCAACGGAGACGCCGCATCTCGGTTGTCAGACCCAGCTGGGCCGCGACATGGTTTTCGGATATGACAAGAAGCAGTCGGGATCAGCCAAGACGGGCAAGTTTCTGCAGTGCTTCTGAAGACTAGTCCCAAGGTCGGCTGATGTTCCCGCAACTCGAGCAATTCGCCGATTACGCCCTGGTCTTCCTGAGGATCATGGTCGGATTGGTCTTCGTAGACAGCGGCTACAACGACCTCAAGAATCCGGAAGCGCGAGCGAAGAGCATCGGACTGCCCAAAGGCGCCACGACGGTGCTGGGCGCGCTCGAGTTGCTCGGCGGAGCGGCGGTCATCATCGGCGTGCTCGCGCAGCCGGCTTCGATCCTTTTGATCCTCATCATGCTCGGCGCAATACAAAAGAAGGCGTTTGTTTGGAAGACCGGCTTCTGGGGCAAGGATGGGCTCGGCTGGAGCTACGAGCTGATCCTCGTCTCGATGCTGCTCGTGATTCTTTGCACGAACGGCGGGCGCTTCGCACTCAGATCCTAACGTAGGAAATTCGGTCGCGCGGGAAGTCCAGCTCGCGCAAGACGAACATCTGCGGATCGTACCAGAGGGTCGCCGTCTCGCCTTCCGCGTTAAGCGCGATCGCGACGTCGCTCGGCTGTACCGTCGCGGGGCGCGGCGCCGTCGCCGTCACGACCGAGATCGCCTTGGCTTGGAAGCCGCCGATGCAGACGCAGTACTCATTGTATTGACGAGCTCCGGTCGCATGGAGCATCGCGGGCATCGTCGAGAACTCGGCAACGAGGAAATCGAAGACCGCAGCCGGGCCGTCCACGGGCGCCGCTAGCGTGGTCGTCGTCTTTGTGCTGCGATAGGTAGCGCTCTTGCTGCCGATGGTGACCGCATCGTCGGGCCCCGACCACGAAATTGTCGAAAAGGTCGCCGGATCGAGCCGTCGCGTCGTACGATAGGTCTCGCCTTGCAGGTCGACCGTCTCCGTCACGGTCACCGACATAGCATCGTGTGCGATCGTCACCGTGCTCGTCGCCGTCGTCTTTCCGTCGGAATGAACCGCGTAGCGGTAGGTGCCCGAGGGGAGCACCGGTGGGGTCTCGGCGGGATCGGCCGTCACCGCGCGGGACGGGGCCACAACGGCGACGCAGGCGACGCCGAGGAGCGTCAGAGCGAGTGCGACGGGCCAGAGGCGATTCATGCCCTTCTCCTCAGCGAGCTATCCGAACCGCACCGCGAGCATCGAGATCGATCCTCCGTCGACGCCGTCGACTGGAAACTCGACGGCTTCTCCTTCCCGGCGCGCGCCGAGCACGTAAAGCAGCGGCAGATAGTGCTCCGGCGTCGGTATCGATAGCATCGCGTCCCCGCCGAGACGCTCGTATTCGACTAGCGGCGCGTCCTCGCCGGCGCGGAGAAGGCGCCGCACTTCTTGCTCGAAGCGCGCAGCCCACGGGTACGGTTCGCTCGGATGCTCGCCCCAGGCGTAGGCCTCGAGATTGTGGACGACGTTCCCGCTTCCGAGCAGCAAGACGCCTTCGTCCCGAATCGCCGCGAGTCGCTTACCGATTTCATAATGAAACGAGGGCGGCTGGGTCTCGTCGATGCTAAGCTGGACCACCGGAACGTCCGCCTTCGGAAACATGTGCACCAAGATCGACCACGCTCCGTGATCGAGCCCCCATTTGCGATCGAGACCGACGGCGACCGGCGCTAATATCTCGCAAAGGCGGTCGGCGAGATTCGGATCGCCGGGAGCCGGATAGCGAACCTCAAAGAGTGCTCTTGGAAAGCCGCCGAAATCGTGGATCGTTCGAGGGCTCTGCATCGCCGTCGCCGACGTTCCGGGAAGATACCAGTGCGCCGAGACGCAGAGGATCGCGCGCGGTCTCCCGATCGCCGAACCGAGGGAGCTCCACGCGCGCGTAAATGCGTTCTGCGCGAGCGCGTTCATCGGATTGCCGTGACCGACGAAGAGCGCTGGAAGGGTTTTCGGCATAGACCGCCTCTTCGGACGGCCGCCAGAGAGCGCCTACCGCGTATCCACCGGCATGTTCGAGGGGCGCTCGTGCTCGAAATACGACTTCGAAAACTCCGCGGTGATCGGTTTGAACTTGATCCGGTGCTGGCCGAAGTTGAAGACGTCCGAGATGCTCGTGGCCCGCGCGTCGGTCGTCCCGAGGCTGCCGAGATTGAACGTCTGCTCGACGAACTTTAGGATGCTGCCGAACTCGTACTGGGTATGCGAGACGTATCCCGGCTTGGCGTACGGCGAGACGACGAGCATCGGCACGCGAAAGCCGAGGCCCGTATAGTCGAGTTGCGGCGGCGACACGTGATCGTAGAATCCACCCCAGTCGTCCCACACCACGACGATCGCGCTCGAGTTCCAATAGGAGCTCTGGCCTACCGCGTTAACGATTTGAGCGACCCACGACGGGCCGGTGTCCTTATGAATTCCCCAGAGTTGCTGGGCCGGGTGATCGGAGTTCTGACCGTCGGGAATGACCCATGAGACCGCCGGGAGCGCGTTCGACGAGATATCGCTGAAGATATTCGTCTCCGGCGAAGAAATGTTCTTCGTCCACTCCGAACCGTCACGCACTTGCTGGACCGCATCGAAGGCGTTCCAAATGTCGCCACCGTGCGTCTTGATGTTCGGCGTGTAGTATTTCCACGAGACGCCCTGGGCGTCGAGCAAGTCGCGCATGGTCTGCCAGGTAAAGCACGGGTACGGACCCTGGTTCTGGAGATATTGCTGCGAGCTGGTCAAGAGCGACGTCGTCACGCCCGGCGGCGCGTCGCAGCCCCACGGACCGTCGGTTGGAAAGTCGACCAAGCTCTCGTACGAGTTCAGCGCGGTGCTGCCGCGAATCAGATCCTGGTGCGCGGTGAAGCTCCCGCTCGCCTCGGTCGGGAACATATGGTCGGCGAGGGCGTATTGCTTGGCCATGGACCAATACGGTTTGATCTTGCTCGGCTTGACGTACTGATAGGCACATGTGCACCTGTGCTCGTTGACCCAGACCAAATTGAAGCCGTCCATCTTCCCACCGTCGTAATCGATCACGAACGCGGGCCAGCTGTTGTCGAGCGTCAGGGCGCTCTCCAAGTTGCGCGCTTTGAGATTGATGTACGTGCCGTCGTTGAGCAGGCCTTTGGTCGTGCCATCGGCGCCTGGATAGGTTGCGAAGAGGTTGTCGAAGCTTCGATTTTCTTGAACGACGATAATGACGTGCGAGATGTATTGACCCGATGAACTTGCCGGCGAGTCGATCGCCGGTAAAGGGCCAGCGTAATGATTCTGGCTCGGGCCGCTGCACGCGCCGAGTGCAAGCGCGGTCAGGGCGGAAAAAACGAAATAAATCGCGCGAGACATTTTGGAGTACTCCTTACGGTCACGGCGGATCTGCTCCGTTGCTTTATAGGTGCGGTGCCGAGGGGCCCGTGCGCTTCGACGCCGGACGAATAAAATTGAATCAAACGTCTCATGACCCCGGGGCTTTGGTAGGAGTGAGCACCAAGCGACCGATACAGGCAAGCGTTAGCAGGTCATTCGCTTCGGGCGGCGCACGAGATGTTTCGCATGCTTCGAGTGCCGATCATCTTGCTCGCCATCCTTCTCCCGAGCGGCTGGTCCCTGCATCCGGCACCGTCGCTCTTCACGCGAACCGGCACGATGCCGCAAGGTGCGGCGCCGTCGCCCGATGGGCGCGTGCTCGCGGTCGTCGAATCGGGTTTCAATCCGCCCGCGTTGCGCCTCTACGATACGCAGAGTCTCGCCCTCGTCGCCGCGATCCCGCTTGCCGGTGCGTTGGGACGCCCGGTCTGGCTCGACGATCGTCACGTTCTCGTCGCGGGAGCGAACGCACAAGCGCTTTTCGATGTCGACGTCGTCGCGCGGGCGTCGCGGAAGATTCCATTCCCCGCGCATACCTACCCGATCGCGGTCGCGCGATCGGGCGACCGGATCGCGGTCGCGAGTGACGACGACGGGAACGTGCGCATCGGTACGCTCGAGAGCGTCGCCGCCGCAACGCCGGTTCGCGTCGGCACGCACCCGGGCGGCTTGACGTTCGCCCCGGATGGCCGAACGCTCTTCGCCGCCGACCGGTCGGGCAGCGACGTCAAGGCGATCGACGTCGCGACGCTTACGTCTCGAACGCTGCCGACGGGCCTACACCCGAGCGATCTGCTCGTCGCCGGCGACCGCCTCTACGTTGCCGAGAGCGACGCCGACGCCGTCGGCGTCTACCGCATCTCGGATCTGACGCGCCTCGCCGGCGTCTTCGTCGGCGATACAGCGGCCGGAAAGCGCCTCGCCGGCGTTTCGCCAAACGCGCTGGCCTGGGCGAGCGGATCGCTCTACGTCAGCCTCGGCGCGGCGAATACGGTCGCCGTGGTAACGAACGATCGCGTTTCCGGGCGCATCGACGCGGGCCGCTATCCGACCGACGTCGTTGCGCTGCACGGCCGTCTCTACGTGATCGACGGCAAAGGCGAAGCCGTGCCGGCGAATCCGCGCTTCAACGTTTACGGAAAGAGTAACGTCGACTACGTCGCGGCAATCGAGTTCGGATCGATCCGCGCCTACGCACTGCCCGGCGCGGTCGGATCGGGGACTCCCCAGGGCGCCAGCGGGTGGCAAGCCCCGGCGCCGGCGAGTTCGATCGTGCGCGCCGGCGGGCCGATCCGCCACGTCTTCTTCATCCTCAAAGAGAATCGCACGTACGATCAGATTCTCGGCGACGAGCCGGGCGGCGCCGGCGACGCCAAGCTCGCGCTCTTCGGGCGCGCGGTGACGCCCAATCAGCACCGGCTCGCGGAGCGATTCGGTCTCTTCGACAACACCTACACTAGTGGCGAGGTCAGCGATCCCGGTCACAACTGGGCCGACGCCGCGTTCGCAAACGACTACGTCGAACGGTTCTGGCCGCCGACCTACGGCGGCCGAGCCGACGGCGACGACACGTCCATCGGCGACGCCGTCGCGACGCCGCAGGGAGGGTACGTCTGGGACGCGGCCGCGCGCGCCGGCGTATCTTTCCGCGATTACGGCGAGATGGTCGACCATGCCGGCCGCTTTGATGCCTCGCCGAATGGCACCGCGGCTTCGCTGGGCAACCGCTACGATCCCAAGTACGTTGGTTGGAACCTCGACTACAGCGACGTGAACCGCGTCGCCGAGTGGAAGCGCGAGTTCGAAACGTACGTGCAAAACGGTGACCTCCCGGCACTCGAGTGGATCTGGCTGCCGAACGATCATACGTACGGAACCAAAGCCGGAAAGCCGACGCCGGCCGCCTACATCGCGCAGAACGATTACGCGCTCGGCTTAATCGTCCAGACGATCTCGCACTCGCCGATTTGGAAGTCGTCGGCGATCTTCGTCACCGAGGACGACGCACAGGACGGAGCCGATCACGTCAGCGCCCAGCGTACGACGCTCTTCGTCGTCTCGCCCTACGCAAAAGGTGGAACGGTTCACGGCCACTACACGACCGTCAGCATCTTGCGGACGATCGAGCTGATGCTCGGAATGACCCCACTCTCGACCTACGACGCGCTCGCCGCTCCGCTCTACGCCGCGTTCGCAGCCGCGCCGAATCTCCGCGCCTACGAGGCGGTGCGCCCGCGGATCGACTTGCGTTCGCAGAACCGCAAGACCGCGTACGGTTCGCAGATCAGCGACGCGCTCGACTTCTCGAGGCCCGACGCGACCCCGCCGGGCGTCCTGCGCGACATCCTCGCGCGCACCGCGCTATCTCTTTCTCCACTGCGTCGGGGGCATGCCGACGATCCGTTTGAAGGCGCGGCCGAACGCGGCTTCGGAATCGTACCCCGCGCCCACTAACTGTGCGAAGCGATCGGCAAGATGCGATCCCGGGGGTCCCTTCGAATGATGGTGCGTAGCAAACCGCTCGCCGCGAGCGAGGAGGAGAGTTCAGTGCCCCTGTTTATGGACGTTCACGAACACGTCGAGGGCTTGACGGCCGATGCCGTCGCCCAAGCTCACGAAGCCGACCTAAAGACGCAAGGAAAGTATGGCGTCGACTATCGGCAGTATTGGTTTGACGAAGGGAGCGGCAAAGTCTTCTGCCTCGTCGACGCCCCGACCAAGGAAGCCGCGATCGCCGTGCACCGCGAAGCGCACGGGCTCGTCGCCGACAGCATCGTCGAGGTCCGCGAAGGAAGCTAGACCCGGCTTCGTTCCGGAACTCGCGTCCAGACGCCGACCTGGAGCGGAAGGAAGACGTGGCCGCCGGCTCCGGTCGTCTCCCGCTCCAGCCGCTCGGCGAACCGCTCGATATCTACGTCTCGGGCGGCGAGTTCGCGAACCGCGTCTTCGAAGAACGAGTAACCCAGCGACCCCGAACCGCCGACGGTTCGCAGGTCGGTGCGCACCGCCGGCATCGGGAGGCCGGCATCGGTACATGCGTTGACCAAACGAAGGCCCATGTCGGCGTGCGCGTTTCGCCGTCGCAAGCCTTCGACCGACCAGCGCGCGAAGCGTCGATAGAGCGGTAGATGCGGCCAATCCGACGTCTCCGCCCAGAGAACCGAATCGTAGTGCCACTCGTGAAAGAGGATGCGCCCGCCTTCGTGCACCAGCGCAGCGGCTCGGCGAATCGCCTCGACCGGATCGCGCTGGTGCATGAGAAAGAATCGCCCGACGACGGCGTCGACGGGCTGCTCGAGTTCGAACTGCTCGAGCGATCGGACCAGAAACGAAACCCGATCGAAACACTCGTCGGCCGCGCGGCGCCGCGCCTCGGCAACGACGCGCGGGTCTTCGTGCAACGCAATAACCGCTCCCCGGCGTCCGACCCGCTCGGCGACGAGCAGCGCAACGTCGGCGACGCCGCGGCCGAGCACGAGGACGCGCATGCCGGGCGAGACGCCGGAGCATTCGAGCAGCTCTTCGGTCAGCGGCTGCGTGAATGCCGCCTCCGCGGCGTTAGGGCGATAGGCTCTCATGTCTCCATTTTCCGCGATGCCATGGGCGAGCGCCACGAAGAGACTCACATTTTCTCCACGAATCCCCAGAGGGTGACCGAGCCGCTGGCAGACGTGCTGCGGACCTTCCGTTCGGCTGCCAAACTTTCGCAAGAGCTCCTCGCCGAGCGCTCGGGGCTCTCGACGCGTACCGTCAGCGATATCGAGACCGGCGCGGCCCGCTCCCCGCGTCTGATCACCATTATGCTGCTCGCGGAGGCCCTCGGCTTGTCGCCCGCGGATCGGACGCGCCTGCAGGAAGCGGCGCGAAAGCCGGCCGGACGCGCCGCGGCCATGCCGCCCGTTACGGTCTTGCGGGCGACGGCCCTCGTCGGGCGCGACGCCGACGTTGCCCGCCTCGGCGACCTGATCGCGCAAGACGGCGTCCGCCTCGTCACGCTGGCCGGGCCGGCCGGCGTCGGAAAGACGAGCCTCGCGATCCGCGTCGCAATCGATTGCGCGGGCGCATTCGACGGCGGAACAGCGATCGTGGAGCTTGCCGCGGTCGACGATCCGTCGCTCGTCCCGGCGGCGGTGGCGCGCGCGCTCGGGATCCGCGACTCGGGCGACGCGCCCGCGAGCGAAGCGGTCGTCGACTATCTGAGAGGCCGCCGGCTCTTGCTCGTGCTCGACAACCTCGAGCACCTGACGCCGGCCTCGGCTTGGATCGGCGAACTGCTCGCGGCGGCGCCGCACATCACCGTCATCGTGACCAGCCGCGAGCCGCTCCATCTCCAAGCCGAGCGCGTTTACGCCATTCGCCCGCTCGAGAACGCTGCGGCGGTCTCGCTCTTCGTGCAACGCGCGCAGATGGTGAAGCCCGACTTCGAGTTGACGCCCGCGAACGCTGCCGCGGTCGGCACGATCGTCGACCACCTCGAAGGCCTGCCGCTTGCGATCGAGCTGGCTGCACCGCGCCTCTTGCTGCTTCCGCCGAAGGCGCTCGCCGCTCGCCTCGAACGCCGGCTGCCGCTCTTGGGTAGCGGCTCTGTCGATCGTCCCGAGCGCCAGCAGACGATGCACCGCGCAATCGCTTGGAGCTACGATCTCCTCTCGACGGACGAACAGAGCTGGTTCCGCCGGCTCTCGGTGCTGCAAGGCGGCGGCGATCTCGAGGCAGCAGCGGCCGTCTGCGGCGATCCGAGCGGCGAGCACTCGGTCCTCTTTCGTCTCGCGCCGCTGGTGAACAAGAACATGCTCTCGCTCGTCGAGGACGCCGAGGCCGAACCGCGCGTCTCGATGCTCGAGATGCTCCGCGAATACGCGCAAGAGCGACTCGAGGAGTGTGGCGAGGCGGCTGAGACGCAGCGCCGGCACGCCGAGTACGTCCTCGCCTTTGCGCAAGGCGCGGAACGCGAGCTCTCGGGAGGATCGCAGGGACGTTGGCTCGCGCGTTTCGAGCTCGAACACGGCAACATCCGATCCGCCCTGCAGTGGGCCGCGAGCGGCGAGGAGACCGCCGTCGGTTTCCGTCTCGTCTCTGCGGTCTGGCGCTTCTGGTGGATGCACGGGCACCTGACCGAAGGCTTGTCCTGGGTTCGCCGTTTTCTTGAAATGCAGGCTGCCTCGCCGGTCGAGTTGCCCGACACGCTGTACGGAAAGGTGCTGCGCGCCCACGTCGTGCTGCTCTCAGCACTCGGAAACTTCGACGAAGCGTTGGCATCGTGCGAAAAGGCGATCGCGTTGCAGCGCCGGATCGGGGACGAGCCCGGATTGGGCGCGTCGCTGACGTCGCTCGGTATCATCGAACAGTTTCGCGGCGAATACGATCGCTCCGAAGCGGCGCATGCGGAGAGCCTTGCGATCCGGCGACGGCTCGGCGACGAGGCCGGCATCGCAACTTCGCTCTCGAATCTAGCATCGACCGCGTTCAGCAAGAACGATCTCGCACAAGCGGCCGCGCTCGGCGGCGAGAGCGCCGAGATCTACCGCCGCCTCGGGCACGAATCGGGGCTCGCGCACGCGCTGATGAAGATCGGCCTAGCCACGGCGGCCGGGGGCAACTATGAGGGAGCCGAGGAGCTCTTCAACGAGTGCCTGCGCATGCAGCGCGCGGCCGGCAATACCGGCAGCATCTACTACTCGCTCGTCAACCTGGGCGCGGTCGCGCATAAACGGGGCATGTACGAGATCGCGTTGACGCGATACCACGAGGCCCTCGACCTGCTCGACGCGATGCCGAACAAATCCGCACTGGCAAAGGCGCTCGAGGATATCGCCGCGACGAGTGCCCGGCTCGGGGACCCGTCGCGAGGTGCGCGCCTCTTCGGGGCCGCCGACTCGCTGCGCCGCGCGATCGGCCTGGCGCTCTTTCCCTCCGAGCGTGCCGACTACGATTCAGAGATCGCTAGCGTGCGCGCGATGCTCGGCAGCGACGCGTTCGATATCCAATGGCGAATCGGCGCGACGATCACGCTCGAGCGCGCGCTTGCCGAGGCGCGCGGCGCATAAATTGCGAGCGCCGATCGTCGTCCGTAGACGGCGATCGGCGCTTTGACCGGGCTGCCACTCTTTGCGCGCTCCGCGTTTAGTGGTACGTTCCGGCGGGATACGTGGCGACGCCGTAGACCTGCGCGCCACCCGGCGAGAAGCTGTTCATCTGCTTGCCGGCGGGGAAGCTATACTCGACGACGCGCCCGTAGAAACGGTCGGCGACGAAGAGCTGGTTGTCTTTTGAGTTGAGTGCGATGAACTCGGGCGTGCCGCCGGTCACGAGCTGCTGCATCGGCTGGCTCTGGGTGAAGGTGTCGACGCCCGGGACGTACTGGTCGACCGCAAGGAACTCGAAGGGATTGCCATTCGGCGAGTTCGCGACAGCGATGCCGCCCGTCTGGCCGAAGCTGTAGCCGCCCAGCTGCGTGCAGGTCTGGTTGCCGGGATAGCACGTGAGGGCCCCGCCAGTTGCCAAATCGCTGCCGTTGAGCGTGTATTCGAGGGCGTAGATGGACGTTTCGCTCGGCTGCAACGGATTGAGCAACGCGAAGCCGGAGATCGTCATGCCCTGCTGCGGGACTTGCCATGTGTAGCTCGGTGACGACGAGCCGGCCGGATATTCGCTGATGAATGCGGGGGTGCTGCCGAAGAGCGGATCGTTCGCGATGTAGACGTTGCCCGATCCGTCGACCTTCACGTCCCACGGGCCGTTGAGGCCGCTGCTGATCGTGGTCTTCGGCGTGCTGGCGTTCGGCGCGTAGACGGTCACGGTGCCCGAGACGTAGTTCGCGACGTACAGGTTACCGGCTTGGTCGGTCGTGAGGCCGTTCGGCCCCGAGACGCCGCTGGTGATCGTTCGGATCGCCGGCGGGTTCTGCGTCTTGCTCGCGGCGTTATACACGAGGACGCGATTGTTCTCATTGTCGCTCACGAACAGGAGTTGCTGCTTTTTCTTCTTCTTGGCGTCCATCCCAAGGGTGGACCCAATCGAACCGAGCGTCGCTGAGCCGGTCGCGTTTGTGGCCGCATTGGCGGCCGCAATCGGCGCGGGAGCTGCGGGAAGCGTCGAGGAGGCGCCGCTGCAGCCGGCGAGCGGCGAGGCGGCGATGGAGGCCAGCGCGATGGTGGTGCTGACCCGAAGGGCGATGGCGCGGCTGTGCATTACTAGGTGTCCTTTCAAATCGAGGTGAGGGTTATGCATCGAGCCTATCGCCGCGAGGGCTGCGAAACCACGAAGTTTCTAGAGGTTTCGCCCAGGGAGGCGGCGTGTGCGGCGGAATTAGCACGTATGGTGAGGCTCTCGAACGCCGGACGCTTCATGCTCGGGATCTGCGCCGTGCTGCTCGCGGGTTGCGGCGGCGCGCAGCCGCCGGGCGTGACGCCCGCCACTCTGCCGCTCGCGCGCGCCGCGAAGGGCCAGACTCTTCTCTACATTTCCAACGCGGCGTCGCAGAGCGTCTACGTCTACGCCTACCCGGCCGGAACGCCGGTAAAGACCCTGACCGGATTCGGTGCCCCGGCCGGCATCTGCGTCGACCCGTCGCAGAACGTTTGGATCGTGGATGCGGCTGCGAAGAAAATACTGGAGTACGCGCACGGCGGGACGACGCCGATCGCGACTCTCGCCGATCCGTCGCCGCACGCGCCCTTCGCGTGCGCGGTCGATCCGAGGACCGGCGATCTTGCCGTGACGACCGGCGGTCCGCCCTACGGAAATGGTGGGGTGCTGATTTACCCCGGCGCCCAAGGCTCGCCGAAGCGGTATCCGGTTGCGGCCGTGCACCACCTCGCGTACGACGGTTACGACCCAATGGGCAATCTCTTCGTCGACGGGCTCAACGGCAAGTGCTGCGAGCGCCGGCACCCGCCGGTCGCGGCGTTTGCCGAACTGCCCCAAGGCAGCTCCACGTTCGCGGGGGTCAGCCTTTCTGGCGGCGCGTTCTATCCGCGTCCCGGCGGCATTGCGTGGGATGGAACGTATATCACCGTCGTCAACGTCAACGTCGTCTATCAGCTGCAGATATCGGGCTCGCACGGCGACGTCGTCGGGTCGACCGAGCTCAAGGAAGCCAACAGTTTCTTTGGCTCCGAGGTCAGCCCGGACTTTATCCTCGACGGACGGGCCGTCGCCGCCGATTACTCCTACGACTCAAACGCCTGGAACGTAGGGTTGTGGCGGTATCCGCGCGGCGGTCTGCCGCTGCAACACTTCAGCGGCTCGTTCGACGGCGTCTACGGCCTCGCGATCAGCCTTGCGAAATAGGCCGATCGAACGCTAATCGCTGTCGGGCGGCACGTAGGACGGGCGCTCGCGCAGAAAGTGCGATCGCGGGTAGGGCGCCGGAATCGGCATGAAGGCACGCGGTGACTGCGTGAAATCGAAGACGTCCATCAGGCTGGCGGCACGCGTATCGGTAAATCCCCGCGACGGCGGGCCGATCGGGGGCAAGCCGAAGAGTTCCTCGACGAACTTGAGGACGCTCCCGAACTCATACTGCGTGTGCGAGACGTAGCCGGCCCTGGCCCCCGGGGCGACGCGCGCGTACGGCGAGATGACGATGCAGGGTACGCGAATTCCGAGGCCGCGAAAGTCGAGTTGCGGCGGTGGAACGCTATCGTACCAGCCGCCCCAGTCGTCCCATACGACGACGATAGCGGTCGACTTCCAGTAGCGGCTCTCGCCGATCGCATTGACGATCGACGCGACCCACGACGGCCCGGCGTTGCTCCCGCTGCCGGTATGATCGGAGTCTTCCCAGTCGGGCGTGACCCACGAGACGTCGGCCAGCGCTCCGTGTGCAATGTCGCGGAGAATTTGGGTCTGCGGCGATATCACGTTCTGCCAATCGGGCCCGTAGCGCACTTTGCGGACCGAGTCGAACTCCGACCAGACCTTGCCGCCGATCCGCGTCAGCGGTGACGCGTAATACTTCCAGGAGACGTGGGCGTCGTCGAGCCGCTGCGCGATCGTTGGGAAGTCGTCGAAGCAGGGGAATGGCCCGTTGAAGCGCTCGACGCGTTCTTGCGTGAGCGTAAACGAGCGCGTTCCGGGCGGTGCGTCGCAGCCCCAGGGGAGGCGGCTCGGCGCGTCCACTTCGGCGATCGGCTTCGACTCAATCTGCGTGTTGGCGGCGATCAAGCTCAAGTGCGAGGTAAAACTCGGACCGAACTCGGTTGGAAACATTTGGTCGGCCAGCACGTATCGGCGCGCCATCGCCCAATAGGGCGCCGATTCCGTGCGCGGGACGTAGGCGTAGGCGTAGCGGAGCGGGCCCCCATAGAAGTGCTCGGCCTCGAAGCCGTCCATCTTGCCATGGTTCCACGAGTCGATCGCATCGCGCCAGTTGTTTTCGATGTCGCCAGGATCCTCGAGCGGCGTGGGATGGAGCCGGACTCGGACGCTGCCGGCGTACCCGAAGCGCGGCGCATCTGCGGCGGGAAAGCCGCTGAAGAGATTGTCGAAGCTGCGATTCTCCTGCACGACGATCACGACGTGCTGCACGTATCGATGCGCGGATCCGATCGACGCGGCACCGCCGGGAAGCGTCGAGCCGCTGCCGCACCCTGCGCCCAGCGCCAACGCGACGAGCGGCGCGAAGACGACGCCGCGGCGGCTCACCGCTTACTTCGGGACGGCCAGAAAGCCGTCGGTGTTTCCGTAACGGTCGACGTAGTAACCGACCAAGTCATGGTGGTTGTTGATGCTCGTCACCACCGTTTTTCCCTTTCCGTTGGGGTCGTCGATCGATTGCCACGTCGGATCTTTGCTCAGGGGGTTGGTCAGGACGAACCCGTGGCTCGCCCCGGAGCGGTCGACGTACGTTCCGGCGATCTGGTCTTGATAGTTCACGCCCAGCGCTTGCGTCGCCGTGGCGCGCGGATAGGAGAACTCGGTAAAGAGCCCACCTTTCAACAAGAATCCGGCGACGTGATCGTCCGACCTCGTCAGAAAGCCGACGATATCGCCCTTCGTGTTGATCCCAGACGCGGCAGCGCTCTTTGCTCCAGGCGGATTGATGTTATGGAACTTCCCGCTCGGCTCGTCCAGCTCGAAGCCTTGATTGAAGCTCGCACCGGACGTGGCCGTATAGAAGCCGACCGCCAATCCCGAATCACTCAGCCCGAGCAACTCGGTTACCGAGCCGTCGCCTTTGCGCAGATGCGGGTCTTTGTAGCTGCTCCAGATACCTTTGGTCTGAACGAATCCAAAGATGGCGCCATGACGCGCAACGTAGAGGCCTGCGATCGTCCGCTTGTTGTTCAGCGACGTCACCTGGGTGTCGGAGGCTCCGGGATAGTTCTCGTTTCGAAAGTTGTTCGGACCGTAGGGGCGATAGACGACGTATCCGCGATTCGGGTGACCGGTCGCGCCGCTGCCGTAGTAACCGCTGATCTTCCCGAGGTTGTTGATGCCCAGCAGACGATTGAAGGTCGGGTCGGCTTGGTTGTCCAGCGTCGTGAACGCATAGTTGAAGATTTGGCCGGATCGGTGCGCGCGAAGGGCGACGAGCGGGAGTTGCGGCAGCGAGCGTAAGGGCACGACCGGCGGAGCGGGCGGCGCGCAGCCGGAAAGCGCATAGGTGAAGCATCCGAGCGTGGCGATCAAGGCCCGCCGGGCAAAAAGCGAGTTTTGCATGAAGCCCTAGCGGTTCGGCTCCTTCGGAGGGGAAGCCGGCATCGCTAACGGGGGACGTCGAATCGGAAGCGAGTTCAATCCAGATGCCTGACGAATCGCTTCGACGTCCTTGACGAGCGCGGCCGTCAAGGCATCGTTCGGGGGGCAGTCGAGGTCCGGTGAGACCCAGTCCTGCCACGTAACGTGGGTCGTGGTTCCAAATGACGCGCTCTTCATGCACGGGCCGCTCGTCACGCGAGCCTTGCGCGCGGCGGCGAGGTCGGCGAAGAGTTTTGCCGCCGTCTCCGCAGGTACGTTAAATGCCTTCGGCGTGCTTTCGGCGGCGCCGGCGCGGCTTTGCATCGTGATGGATGCGGTGTTATCCGACCAGACTTGGATCTTATAGCCCTGCGTGTTGGTAGAGCCGGAATCGACGATTACCGCGCTGTCGCGCTGCGCGGCGCCGACCGGGCCGCCGAAAGCGAACGCCGCTATCAACGTGGCGAGCACCCCCAGCCTAGAGACCAGTAATGCGCTGGGGCGTGCCCCAACCGGTCGGCCCATCGTAGCCCTCCCTTGCGTGGCAAAGGTAAAACACGGAACACGTTCCATTACTTCCCCCAACGACGTCGCGATAAGCGGCAGTTCCGCCGTGACGCCAGATCCACTGCGGCGCGTTGGCGAGCGCGGCTTGCGGCCCGAGCGCGAACGCGGCAGCGACGATCGCCGTGGCGACGCTCGTGCCTCCTGCTTGCTGCCAACCGCCTCCGGCCGACTCGTAGAAGGCGACGCCGGTGTTCGGATCGGCGACGGCCGCGACGTCGGCCTCGGACCGCCCCGCGCAGCCCTTGACGTGTTGCCACGACGGCTTAGCAACGTATGCGCTGCAACCGCTCCCCGTGCTCGCCCAGGCACGTTCGATCCACGAGCGTCCCCCGTACGAAAGCGCGGTTCCCCCGACGCAGACGACGCCCGCGTAGCTGCACGGCTGTCTCGCGCCGGTTCCTTCGTCACCCGCACTCGCGACGATCGCGCGCCCGGCATGCGCGTATGCGCCGTCCGTCGCGTTGCCTTCCTTACTGCTGTACGGGTTTGCGACCGCCAGCGCTCCGAGTGCGGCCGCGGCATTCACCCCGGCGGCGAGATCGGCACTCTTCGCGCTGTTCGCTTCGACGAGCACGAGGCGGCAGTTGGGACAGATCGCGGAGAGCATCTCGAGGCCGAGCGCTTCTTCAGCGCGCCAATCGTTGTCCGGATCGGCGTTGGGTCGCGGCAAGGGACTCGACGTCCCGTTCTGGTTGACGATCTTGAGACAACCGTTGCCCGGCGAGCAGGCCGGCAGTCCCATCGCGCGACGATAGACGCTCAAATCGCTTGCGGCATCCGGGTCGCCGTATGCGCCGACGATAGCGACGATCGCTCCTTTGCCGCCCGTCTTTGCGATCTGCGCGAGGCCATACGCAGCCTGTAGGTCCGAGGCGCAGTACGGAACGCTCTTGCGACAGGCGGGCGCGCCGCCGGCGTACCGGTGCACGATTGCGTCGCAGGCGCGCTCACCCGGCTGCGCGGGATGGCGGCAAACGTAGCGAACGAGTGGGCGATCGGCGGCATGCGACGGTTTCGGCAGCGATTGCTTCGAATCGGAGCTCGAGGAACTCGGCGCCGTGCCGGGCGTCTCGTCCTTCGATACCGGCGCGTCGTCGGCGGTATCGGAGGCGTCGTCGCTCGCCGGCGCGCTGGCTGCCGGCGCTGGGGCTTGTGGCGGCGCTTGCGTCGCCGGCAGCGCCGTCTGACCGAGCGAACTGCAGGCTGCCGATGCGACGATCGCAATCGTCGCGATTAGCCGAAGGAGCAATGTTCTCATGGTGCCGCTAGAATGCGCCTATTCCCTTAGGCGTTCCCCAGCCCGCCGGCCCGTCGAAGCCAAATCGCGCGGTGCAGATGTACTTCACGGTCGAGGCGCAGTTCACGCCGCGGCCGGGGTCGAGATTGTTGCCGGTCGTGACGTCGAAGAGGTTGCCCGTGTGGCGTTTCCAGATGCCCGACGCGCCGTTCTGCGTTCCGGCGTTACCGGCGAGCGCGAAGACCGCCGCGATGATCGGCGTGGATGCGCTCGTACCGCCGAACGCAAAGAAGCATTGCGACGGACAGTTTCCGCCCTCTTCGGAGTTGTAGACGGCGACTGGAGCGCGTAGCGACGCGGTCGCGGCAACGTCGGCCTCGGAGCGCATCCGGCAGCCCTGATCGGTCTGCCAGCTCGGCTTGGCGATCTTGGTGCTGCAACCGCTGCCGGTCGCACCGCACGGCTGCCCGCCGCTGCTGCCGCACTGATCGAAGTTCCAGTCGTTCCAAACGCTCTCGCTCCAACCACGCTGATTCTGCGCGCGCACGAGATGCGTGCCGCCGACGCAGACGACGTAGGTGTAGCTGCACGGCTGTGCCGGACCGCCGCCGTAGTGGCCGCCGCCGCCTTCGTCGCCCGCGGCCGCCGTAATCACGACGCCGGTTTGGTGAAAAATCGAGTTATCGCCGCCGCTCTCGCCGCCGCCCCACGAGTTGGAAATGTACTTCGCGCCTATCCGGCCCGCCGTCTTGACGCCCGCGTAGAGATTGCTGGTATAGTCGTCGTTGGTTTGCACGAGAATGATCTTACAGTTCGGGCAGATCGCCGAGACCATATCGAGATCGAGAGATTGTTCGCCCTTCCAGTCGTCGTTGGCCGGCGGCTCTTGCGGCAGCGGAGAGGGATTGCCTTCTTGATTGACGATGCGAAAACACTTCGTCGAGGTGGCGCACGCCTTGAGCCCCATCGTCTTGCGGTACTCGGCGAGATCGCCGGCGGCGTGATGGTAGCCGTACGCGTCGACGATCGCGACGACTTTCTCTTTACCCTCGCTCAGCGAGGGCAGTTTGTAGGCATCCTGGAGGTCGTTCGGGCAGTACGCGATGCCTTCGAACGGACACGTCTCGGCATCGCCGCCGATCTGCGGCGCCATGCGAAGCTCCGGCTTCATGTCGGTGCGCATCATCGCAAAGCACTGCGCGCGGTCGAAGCTCGGCGTCGAGCAGAGCTTGCGAACCGGGTTGTCGCCGACGAAGGGTACGTCCCCGTTGCCGGGCCCGAGGAGCGCGTCGGGAGGCATGACCGCCGCGTTTTGCGTCGCCGGCGACGCGCTCTGCGGAAGCAGAGCCCGACCCATCGATCCGCCCGAACAGGCGGAGAGCACGAGCATGGCCATTAGCGGCAAAGCTCGAACGGTGACGCGACTGGAGAAAACTTCCTTAAGACTCACGGTGTGATGCTCCCTCAGCGGATTCTCGGCGGTTGATTACCTTGGGTAGGAACGACGGGGCGGCGTCCGGCGTTCCAATGGGGGACCTCGGAACTTGCATTTCCCCCCGGCCGACCCCTATGAAATGTCGCGTCGCGACGCCGTTTCGGCGCGATTTGTTGATCGTAGGCAACGGCGACGCGATCGTCGCCAGCGAATTCGTCGCGCCGAGCCGCGCTCGAGCAAAGAGACCGACCGACGCGCTGCTGGTCGAAGCGGCCGCTCAGGTTCGAGCCTATTTCGCGCGGCGGCTTCGCCGCTTCGATCTGCCGCTCGCGCTGGCGGGAACGCCGTTCGAGATCGCCGTGTGGCGTGCGGTTGCGTCGCTTGCGTTCGGCGAGTTCGTTTCGTACGCGGAAGTCGCGCGCGCGGTTGGCAAGCCGTTCGGACATCGCGGCGTCGCCAGGGTGATGGCAAAGACGCCGCTCGACCTCTTCATTCCCGCGCATCGCGTGATCGGCGCCGACGGCCGCATCAAAGGCGCGGCCCCGGGATCGCTGCGCGTGCGCCTGGCGTCGTTCGAAAAGAGTCAAGCGTCGGCGGCGTTGGCAAGCGTCTCGTCGAGAAAACAGGATTGATAGGCGACGATATCGTCAACCACCGGAAACTGCGGGTGGCGCCGCCGGCCGCCGAGACGATAGCGATCCGGTCCGTCGCGTTCGAGAATCGCCAGCGTCGTCATGAAGGCGAGCGCCCGGCGCACCATCTTTCGGGGATTGCGTCGCAGGTCGGGATCGGCGAAGAGCGCAGGCGGGAGGCTCGCGAGCCGTTCTTCGACCGCGGCGCACGCTTCGCCGGCAGAGAAGCGGACCTCCGCGGCACTCGGGGCGGCGGCGAGCTTGGCGGCTAGCCACGAGCCGAGCAACTGACTGGTCACGACCGGACGAGCGGCGGCGAGCCGCTGCGTCAGACGTTCGCGATCGTCGAGGCGGACGATGCGATAGAGCAACGAGAGGCGCTTGGCGACGAACGGGTCGTAGCTCACGCCGGCGAGGTAGATCGTCGCGAGGGGCGCGAGCCGTTCGATCGCGCCGCGCATCGGACCGATGCTACCGTCGGTTGAGTATCTGCCTTCGGGCGTGAGATAGAACGAGCCGCCGCGCCGCACGACGTCTTCGAGTCGTGCCAGATCCTCCTCGACGCCGGCGCGCGTCTCGTCCAGCGCCTCGCGGCGATAGGGTTCCTTGAGCGCCGAGAGCTTCACGACCGCGCGCGATCTTGCGAAGAGGTCGCGGCGCCAGAGATCCGCGGTCGTCGTACCGGGCGGAAACTGCGAGGCGGTGCGTTCGTCGAAGAGATCGCTCAGCAGCAGTGGTCCGTGCCGGCGCTGCGCGATCCAGGCGAGCGCTCCGATTTCGCGCGTGCCGAGGTGGTTTTCGAGCGGCAGCATTCCCAAGGCGACGAAGAGCGGTCCGGCATTGACCGTACGCAAGAGGAAGCGCAGCCAGGGAAGGCGCGCCGCCAAGAAGCCTGGCTCGTAGAGACGTCGCGAGCTGGCGGTGAAGATCGGATGGCGCCACGGACCGTCGCGGACGACGGTGGCGGTGACGATCGCCATCGATTCGAGGTCGTGCTGGTGGTTCGCGGCGATCAGGGTCGGGCCGCGCCGGCGTGGAAGGTGTCCCCACGCCCGCACGCGGTAGACGCAATGATTCCAGCAGTAGTTCGTCAAGATCGCCGTGACGCGAAGCGGCCATGCCCAGAGCGACGAGAGCGGACGCCGCCCGACGCGCAGCACGGCGAGCCCGGCGAGCGCGAAGCTGAAGCCACTCAGCCCAAAGACGGCTTGGTAGCCGGCGCGCGTGCCGTGGAAGAGACCGATCAGCCAGCCGCCGACGAGCGGCGCGACGACGTTGGGCAGCGTCGTCGCGATGCCCCATAGTCCCAGGTCGCGCGCGACGTCGCGCAGTTTGGGAATCGCGTCCATCGCCAGCGCCCAGCCGCTCGAAATCACGCCGCCGAAACCGATGCCGAAGAGCACCGCGAACGGAAGCATCCAGCGCAGTTCCGGAGCGAGCGCGAAGCCGATCGTCGCGGTCGCCATCGAAGCGCAGGCGAGCGCGGTGACGATCTTGCGCGACAGGCGGTCGGAAAGCAGGCCGAGGTAGAGGCTCGACGCGACCGCGCCGACGATCGTCGCGAACGCGTAGATCGCGGTGCCGGCCGAGGGATTGCCGATCTTCTGCACGTCGCGGAAGTAAAAGAGCACGAACGTCTGCAGCATGATCAACCCAAAGAAGACCAGCGTGCGCCCCGCGAAGACGACCAGAAAATCGTGCCAGTCGCGCACGTGCGCGCGCTCCTCGTCGCCGTAGACGCCGTCTCCGAGCGCGAGTAAGGAGAGGCCGCCGAGCGCCATGATCGCGCCGGCCGCGAGAAACGTGTAGCGCGGATCCGGCATTACGCCGGCGACGGCGAAGCCGAGCACCGAGCCGGCCAGCGTAAGCGCGCCACGCACGCCCGAGACCACGCCCCAGTTGGCGCGCGGTACGGACTCGGGCAGCAACGCTTGGTAGGCGCTCAGCGCTACGTTCGCGCCCGCGGTCGCAATGGTCAAGAAGATCGCAAACCAGACCAACGAGTTCGCGTAGGCGAGCGCGATCAGCGCGGCGACGTCGATCGCGATGCCGACCGCAACGAACGTGCGGCGCGAGCCGCCGCGCCGCCGCAACGCGTCGGAGAGCCAGCCGGCGGCGGGGGGAACGACCATCGTCGCGAGGGCGGCGATGCTCGCCAGGACCGAGAGCACGAGTACGTGATTGCCGGGCGCCAGGCGCAGCGTCGCAGCCGGCACGGCGATCGTCATCAGCGCGGCATCTTGAAAGGTGAGCGGCGCCCACAACACGTTGAGCATCACCCACGAGCCGATCTCGCGCGCGCGGGATCTGCTTAAGCCCACGGACGGCGGCGCTATTGTTTGACGGCGTCGATCAGGACGATACCCCGCCCGCCGAAGTCGCGCAGCTGGTCGAGCGCGGCGATCGCCGCGCCGATCGGCGTATCGGGGCTCGTCGCCTCGGTGATCGAAAATCCGGTCTGCTTCTTCGCCTGCGCGTCGAGCGGATCTCGCAGCGTACGCGGAAGCAACTTGAACTTACCGATCGCGCCCAGCATCGGTCCGGCCTTCTGATCGAGCGTCTGCGGATCGACGGCGAGCACGACGATGCCGTGGCGTTTTCCGCTCTCCGTGCCCTGGAAGGCGACGAAATCCACGCCGAGATCGCGCGTGTGCGTGCGGAGCGCATCGACGCCGTTACCGGTGATCGCGGTCGAATAGCCGGCCGGCGGATGCGCGGCGAGGTCCGAGAGCCAAGCCTCGAGCGCCGGCATCATTGCCTGCGTGCCGGCGACCACGTCGTGTCCGTCGTACGTCCCCGCACCCTCGGAGAAGACGGCAGCATCGGCGGCTCCCGGACGCGCGGTGACCGTGTCGTGCCACGCGTGCGCCGAGAGGACGTTTGCTCCGGCGAAGAGCGGAAAGTTGACCGGATTGGTCGCTGCCGGGGAGGGACCCCCTCCCTGGCCTCCGTGGCTCGCGTTCGAGCATGCGGCCAGCAACGACGCCGCGACGACCGCGACAAGGCGTAGAGGCTTCATTACGAGAGCCGATTCGAGGAGAAGCCCACTGCCCCCCGTAAGCCAATCACGCCGTGCCCCTCTCCTACGGATCGTATCTCAAAGTCAACGAGCTGCTCGCACTCCAGCAGCCGCTCTCTCGCCCCGAGCATCACGACGAGATGCTCTTCATCGTCATCCATCAAGTCTACGAGCTCTGGTTCAAGCAGCTGTTGCACGAGCTCGACGCGACGATGGCGGCCCTCGATCGCGACGACCTTCTGCGCGTCGCCAAGCACTTTCGGCGGATCCACACGATACAGCGGCTGCTCGAACAGCAAGTCGACATCCTCGAGACGATGACGCCGCAAGAGTTCAACCAGTTTCGCGACAACCTCAATCCGGCCAGCGGGTTTCAATCGGTGCAGTTCCGCGAGCTCGAGTTTGCCTGCGGCGTGCGCCGCACCGATCTTCTCAAGTTGATCGAGCTCGACGAGAGCCACCGTGCCCGGCTCGAACGCCGTCTGGCCGCACCCTCGCTTTACGATCACGCCAAGGAACTGCTGCGGCGACGCGGGTTTCGAGTCGATTCGTCCGAAGCGCTGGTCGAGAGCTTGCGCCAGATCTACACGCAGGAAGCCGCGCACTACGATCTGCATCTCCTTCTCGAGGATATGATCGAGTTCGACGAACGATTTTTGCTCTGGCGCGGCCGGCACGTACGCATGGTCGAGCGCATGATCGGCCACAAGCAGGGAACCGGGGGCTCTTCGGGGGCGCGCTATCTCGAGAGCACGCTGCAGTATCGCTTCTTCCCCGAGCTCTGGGAGGTGCGCACGTATCTCGGAAAAGGAACCTACGCATGAGCGAGACGCTCGAAGCCATTGCGACCGGTTCGTCGCAAGCGTGGTCGGCCGAATTTCCGATTCTTGAAACCTCGACCTATCTGGTCAGCCACTCGATGGGCGCCGCCCCGCAGAGTTCGCGCGCCGCGCTCGAGCGCTATTGGGACGAATGGGCTGCCGACGGCCCGGAGGCCTGGGAGCACTGGTTACCGCGCATCGCCGAGATCGCCGACGGGATCGGCCGGATCGTCGGCGCGCCGAGCGGCTCGCTCTTCTTGGGGCCGAACGTCTCGGTGCTGCAGGCCGCGATCGCCAGCTCCATCGATTTCAGCGGCGAACGCAACGAAGTGCTCTACGAGGCGCTCCAGTTTCCCTCGCTTACGTACGTCTGGCGCGAGTGGGAGCGATTCGGTGCGGCCGTTCGCGTCGTCGACTCCGACGACGGCCGAACGATACCGACCGAACGCATCGTCGCGGCGATCACCGAGAAGACGGCGATCGCCGTCCTCTCCCACGCCTACTACGTCTCGGGCGCGGTCGCCGACGTGCGCGCGATCCAAGCCCACTGCCGGCGCGTCGGCGCGCTGCTCTGCGTCGACGCCTATCAAACGACCGGCATCTATCCCTACGACGTGACGGAATGGGATCTCGATATGGTGACCGGAGGATCCCATAAGTGGCTCTGCGGCGGTCCGGGGTGCGCGTGGATCTACGTCAAGCCGTCGCTGCGCGAGCGCTTCCGTCCGGCGATCACCGGGTGGATGGCGCACGCGCGCCCGTTTGCGTTCGAGCCGGCACCGATGGTCCACGCGCCCTCGATGTATCGCTTCGGAAACGGGACGCCGTCGATCCCAGGGTACATGGCCGCAAAGGCGGGGCACGATCTGATCGCTTCGCTCGGCGTCGCGCGCATCCGCGAGCACAACGTCCGTCTCACCGAGAAGCTCGCCGGCATGGCACTCGAGCGCGGGCTGCGCGTCAACACACCGCTCGAGGCCGAGCGCCGGACCGGTTGGATCGGGATCGACTTCGAGGGATCCGAGCGGGCCTGCCGCGAGCTCGTCGCGCGGCGCGTCTTCGTCGACTACCGGCCCGGCTGCGGAATTCGGGTCAGCCCGCACTTCTACACCGGCGAAGCCGAGATCGACGCCTTCTTCAAGACCCTCGACGCGATCCGCTAGCCCGCAGCAACCCTTCCCATTCCCGGCGAAGTCAAGGCGGGCATGGACGCGACCACCATGATCGTCGACCATACCAGAATTGGCGCCGCGTTCCGGCGCCTTTCGCTTCCGGTTGCCGTGCAGATGCTCGGCGACCAGCTGCTCGGTACCGTCGACACGATCGCGATCGGCAGCCTCGGCGCGGTCGCGTTGGCCGGCGCCACGGCCGCCAACGCGCTCTTCATCGCGATCGTCTTCACGATCTCGGGCTTCCTGAGCGGCACCTCCATCGTCGCGGCGCAGCGCATCGGCGCACACGACGTGGACGGCTTCGCACGCACGGTCCGGGCCGGCGTGATCGTCCCCCTGATCGTCGGCGCGATCGCGATCCTGGCGAGCCTCGCCTTTGCCGGCAGCGCGATTCACGCGATGATCGGCAACCTTCCGAGCGCGCACGCCAGCGCGATCTACGTGATCTTGCGCTGCGTCTCCATCCTTCCGATCGCGATCTCCGGCGCGACGATCGTCGGTTTGGGCGCGGCCGGAAACCGGCAGGTCGGTATCCTCGTTCTCCTCGTCGTCAATCTCGTCCACATCCCGCTCCTGCTCGTCCTGGGTCTGGGATGGTGGACGCACCATCCGTTCGGCATCGTCGGGGCCGGCGTTTCGTCGTTGCTCTCAGAGACGATAGCAGCAGGCTACGCGCTCTTCTACGTCGCGCGCCGCCCGCAGTATCGCATCTTCTCCGAGCGGTCGCTCTCGTGGCCGCTTGCCAAACGCTGCGCGGCGCTCGGCTTTCCGGAGGCCGTCTTTCTGCTCGGCGTGACCGCGCCGGATATCTTCATCGTCGCGATGCTCGCGCCGCTCGGCGCAATCGTCGTCGCGGCGTTTCGCGCGCTCAACGTCGTCTCGGATCTGACCTTCGTCGTTCCCGGGCCGTTGCAGTATGCAACGCAGATCGTGATCGGGCAGCGTCTCGGCGCCGGCGATCCGCAGGGCGCACGCTCGTTCTTCGAACGAGCCCGGCGCTTCTCGTTCGTCGTCACGACGCTCGCGGGCGTCGTCACCGCGATCCTCGCCTGGCCGCTGGCGTACCTCTTCACGCTAAACGCGGCGGTCGCGACGATCGCCGCGCTGCCGCTCGCCGTGCACATGCTGACGCTTCCGCTCAAGGGATGGGCGATGGTTTCGCTCGCCCCGATACGCGCCTCGGGCGATACGCGTTTCTCGATGACGG
Source organism: Vulcanimicrobiaceae bacterium (assembly GCA_049792675.1). GTDB lineage: Bacteria > Vulcanimicrobiota > Vulcanimicrobiia > Vulcanimicrobiales > Vulcanimicrobiaceae > Cybelea. The sequence goes on along the minus strand of JBARBD010000047.1, from coordinate 12,937 downwards.
TCGGCATCTTGTGCAGCGCGCTGGTCATTCCGTTCGCGTGGATCGGAATCGAGCATCTGCACCTCGGGCTCTACAGCGTTCCGCTCGGCTGGATCGCCGCATGGGCGGTGCGCCTGGCGCTGACCCAATGGAAGCTGCTCGGCGGCGCATGGATGCGCCGCGCTCCGGTGGCGGCTTAACGGGCGGGTTTTCATCCGGGCTTGCCTAACGGCCGCAATATGGCGTTCACGGAGGGCTTCATCTCGGAGCTGGTCGGCCGGCAAGCCACGATCGACGATCTGCCGATCGGCAAGGTCGCCGATTTCGTCGTCGGCAAGCCCGACGCCGTCTTTCCGCAAGTCGACGGCCTCGTGATCAAGACGTCGCGCGGCCTTCGCTTCGCGCCGATCGAGACCGTCGCCGACGTCGATCGCAACGGGAGCGTCGCGCTCACGATCGCACCGACCGAGGCCGCGCCCTCCGAGCGCGAAGAGCTCTACCTCGTCGCGGATCTGCTCGACAAGCAGATCGTCGACGTTGACGGGCGCAAGGTCGTACGCATCAACGATATCGAGGTCGCGAATGCCGGAGGGCGACTGCGCGTCGTCGCCGCCGACATCGGGTTCGCCGGTCTCTTGCGCCGGCTCGGCCTGCGATCGCTCGGCAAACGCTGGCTCTCGCGCATCGGCAGCGTGCCGCGGTCGATGATCGCGTGGGATTCGGTCGCACCGATTCGCGACGTCAACCCTTCCCACGTCCAGCTCTCCGTCAAAGAGAGCCGGCTGGCGCGGCTGCATCCATCCGAGCTCGCCGAGATCATCGGCGATCTCTCGGCGCGCGAAGCCGCGGCCGTCGTCGGACAGCTCGACGACGAGACCGCCGCCGACGCCTTCGAGCACCTCGACGCCGAAACGCGCAAGAACCTCATCGAGGACATCGGCACCGAGCGCGCCGCCGACATCATCGAGGAGATGGACGCCGACGATGCGGCCGACCTGCTCGCCGAGCTTCCCGAGGAGCAGCAGTCGGAACTGCTCGCCGAGATGAACGCGTACACGGCGCAAGAGCTGCGCGCGCTCGTCCAATATCCCGAGGACACCGCCGGCGGGATGATGACCACCGACTACGTGTGGATATACCCGCATCGCACCACCGAGGCGACGATTCGCAAGATCCGCGAGATCGCACCGGCGTCGGAGTTTATCTACTATCTCTACGTCCTCGACAAGGACGACCATCTGCTCGGCGCGCTCTCGTTGCGCACCCTGCTGCTCGCGCTTCCGACGGCGTTCATCGAACGGATCATGGAGACCGACCTGGTGACCGTGGCGCCCGACGCGTCGGCGGTCGACGCCGCCTCCACGATCGCCAAGTACGACCTGCTCGCGGTGCCGGTCGTGGACGATGCCGGAAAGATGCTCGGCATCGTCACCGTGGACGACGCCATCGATGCGATCATGCCCGACGACGTCGCAAAGAAGTTGCCGCGATTCAGCGCGCGCCACCACTCGCATCACGCCGCGACGTGACCCCGGAGGAGATCGTCGAGTTCGCCGAAGCCCTCGCGCGGATCGCCGCGTCGGGAGGCGGCGCAAAGGCGCTCGCCGCGCACCTGGCGCGCACGGCCGGCGGCAACGTCTTGCTCGAAGATGCGCGCTGGCGCAACATCGCAGCCGCCGGGACCGGGCGAATTCCGGCGAGCGCGCGCGACGTCGTCGAATCGGGCGCGCCCGGCCGGGCGCTGCGGGTCAGCGCCGGGAATACGCACCTCGGTTGGCTCTCGCTCTTCGCCAACGGGTCCGCCCGCGAGGCCGATCTTCTCCTGCGCTTGACCGCAGCAGCGATCGCGGTGGATCTGGCGCGCGAAGCGCCGGGGCCGCGCGAGGCAAAAGGCGGCTTCTGGGAGGCGCTGCTCGCGCGCGCCTTTCACGACGCCGGCTCGATGCGCGACGAAGCCGCCGCGCGCGGGATCGCGCTCGCCTCGTCCTACTTGGCGGTCGCGCTCGAAGCCGAGGGTGATCTCGCCGAGCTGCGCGCGCTGGCAGCCGAAGTCTTCCGCTGCGCTGAGGCCGATCTCGGCTTCCTCGAACGCGGCCTCTCGCTCTTGGTCTTCGTTCCGGCGATCCGTTCGGTCGACGCGAGCAACGCCAAGACCGCCGCGGGCCTCTTGCCGAAGAGCGCGGCAAAGCGCCGGCCGCACCTGCGCATTTCGGGCGGTGTCGGTACGGTCGAAACGCTGCTCGACATCCACGCGAGCGCAGCGACGGCCGAGACGGCGCTGGTGATCGTGCGGCGCATTTACGGAAGCGGCCGCGTCGCATCTTACGAGGAGCTCGGCGCGTATCCGCTGCTCTACGAAGGCGCCGACGTCGCGCGCATGCGGGCTTTCGCGGCCAAAACGCTGGCGCCGCTGCGCCAATACGACGAGAAACACCAGACCGAGCTCGAGCGCACGCTCAGGCTCTACTTCCACGTCGGGCAGAACGTAAAGACGGCTGCGGCGGAGCTCAACGTGCATCGCCACACCGTCTTCTACCGGTTGCGGCAGATCGCCGAGATCACCGCGCGTTCGCTCGACACACCTCACGATCAACTCACCCTTCGCTTGGCGGTTGCAATCGATGAACTCCACGACTCGACCTGACTGGCGGCGCCCTTCCGCAAAGCGGGAGGTCGTCAAGCTGGCGCGCGAACAGGACGTACGCTTCGTTCGCTTGGTCTTCGCCGACATCTTCGGCGTGAGCAAGAACGTCTCGATCCCGGTCGAGGAGCTCGAGGCTGCGCTCGACGGGCGCATCACGTTCGACGGCGGATCGATCGACGGATTCGTACGCGGCGAGGAGCTCGATATGCTCCTGCGCCCGGATCCCTCGACGTTCGCGATCTATCCCTGGCGCGCCGCGCCCGATGGCCGCGAGGCGCGCCTGATCTGCGATATCGCGATGCCCGACGGCTCGCCGTTCGAAGGCTGCCCGCGCACGACCCTGCGCCGTGCGATCGAGAGCGCTGCGGGGTTGAGCGGCCAGCGCATCGGGCTCGAGATCGAGTTCTATCTCTTCGAACGCGCGGGCGGCACGAGCGCCTCGACCGCAACTTCCGACGTCGGATCGTACTTCGACTTCTCGGCCAACGATCGTGCCGAGGAGGCCCGCAATGCGATCGTCGCGGCGCTCGGCGCGATGGGCGTGACGATCGCCTCGGCGCATCACGAGCACGGCGCCGGCCAGCACGAGATCGACATCGCCCACGACGATCCGCTGGCCGCGGCCGATCACGCTCTCACGCTTCGGACCATCGCCAAACACGTCGCCGCCGATTTCGACCTCGACGCGACCTTCATGCCGAAACCGCTCGAGGAACGCGCCGGCAGCGGACTACACGTCGACTTCCGTTTGGCCGACTCGAGCGACGAAGAGACCGCGCTCTACGTCGTCGGCGGTCTGCTCGCGCACGCGCCGGCGACCACCGCGATCTGCAACCCGACGGTCAACTCCTACAAACGGCTCGTCGCCGCGTGGGACGCGCCAATCTACACCGTTTGGTCGGAGCGCAGCGCTAACGCGTTGGTGCGCGTTCCGCCGGGGCAGAAGCCGCCGCGCATCGAGATGCGCAGCCCCGATCCGGCCTGCAATCCTTATCTCGCCCTGGCCGTACTGATCGGCGCGGCGGCCGACGGCGTAACGCAGGGAACGCTGCCCGGACCGCCGCTCGTCGGATCGACCTACGAACTCACCGACCGCGAGCGCCGAGAGCGCGGCATCGGCACGCTGCCGAAATCGCTGCGTCAAGCCATCGCCGAGCTCGACGCCGACGCGGTCGTGCGTTCCGCGCTCGGGGATCACCTCTACCACGCTTTTCGCGACGCGAAGCTCGAAGAGTACGAGCGCTATCGCCGCGCCGTCCATCCGTGGGAACGCGACCAGTACCTGCGCCTCTATTAGGCGGAGGCTACTCCAGGGCGATGTGAAAGCGGAGCGCAGTACCACCGCCGAGCGCAGCGTCTTTTTCGAACCGCTCGAAAAGCGTTCCCCCGTTGCCGACGATCACTCGCTGCGAAGCCGCGTTATCCCAATCGGTCACGATTTCGACATAGGGTAGCCCGCGCGCGCGCGCTTCCGGGAGCATCAGCCGCAGCGCAGCCGTTGCGTACCCGCGCCGGCGCTTCCACGGGACGACGCTGTAACCGATGTGTCCCAAGCAGGTCGGAGGTAAGGCGGGCGTTCCCGGCTGCCAGCGCAGGCTGATGCTTCCCGCGAAGTCGCCGTCCCACATCCACCGTTCGAAGCCCGGTAATCTCGCAACGAGCGATCCGTCGGCCATGCGTATCGGGTCGCGCAGCGCGTTCGGGTCGCAGAGCGGCTTCAAGAACGCCCGCGGATCGGCGCGAATCCTCTGCAACTCTTCGGCCCTCGCGTCCGGCCGGTGCGTGCTCGGGGACCAACCGCGTTCCAAAGCGGCAACGTACGCCGGCAAGTACTGCTCGGATGGCTCGATCAAAGACAACCCCATCACGGTACGCCGGGATTGCGGCCGATGAGAATCGTCTCAACGACGCCGCTGACGAAACCCAAAGCGAAGATCGACGGCCACAGCCACGCGGGTTTCATGGTAAGCAGCCGCGTCTTGAGGCGAGGAAAAAGCCACAAGAGCAACGCCGTGCCGATGGCAACGATGGGTACGACCAGTATGGCATTGAGCAGGCCTACGAGCACGCCGAGTGCGGCGAGCATCCGCCAGCCCAGCAACGGGACCTGGAAGAACCACCGGTAGTGGTGCGGATCGTGCGAAACGCCCTGCACCGTCCAGTCCGCGTACAAACCGGCCGGCGCTAGCGCGTAGCGCCCCAAACCAAAGGCCAGGCAGAAGAGCAGCCCAATCGCAAGGCAGATCGCCCATGCTTTCAGCATCGTGCCCTCGCGGCCTCGGCGACGATCGCGAGTTCCTGCCGTACGCTGCCTTCTCCGTCCATCACTTTGGAGTGTTAGCCTCACGGACGGAGAAGGCCCTGGCATGAAGTACCGGACGTACCCGAAGAGCGACGTAACCGTCAGCGAGATCGGCTTCGGCCTGTGGACGACCTCGACCGGCTGGTGGGGCGAGAAGAGCGACGACGAGGCCGTCGAGATGCTGCGGACGGCGTACGATCTCGGCGTCACGCTTTACGACGCCGCCGACACCTACGGAAACGGTCGCAGCGAGGAACAACTCGCCAAAGCCTTCGGCGACCGGCGTGAACGCGTCGTGTACGCCACCAAGTTCGGATACGATTTCTCCGGCGACACCGAGAAGCGGCGCGGACAGTTCGAGCTGCCGCAGGATTTCTCGCCGGCGTTCGTGCGCAAGGCGCTCGAGGCGTCACTGCGCCGTTTGGGGACCGATTACGTTGACGTCTACCAGATGCACAACGCGCGGATGGCGCAGATCGAAGACGACGCGCTCTGGGATTTGCTCGAATCGTTCAAGCGCGAGGGAAAAGTTCGCCTCTACGGCGTCGCGCTCGGGCCGGCGATTGGGTGGCTCTACGAGGGCGTCGACGCGGTGCGCCTACGCAACGTGTCGAGCCTGCAGATTATCTGGAACGTGCTCGAGCAGTACCCCGGGGACGAACAGATCCGCGCCGCGTATGATGCCGGCGCCGATACCGGCTATATGATTCGCGTCCCGCACTCGAGCGGGATGCTCGAAGGACGCTACACGCCGGAGACGACCTTCCCGAAGAACGATCACCGCAGCCACCGCCCGCGCTCGTGGCTGATCAACGGCATCCAGAAAGTCGAGCAGCTGCGTTTCCTGGAAAACCCCGGCCGCACGCTCGGCCAGGCGGCTATCCAATGGCTGCTCGCCGAGCCGCGCGTCGTTTCGGTGCTGCCGAACATCTACGATCTCGCACAGCTGCGCGAGTTCGCAAGCGCGGCCGAATCGCCGGCGCTAAGCGCGCCGGATCTCGAGCGAATCGAGGCGCTTTATCGCAAGAACTTCGGCATCGAAGAGCCGCCGATGGCGTTCAAGGGTACGATGTCGCGCACGGCCCCGATCCCGGTGTAGTGCTATGAGAGAGGAGCAGCACATTCTCACGCCGCACGCGCCCCAGCCGATCGGGCCGTATAGCCAAGCGATCCAATGCGGACACGAGCTTTACTGCAGCGGCCAGATCGCGCTCGATCCCAAGAGCGGCGAGATCGTCGGCCGCGACGCCACGGCTCAGACCGAGCGGGTCCTCGAGAACCTCGGCGCGGTGCTCTGCGCGGCCGGCTTCGAGTACGCGAACGTCATCAAGACGACGATCTTTCTCGTCGACATCAACGACTTCGCGGCCGTCAACCGGGTCTACGAGCGTTACCTCGGCGCGACGCGTCCGGCACGTTCGACCGTCGCGGTCGCGGCGCTTCCGCGCGGCGCCCTCGTCGAGATCGACTGTATCGCCCGGGAATAATCCTTACTGCGGAGCGGTATCGAGCGAGCCGTTGAGTCGGTCCGACTCTTCCTTTGCGATCTGCGAGACGTCCGGATCGAGCGAGGCTGCGGCCGCCTTGAGCTCGGCGAGCGCGAGCGCCTTCTGGCCCTCGGCCACGTAGGCGCGCGCGAGAAGATAGCGCACCCTGCCGTCCCACGGCGCGGCGGCGACGCCCTTGAGCAACGCCGATTGCGCGAGCGAGTAGAGCCCGTTGTGCTCGTAGTCGATGCCCAAGTTCACGTACGACTCCGGAACGTACGGATTGACCGAAATCGCCGATACGTAGTACGTGACCGCGCGCTTCCAGTCGCCGCGCAGGTCGGCGAGATAACCGAAGTTTACCAGCGCCTCGGGACGCTCGGGTTCCAATCGATGCGCCTTGGTGAAGTCGTCGAGCGCGGCGTTAGGGAGACCCTGCTGGATGTGGCCGACGCCGAGGTTGTCGAGACAAGCATAATTCGCCGGATCGACGTTGAGACACGCATTGAGGTACTGCATCGCCGAGACGTGGTCGCGCATGTCGAGATAGGCCATCCCTAAGCCGTTGAGGGCCGGGATCGAGGTCGCGTCGCTGTCGAGCGCGCGTTTGAAATAGACGATTGCCGCGGCCGGCTGGTGAATCGTTTCGAGCACTTCGCCAAGCTCTTCCTGAATGTCGGAATCGTTCGGATTGGCGTCGGCGGCGAGTCTCATCTGCGCCTCGTACTGGGGCAGGTCGCCTCTGCGGAGATGCATCAAGACCAAGTCGCGGATCGAATCGGTTCCCGGAAGAGCGTCGTTGAACTCGACGATCGCCGCATCCACGCGATTCTCGGTCGCGTAGACGACGCCGAGCCGATTGTGTGTCTCCTTGTCGTGCGGATCGCGCGCGAGCAGCTGCTTATAGACGGCTTCGGCGCGGTCGAAGTGGCCTTGGCGATAGTAGAGGTCGCCGAGAAAACGAGCCGCAGCGGTGGCGTTGGGATGGGTCGTCACGAACTCGGCGAGCTGCGTGACCGCCGCATCCATGTCGCCGGCGGCGATCAGCTCGCGCGCGTAGTTTATGGCATTCACCTGGTCGATCGCCCCATGGGCTTCGACGGGCACGATGACGGTCTGAGAGAAGGCCGGTCTGCTCGAGAGCAGCATCGCCAGCGAGAGGGCGATCAGAGCTAGGGGGAGCGTCGGTCGGGTCATCGCATGGCACCTCACCCCTACTATAGCGCACTCCTCGCGGGCAGCGTGACCGGCTAGCGAACGAGGGGCAGGACGTTGCTGGGCGTGAGGGGGTAGAAGGCCATCGCAATCACCGCGAAGGCGCAGATCGCCGCGCTCGCCCAGGCAAGCGGAACGAACGGCCGGAAGCCGTCCGGCTCGGGCCCCTCGTCGCGCTCGTACATCGCGCGCACGACCTTGGCGTAGGCGTACAGCGAAATGGCGGTGCCGACGATCAACAAGGCGCCCAGCCAGAGATACGCACTCGCCAGGTTCGAGGCGAGGATCAGGATTTTTCCGAGGAAACCGGCGGTCGGGGGTAATCCGGCGAGGGCGAGCAGGAAGACCGTCATCGCGGCGGCGAGCCACGGACGCCGGCGCGCCAGCCCGCGATAGCTGCTCAGATTCGACCCCTCTTCGTTCTCTCCCGATAGCGAAGCGGCGACGGCGAACGCACCGAGATTCATGAACGCGTACGCGGTGAGGTAGTAGAGCGCGTAGCGTAAGCCGAGCGGTCTGCCGCCGGCGACGCCGGTCAAGATGTAGCCGATCTGCGCGATGCCGGAATAACCGAGGAGCCGCTTCAGATCGTGCTGCGCGAGCATGCCGACGTTGCCGGCGATCATCGAGATTCCGGCGACGATCCAAACCGGGAGCAAGAGCCGTTCGCTGACGCCCGGCGGCAGCGCGGCGTAGATGAAACGCAGGAAGACCGCGAGCGTGCCGGCTTTGGTCGCGACGCTCATGAAGGCGGTCACCGGGAGCGGCGCCCCTTCGAAGACGTCCGGCGTCCAGGTGTGGAACGGCACCAGGCTCAGCTTGAAGACGATCCCGACGAGAAACATTCCGGCGCCCATCCAGAAGAGCGGATTGACGGAAACCATCGGATTCGCCAAGTCGGCGAGCTTCACGCTGCCGTTCGCGCCGAACAGCAGCGCCATCCCGAAGAGCAAGAAGCCGGTCGCAGTCGAGCTCAGGATCAGATACTTGAGCGCCGACTCGCGCGCGCTGCGGCGATCGACCGCGGCGCAGAGCGCGTAGAGACCCAGCGAGAGGAGCTCGAGCCCGAGAAAGATCATCATCAGGTTCGCCGCGCCCGCCATCAGCAGCGCACCGCACGCGCTCCACAGCATGATCGCGGTCGTGCCGGCGATGCGCTTGCTCGCCCCGATTCCGCCGTAGAGGACGAGCGAGCCGGCGAGCGCGATCAAGATCACTTCTTCGAAGACGCTGGTGAAGCCGCCGGTGATGAACCCGCCGAAAAACGCGTTGTGATCGTGGCCGAACTGGCGCGCAGCCGCCACGCCGGCTAGGAACGTTCCGAGGAGTGCGATGCCGATCGAAAGGTAGCGCCGGTCGCGTTTGCCGGAGAGGAGATCGACGACGAGCACGCTCAGCGCCGCAATCGCCAAGACGCTCACGGGAATCAGAGACGACCAGTCGGCGTTGGTAAAGGGCTGGGTCATGGCAGCTGCGCGCTCTGCACGGCGGGAACGCTCGTCACGTTCAACAGCGGTTTCGGATAGACGCCCAGCACGAGCAGCGCGGCGAGGAGCGGCACGACGGCGAAGCCTTCGAGCCACGTCAAGTCGCGGCGAACCGGCACGTCTTCCACCTGCGGCCCGTTCATGACGTCCTGATAGAGGCGCAGCATGTACGCCGCGGCGAGCACGATCGCGACCAGCGCGACCACAACCACCCAGACGTAGCCGGCTTGGTAGACGCCGATTAGAATGATCAGCTCGCCCGCGAACCCGGCCAGCCCCGGCAATCCCAGCGCGGCAAGCGCCGCGATGCAGAGCGCGCCGGCCAGCCGCGGATTCTTCCAACCCAGCCCCCCGAGACGCAGGAGCGATCGCGTCTCCTCGCGCTCCTCGACGTACCCCAGCAGCAGGAAGAGCGCCGCCGAGAAGAGCCCGTGCGCGACGATATAGACCAGCGCGCCGCCGATCGCGAGGCGATTGCCGGTCGCGATCGCGATCACGATCAAGCCGAGATGCGAGAGCGAGGAGTAGGCGACGATCCGCTTCGTGTCGGTCTGCACCAGCGCGATGACCGCGCCGTAGATCAGCGAGATCGCGCCCAGCACGATGAGGACGCCGGCGTAGGCGTGGAGCGTCTCCGGCACCAGCGCGAGCGCGATCGCGAGCAGACCGTAGAGCCCGGCCTTCGACTGCACCGCAGAGACCACGGCGACCATCGGCGCGGGCAGCGAGCTATACGTCGGGGGCATCCACGTGTGGAGCGGCCAGGTCGGCGTCTTCACTAAGAACGCGAAGGCGAAGCCCGCGAATATCCACGGTGCCCAGCCACCTACGAAGTGAACGCCGGCGCGTCCGATCACGTCCGTCGAGCCGTCGATCACGCCGAACGCGGCCGTCGCGAGCAGCAGCGTCAAGCCGCCGGCAAAGTTGTAGATGAAGTAGCGCCAAGCCGTCGCCGGATGCTCGCCCCAACCGGCGAGGGCGAAGAAAACCGGCACCAGCATGAAATCCCAGAAGAGCGCGAAGACGAGCAGATCGCGCGCCAAGAAGAGGCCGAGCATCGTCCCTTCGAGCATCAGCATCAGCGCGACGAAGTTGCGCGTCCGCGGCACGTTGGTCACGGCAATCGCACAGGTGGTGGTGAGCGCGAGCAGCAGCGCGATCCAGAACGAGACCGGCGTCGCTCCGAAGTGGAACGCCGACTCGAACGGGCGGGCGAGCCAGCGGAAGCGCCACTCCGAGCCGCCGTCCACGATCAGCGTGACGATCGTGGCCGCCGCGACCAGCGTACCGATCGTGCGCGAGAGGCGGCGGTCGTCGCGCGGAAGCGCGAAGAGCAGCGCGCCGGCGGCGAGCGGGAGAAGGATCGTCACCAGCACGAGCGGCATTAGCGCACCGCTCCGGCCCAGGCGTAGTACGCGATGAAGCAGGCCGCCCCAAAGACGAGGATCAGCGCGTAGGCGCGCACCAGCCCGGTCTGAAACGATCGCACCAGCGTGCCGAGCCAGCGCGCCCAGAACGCGACGTCGCGCACGATGCCGTCGAGCAAGCGCGGGTCGAAGACGCTGCCGAAGAGCGTTCCGAGCAGCTGGGCCGGACGCACGAAAATCAGATCGATCGCCGCATCGAAGTAGAACGCGTTCGTGAGGAGCTTCGGCATGCGCTCCGATTCGCGGCGGAGGCGTTCGACCGCGTCGGCACGGGCCGTCTGCGTGGCGTAACGCATCCAGGCGACCGCAAAGCCCGCAACGACGAGCACGAAGACGAGTGCGGAGGTGGCTCCCTCAGAGATCGGCGTAGCGCCCACCGTTGCAACCGGCAGCGCTTGCTGCGAGAAGAGCGGCGCGAAGTAACGGGCCCAGAGCGAGTTCTCGCCGCCGTACATCAGCGCCGCTCCGATCGCAACGCTCGGCACGACGAGCACGCCGACCGGCACGTTCATGATCCACGACGTCGGGTGCGGGTGGTCGACGTCGCCACGATACTCGCCCAAGAACGTGACGAACAGCAGCCGAAACATGTAGTACGCGGTGATGCCGGCGGTTACCACGCCGACCGCGTAGAGCCACGGATGCCCGTGCGCGAGCGTGCCGTAGATCACCATATCCTTCGAGTAGAAACCGCTGAAGCCGGGAAAACCGCAGATCGCGAGCACGCCGGTGAAGATCACCCAGAATGCGAACGGCATCTTCTTCCACAAGCCGCCCATGCGCCGCACGTCCTGCTCGTTGGCGAGCGCGTGGATGATCAGGCCCGAGCCGAGAAAGAGCTGCGCCTTGAAGAACGCGTGCGTGAAGAAATGTGCGACGCCGCCTTCGTAGGCGCCCACCCCGACGCCCATGATCATGTATCCGATTTGCGACATCGTCGAATAGGCGAGGATGCGTTTGATATCCCATTGGGCGGTGCCGAGAATCGCGCCTAGCAGCGCGGTCAGGCCGCCGATCGTGCCGACCAGGAGCTGTGCGTCGGGATTGCGGCTCCACAGCGGCGCGCAGCGCGCGACCAGATAGACGCCGGCGGTCACCATCGTCGCGGCGTGGATCAACGCCGAGACCGGAGTGGGGCCCTCCATCGCGTCGGGAAGCCAGGTGTGCAGCGGAACTTGCGCCGATTTCGCGGCCGCGCCGATGAAGAGCGCGATGCAAATCGCAAGCAGCAGGCCGGAGCCGTACGTACCGGCCGCCGCGAAGGCCGGGCCGAATCCGATCGAGTGGACGTTGGCGACCAGCAAGAAGATCGCGAACATTACGCCCACGTCGCCGACGACGTTGATCACAAAGGCCTTGCGCGCCGCGGCGACGGCCGATGGACGTTCGAACCAGAAACCGATGAGGAAGTACGAGGCCAGGCCGACCAGCCCCCAACCGACCAGCAACCCGACGAAGTTGTCGGAGAGCACCAGCGTCAACATCGCGAAAACGAAGAAGCTCATGTACGCGAAGAAGCGCGCGAAGGCGCGATCGCCGTCCATGTATCCGATCGAGTAGAAGACGATCAGGAAGCCGACGCCGGTGATGACGAAGGTCCAGAGCAGAGAGAGCGGATCGAGCAGCAATCCGAACTCGAACCCGGGCATCCACTGCACGAGCGACTGGCTCGCCCCGAGCACGCCGCCCACGTTCTGCGTACCGGCCGGCCACAATGCGATCGCCAGCAGGAACGAAGCGCCGACCAACGCCGAGACGAGCCATCCGGCCGCGGTCCGCAGCTGCGGGCCGAACGTCCAGCAGATCACGGCCCCGGCCAGCGGCAAGAGCCACAACGCGAGCAGTAGCGGATAAGAGCCCGCCACGCCGAGCATTTGATGCGCGCTAACCATGCAACGCCCTCACCTCGTCGACGTCGACGTACCGTTCGCTGCGGAAGGTCGCGACGACGATCGCCAGACCGATCGCCGCCTCAGCCGCCGCGACGGTGATCACGAGAAAGGCGAAGATGTGGCCGACGTTCGCCAGCCACAGACGCGCAAAGGCGATCAGCAGCAGGTTGGCGGCGTTGAACATCAACTCGATGCTCATCAGCATCACGAGCGGGTTGCGGCGCACGATTACGCCGATCACGCCGATGAAAAAGATCACCGAGGCGAGCGCAACGTAATCGCCGATCGGAACGGGCATTAGCGTCGCGGACACTACCCTTTCCCCTCGCGCAGGATCGCCTCGCGCATCGCGCGGTCGGCTTTGGCCCGCTCGGCGCGCGGCTCGGCCTGCGGCGTCAGATCGCCAAGCGTAATCACGCCGATGACGGCGACCATCAAGATCAGCGCCGTGACTTCAAACGGCAAGAGATGTACGGTAAAGAGCGCTCGGCCGAAGTCGCCGAC
>JBARBD010000046.1:0-1510 GCA_049792675.1 Vulcanimicrobiaceae bacterium | reverse complement strand
GTCGGCGAGAGCAAGTTTTGGAAGACGACCGCGATCTTCGTGCAGTGGGACGACTGGGGCGGCCTCTACGATCACGTGCCGCCGCCGTTTCGCGACTACGACGGCCTCGGCTTTCGCGTGCCGCTGCTCGTGATCTCGCCCTACGCCAAGCGCGACCACGTCTCGCACGTCCAATACGAGACCGCCAGCGTCTTGCGATTCGCCGAGAACCTCTTCGGGCTCGACCAGCTCGCGCCGGCCGACCGGCGCGCCCGCTCGCCGGCAGGCGATTGTTTCTATTTCTCGCAACTGCCCCGAAAGTTCGTCCCGATCAAGGCCCCCAAAGGCCCGGATTTCTTCTTACGTCAAGCCAACGATTACTTCGCTCCCGATTACGAATGACGAGGAGATTCATTCATATGTCCCAGCGTTGCTCGCTCCACGCAATTTTATATCTGTCTTTATCCGTACTCGTCGCCGGCTGCTCGGGCTCGACCGCGTCCATCCCTTCGATGTCGAGCACCACGGTGATCCACACGCTCAAGGCCAGCGGTGCCGGCAAGATCGATCACGTCGTGTACATCGTGCAAGAGAACCGCAGCTTCGATAATCTCTTTCAGGGCTATCCCGGCGCCGATACGGCTTCGTCGGGAAAAACCTCGAACGGTCAGACCGTCACGCTGCAGCCGGTCAGCCTCAGCTACCAATACGTGATCGACCACTCGGCCGCGGCGATGTTTGCGGCCTGCAACGGCGTCGGCCCGCTCCCCGGAACGCAGTGCCGCAACGACTCGTTCGACAAGGAAGAGTTCTACGGCGGCCCGCCCAGCATCAAATACCCCATGTACGTCTACGTTCCGCACAATGAATCGAAGCCGTATTTCGACATGGCGCACGAGGGAGTCTTAGCCGATCGGATGTTCCAGTCGCAGCTCGACGAGAGCTTCGTCGCGCACCAGTACATCATCGCGGCGCAAGCGCAGTCGAGCGTAGACCTGCCCTACGGGTTGTGGGGCTGCGGCGGCGGGCCCAGCGACCAAGTCCCGACGATCACGCAGCAGCGCACCTACGGCGCGATGCAGCAGGCCTGCTTCGATTACGCGACGCTCGGCGACGAGCTCGACGCGGCCGGCCTCTCGTGGAAGTTCTATACCAGCAAGTACGGCAGTCCGTCGAGCGGCGACGGCAGCTACTGGTCGAGCTATCAAGCCGTCCGCCACATTTACAACGGGCCCGACTGGGCCAAGGACGTCGTCACGCCGCAGAAGAACTTCATCACCGACGTGCGCAAGGGAAAGCTCGCGAACTTCACCTGGATTACGCCGGTCTGTAACGACTCCGATCACGTGAACTGCGGCGGTGGGAACGGGCCTTCGTGGGTGGCGTCGCTCGTCAATGCCGTCGGCGAGAGCAAGTTCTGGAATCACACTGCGATCTTCGTGCAGTGGGACGATTGGGGCGGCCTCTACGATCACGTCCCGCCGCCGTACCGCGGACCCGACAGCGTCGGCTTTCGCGTGCCGCTGGTTAT
>JBARBD010000045.1:0-5532 GCA_049792675.1 Vulcanimicrobiaceae bacterium | reverse complement strand
GCGCGATACGTGCCACGGTCGCAACGGTTTGTAGATGACGGGCGCGCTCTCCTATCGGCGCGGGCGTCGGGAAGGCGTGCTTTTCTCCGAGCCGAAACGCGGCCAATACGTGATGAAGCGCGTGGTGGCGATCGTTATCGATTCGGGCGGTGTAGGCGCGCTGCCGGACGCCGCGGAGTACGGCGATGCGGCCGGTGCGAACACGATCGGCAACGTCGCGCGCAGCATCGGAACGCTGAACCTGCCGAACTTCGAGCGGCTCGGCCTTGGATTGCTTACCCAGATCGCGGGCGTCCCGCCGTCGAGCGCACCGCAAGCGCGGGTCGCTCGCCTGCGCGAGCGCAGTCGCGGCAAGGATACGATCACCGGACACTGGGAGATGATGGGCGTCCTTACCAGCGTGCCCTTTCCGACCTACCCCGGCGGGTTCCCGGCAGAGGTCGTCGAGGCGTTCACAGCGATCGCCGGCAAGCCGCCGCTCGGAAACCGGGCCGCGTCGGGCACGGAGATCATCGAAGAGCTCGGCGCGGAGCACATGAAGACGGGACGGCCTATCCTCTATACCTCGGCCGATCCGGTCTTCCAGATCGCCGCGCACGAGGGCGTCGTGCCGCTGGAGACGCTCTACGAGTGGAGCCGCCGGGCTCGCGAGATGCTGCGGCCGCCCCACAACGTCAATCGAGTCATCGCCCGCCCTTTCGAGGGCGAACCGGGGGCTTTTCGCCGGACGCCGAATCGTCGGGACTATGCAATCGAGCCTCCCCCAAACTTGCTCGACAAACTCAGGATGGGGCGTATCGAGGTGCACGCAGTCGGCAAGATTAGCGACATCTACTGCGGCCGAGGAATATCGTCGTCGCGGCGCGCAGCCGACAACCGCGATGCAATGGAGAAGACTTTCGAGTTGCTAGAAACGGTCGACGGAGGCTTCGTTTTCACGAACCTCAACGATTTCGATTCGAAGTACGGCCATCGCCGGGACGTCCGCGGATACGCAACCGCTCTTGAAGAACTCGATGGCATGCTCCCCGCGCTGTTCGCGCGCCTGCGTCCGGGCGATGAAGTGATCTTTACGGCCGACCACGGCTGCGACCCGACCGCTCCCGGCTCCGACCACACCCGCGAGTACGTACCGTTCGTGCATTTCGGCGATGCGTCCCCAGGCGCGGTCGGTGAGATCGAGGGGCTCGATATCGTCGGCCAAACCGTCGAACGGGCGTTCCTCTCGTGAGAGGGCGGTAGCTCGGTGCAGATCGCCGTTAACACCTCGGTCGAGCGCGACGTGCCGGTGTGGTGGCCGTCGCTGAAGCGATTCACCGACGTGGCTTTGGGCAGCCTCCTGCTGGTCGTTACCGCGCCGCTGGTTGCGGCCGCCGCGGTTGCGATCGCCTGTACGACCGGCGGAACGCCGTTCTTCGCGCAAGAACGCGTCGGTATGCACGGGCGCCGTTTCAAGATGTTCAAGCTGCGAACGATGGTGAACGGTGCGCATGCGATGCGTCAGAGCGTCATGCACCTCAACGAGGTTGACGGACCGGTCTTCAAAATCCGCGACGATCCGCGCCTCCACCCGCTCGGACGTTTTCTGCGGCGTGCGAGCATCGACGAGCTGCCGAATCTCGTCAACGTGCTGCTCGGCGACATGTCGCTGGTCGGACCGCGTCCGGCGCTTCCGAGCGAGGTCGAACACTACGGCACGTTCGCGCGGCGCCGGCTAAGCGTGCCTCAGGGCGTGACGTGTTTGTGGCAGATCAACGGCCGCAGCGAGGTGTCGTTCGAGCACTGGATGGAACTCGACAATCGCTACGTGGACGGCTGGACGCCGCTTGGCGACCTGACGATCATCGCCAAGACGATTCCGGCCGTCTTGCGGAGGGACGGCGCGCATTAACCCTCGGCTCAAAGTCGTCCCGCAGCCGCGCCGGCCTCGCCCCCGGATTTCGATCGCCGGCTCGACGCTGTTCATCATCGGGGCCACGTTCGCTTCGACGCTCCTGGGCTTCATGCGCGAGGTCGTAAGCGCAAAGTACTATGGGACGCGCTGGGAAATGGACACGTTCCTGGCCGCGGCGACGATCCCGACGATTCTTTTCGGCGTCTTCAACGGGGCGCTGGTAAGCGCGCTCGTTCCAACCTTCTCGGAGTATCTCGCGCATCGGAAGGAAGAAGAGGCGTGGAGCCTGGCGAGTACGACGCTCAACATCTTGGCGATCGTTTTGACGACCTGTGCGATCGTCGGATTCTTCACCGCGCGCTGGTACGTGCCGCTGATCGCGCACGGCTTCCCGGCACCGCAGATGGGCGTAGCGATTCGCATGACGCGATGGCTGATGCCGAGCATCATCGCAGTAAGCCTGAGCGGCGTCCTCTCGGCAATGCTCAACGCCTATCACCGTTTCCGATCGGCTGCGCTCGTCGGCGTCGTCGTCAACGCGGTGACGATCTTGACGGTCGTGCTCTTCAGCCACGGCCTGGGAATCTACGCGCTGGTCTTGGGTACGGTGCTCGGCTTGACGGCGCAGATGCTCGTGCAGCTTCCGGCCTTTCTCTCGATCGGCAAGTACCGGCCGATCATCGATCTGCACCACCCGGGCCTCAAGAAGATCTGGGTTTTGCTCGGTCCGATCATGGTCGGGTCGGCGGCCGGCCAGCTCGCGCTCTTCTTCGATCGGTTCTTCGCTTCGACGCTGGCGCCCGGCTATATCGCCGGGATGAACTACGCGACCAAACTCGTGAACTTTCCGCAGCAAATCTTCGCGGCGGCGATCGCGACCGTCATCTTCCCGCTGCTGGCGGCGCAATTCGCGCGCGATAACCGGCGCGGCGTGGCCCGCAGCGTCGTCACCGGGCTGCGTCTGGTGAATTTCATCACGATTCCCTCGGCCTGCGCGTTGATCGTGCTCTCCCATCCGATGGTCCAAGCGCTCTTCGAGCGCGGTACGTTCCAGGCGAGCGCAACCGACCTTACCGCCGGCTTGCTTCCGTACGCCGCGATCGGATTGATCGCGTTGGCGGCCAACGTCGTGTTGACCCGATGCTGCTTCGCCTGCCAAGAAACCCTTTGGCCGGTTACGATCTCGGTGGCGAGCGTCGTCCTCAACGTCCTACTCTCGCTGGTCTGGCTCCCGACGCTCGGAGCGCGCGGGCTTTTGCTCGCAAACTCGCTGAGCCAGATGGTGCAGGCGATTCTGTTGCTGATGCTCACGGCGCGCCTGGTCTCGGGGATCGACTGGGGCGCGCTTCTCATTTCCACCGGCAAGGTCGTCCTGAGCTCGCTGGCGATGCTGGCGGCGTTGGGCTGGATCGGAGCCCTCGGGGTCACCCCCGAAGCGACCCTCGCCTCGCGGGCATGGTTCCTCTTCGGCCAAATGGCCATCGGCGCGACGGCCTTCGTCGCGGTGGCGCGCATGCTCGGGGTCGAAGAGCTGGAGCTCGCGTGGCATACCATCGTCGCGAAGTTCGAGCGGAACCTGGTGAGCCCACCCGAGAACCGCGAGGCGCCGATCGCGTAGCCGGCCGGCGGCCGAAACCCCAGGGTTGACTAGAGTCACTTTTCCCGGGAAGGCTAGCTATTTCTGGAGAGCCAACCTTGCAGCGCCATGCTCTCCATCCTTATGCCCGCGTACAACGAGGCCACTTCGATAGCCGAGAACGTGCGCGAGACGGTGGAGACGATGCAGGTGCTCGGCATCGATTTCGAGATCGTCGTGATCGACGACGGGAGCCTGGACGGCACGCACGCAGCGGCGAGTTCCGCGTTGCGCGTCTGGCCCGAGCGCGTGCGCGTCGTGCGCTGCGCGCGCAACGAAGGAAAAGGCAACGCGCTGTTCTGCGGCGCCGCCTATTCGAGAGGCGAGTACATCGCCTTCCTGGACGCAGATATGGATCTCCATCCGGAGCAGTTGGCGAACTTCTTCGCGATCATGGATGATCGCAAAGCCGACGTAGTAATCGGTTCCAAGTTTCATCCCAAATCGAACGTCGATTATCCGTTCGTACGCCGCATTTACAGTTTCTTCTACTTCATGCTCGTGCGCGCGATGTTCGGGTTGCCGGTGCGCGACACGCAGACCGGCATCAAGCTCTTCAAGCGGGAAGTCCTCGACCGCGTCATTCCGCGGGTGCTCGTAAAGCGATTCGCGTTCGACTTGGAGCTTCTCGCCAACGTGCATCACCTCGGTTATCGCATCGTGGAGGCGCCGGTCACGCTGAACTTCAAGCGCGTCTGCAGCCGGCTGCGTCTGCCGGCCGTCTGGAACGTTTTCGTCGACACGCTGGCGATCTTCTATCGCATGCGGATCTTACGCTACTACGACCGCCTCGACCGCGTACCGGTAAGAATCGACCGCGTCGCCGGCTCGCACGAAGTCACCGTTCCAATCATTATCGGAGAGTAATCGCGCTTTGTCCTCACGTGCAGCGCTGGTGCTGTTGCTACCGGGGCTCGGCGATGCCCTGGCCGCAAGCCCGATCCTGCGCGGACTGAGCCGCGCCGGGTGGGCGATCGACGCCATGACGATGCACGCGCCGGTAAGCGAGTACGTACGCGCGCTCGGCGTTCGCGACGTCTACGAGTTGCCGTTGCGCCCCACCGTCATGGATACGCTGCGTCCGGTCTTGGGACTGCGCTCGCAACGGTACCATCTTTGCGTCTTGCCGTTTCCCGCGACTCGCTGGCAGTACACGTGCATCGCGCGCGGCGTCGGCGCGAGGCGGCTCGCGACCCACGAATATGGCGGCCTTTCGAGCCTCATCGCGCGCACCGGCGGGAGCGCGCGCGTCGCGCTGCGCGGCGGCCATCGGATCGCAGAGAATCTGCGACTGGCGCGCGAGCTGCAGCTCGAACCATCCGGCGACGAGCTCGATTACTGGGTTCCCCAGAGCTGGCGAGCCGACCGGATTGCAGGGACCTTAGGCGTGCATCCCGGTTCGATGGCGTATAAGGGCAACGAGTCGAAGCGTTGGCCTTACGAGCGCTTCGTCGCGCTGGCGCGTCAGCAGGCCGAGCGTGGACGCAGGGTGCGTTTCTTTCTCGGACCGCACGAGACGACCGAAGCGACGCGCGCCGAGAAAGATTTTGGCGGCGTCGCCGGAATCTCTATCATCCGCAAGCCGCTTGCCGAAGCCGCGAGGCGGCTCGCGGAGTGTGAAGTCTTCGTTGGTAACGATGCCGGTTTCAGCCATCTCGCCTCGGGACTCGGCGTCAAAACGCTCGCTATCTTCGGCATGACGAGCGAGGTTCGCGGGGTTCCGGTCGGACCGTGCGTCGCGTTTCGTCCGTCGCTCTGCCCGGCTTGTCACGACGAAGGTTCGCGCGGTTTCGACTGCGTGCGTCGGCTGGAGTATCGCTGCATCTTGCAAGACGTCGAGTTCGAGGCCGTGTCGAAGCACGTCGAGGACCTCTTCGAGGCATCGCTCGTGCAGCAGCACCTCAGTTTGGAAGGTCCATTCAGACTCTACGGAAAGGCTTACTCGTGAAAGAGCAGACCGCCGGGGACGTTTCGGCCGCGCAGGCGCGCCGGCCGGAAGGCC
>JBARBD010000044.1:0-4675 GCA_049792675.1 Vulcanimicrobiaceae bacterium | reverse complement strand
CTCGTGCCGTCCGACGAGCTCGTGCACGGCGACCTTGCCGACGTGCGCGGTCAGCTCGCAGCAAAGCGCGCGCTCGAAATCGCGGCGGCCGGCGGTCACAACTTGCTCCTGGTTGGGCCGCCCGGCTGCGGTAAGACGATGCTCGCGCGGCGCTTGCCCTCGATCCTTCCGGCGATGTCGCTGCACGAAGCGCTCGAGGTCACGAAAATCTACAGCGTTGCCGGCTTGCTCGTCGGTCGTGCGGGCATCGTGCGCACGCGGCCATTTCGCTTCCCGCATCATACGATCAGTCAAACCGCGCTCGTCGGCGGCGGGGCGCTCGCCAAGCCGGGCGAGATATCCCTCGCGCATCACGGCGTGCTCTTTCTCGACGAGTTTCCGGAGTTCTCACGCAGCGCGATCGAGGTAATGCGCCAACCGCTCGAAGAGGGGACGGTGACGATCGCGCGGGCTTCGGGTACGTTTACGTATCCGGCGCGCTTTCAGTTGGTCGCATCGATGAATCCGTGCCCGTGCGGCTATCGCGGGACCCGCAGCGTCGAGTGTCGCTGCGACGATGCGACCGTCGCGAAGTACGTCTCGAAGCTCTCGGGGCCGCTGCTCGACCGGATCGATCTGCAGATCGAGATCGCGCGCGTTCCGTTCGACGATATGGTTCGTTACGAGGGGGGCGAGCATTCGACGGCGATCCGCGAGCGCGTCGTTACGAGCCGCGAGCGCCAAAGCGCCCGCTTTGGCGGGATGACGCTTTCGTGCAACGCCGAGATACCCGGCAACGCGATGCGCCGCTACTGCGCGCTCGACGATCCGGCAATGCGATTGCTCGCGCAGGCGAGCGCGAAACGCCAGTTCTCGGCCCGCGCTCTCGACCGGATCGCGCGCGTCGCCCGCACGATCGCCGACCTCGCCGGCGACGAGGCGATCCGCGCCGAGCACGTTGCCGAAGCGATCCAGTACCGCAGCCTCGAACGGCTCGGCGCCGCCGCGTAGCGCCCGCGACTTTGGGTTACTGCGTGGGCGGAACGACCAGCTGCGGAACGGCGTCGCCGTCCAGGAACGCGCCGAGCTCGCCAGGTGAGAACTGCAGGCCGGCCCAGAACGAGCCGAACTCGCCGTAGCGCGCGCTGGCTTCGTCGAAGCGCATCTCGTAGACCAGCTTTTTGAAGACCAGCGGATCGTCGGCATAGAGGTCGACGCCCCATTCGAAGTCGTCGAAGCCGATCGATCCGGAGATCACTTGCGTGACGCGGTTGTGATAGGTTCGCCCGACCACGCCGTGCTGGCTCATCATCTTGGCGCGCGCCTCGAAGCCGAGGATGTACCAGTTCTGCACCTCGCCGCGCCGCTTGCTCATCGGATAGAAGCACTGGTACCGGCGGGCCGGGATCCGCGCAAAGAGGCGCGGGCCGACGTACGGGCTCTCGGCCTGTTTGCGCAGGAGCTCGTCGAAGGCGGCGATCCACTCGGGCGACTGCGGCGCGAGCCCGCGTTGGCTCAGCTCGGCGTGGATCTTCCCGGTCGCGTCGTAGAGCCCGAGCTCCAAGACCGAGACGTAGGACGCGTGGGGCACGAGGAACTCGCGCAGTTCGAGCTTATCGAGCAGCGTCTGCGCGTAGGCGAGCCCGTCGAAGGTGCGTGCGTAGTGGGTAAGCATGAGATCGCCGCGGTGTCCGACGGTCTGCGTGAGGCCCACGTCGCCGTCGTCGCTGGCTTTGAGATGGTCGACGAGATCCGCCGCGTGGCCGGCGTACTTATTGCGCCGCTTCTCCGGCAACGCGTCCCACGCGCGCCGGTTGAAGGCGAACATGCGATGGAGTATCCACCAACCTTCAAGCGATTCGGGTACGTTCGGGTCGCGCATTTCGTCGCCGGTCCATTCGCCTAGCCGCGCGCTAATACTTTTGTGCGCTGGACCTCGGCTTCGACTTCGGCCTCCAGCCGGTCGGGATGCTCGCGATACTTCGCCCAGAGCGGGGGCGTATGCGCGATGTCGTTGAGAACCCGCGTATAGACGGCGTTGACCGGCGTCGGTACGAGCCGCTCGAGCCCGGCAGCCGCGACGGCGCCGTTGAGGACGTCGACCTCGGTCCGGGCCTTCGCGCTGCGCAAGTCGAGCAGGAGCGAGGGCGGCTTGGTTCCTCGGGCCGACGCGATGCTGCGGGTCAAGAGGCCGCGGGCGAGCGACGTCGGGAGCGTCACGACCCCGAAGAGCGCGCGAACCGGATAGCGCGGCAGGTCGATCGGGTCGACGTCGAGCGCCTGCATGACCGCGCGCACTTCGCGGATCATCCGGATCTCGAGCGTGAAAATCTTGTCGAAGTGCACGAAGCGGTTCGGCAGCACGTTGAGGATCGCGCAGCTGGCATTGGCGACGACGTTGAGCGCGAGCTTGCTCCACTTCAACGCGCGCCAGTCCTCGACGATCTTTACTTGCAGCCCCGTGCCGGCAAAGGTCGCCGCGAGCCAGTTATAGGCATTCGCGCCCATCGGAGCGAGCGCTAGCCCGCCCCCGTCTTTGGCCGCTTTGACGTTGCCGTCGCGATCGCGGTCGACCGGCGTCGTGAGCGCCGCAGCGACGACGTTGTCGGCGCCGAACGCTCCGGCCAGTTTCTCCTCGTTGCCGACGCCGTTCTGGGGCGAGACGAAGACGCACTTTTCGGGGAAGCGAATCGCCTTGCGCAGCGTCTCGATCGCACCGTCGGTGTCGTACGACTTCGTCGCGATGACCGCAACGTCGGCATCGTACGGGCGCACCTCCTCGATCGCGCGCGGGGCGTAGGCGACGTCAACGCCGACGGCGCGCAACTGATCGCCGAGGTAGGTGCCGACGGCGCCCTTCCCGACGATATAGACGTTCACGCCGAGATGCCGGTCGAGCCGAAGCCGCCGCCGCCGCGGGCCGTCGGCGGTAGCTCGTCCACCAGATCGAAGGCCGCGCGCGAGACCGGCGCGACGACCATCTGCGCGATGCGATCGCCGCGTCGAATCACCACCGGCTCGCTGCCGAGATTGGCCAAGACGACCTGCACTTCGCCGCGATAATCGGCGTCGATGGTGCCGGGCGCGTTCAAGCACGTCACGCCGCTGCGGATCGCGAGCCCGCTGCGCGGACGAATCTGCGCTTCGTAGCCGGGAGGGAGCGCGATCGAAAAGCCGGTCGGCACGAGGGCGCGCGCGCCGGGGAGCAGGGTGAGCTGCTCGCGCAGCGCGGCGCAGAGATCGGCGCCGGCCGCATGCTCGCTCATGTAATCCGGAAGCGGCAGCCCCTCGCCTTGCGGCAGGCGTTGGAGCGCCACGCGAACGGGCGTCATTACAACTGAGCCAGCTCTTCGCGGAAACTGTCGATGTCGCGAAACGACCGGTAGACGCTCGCAAACCGGATGTAGGCGACCGGATCGAGCTTGCGCAGCGCCTCCATCAGCTTCTCGCCGACCGTCGCCGACGGAACCTCGCTCTCGCCGCGTGCGAAAAGCTCGCGCTCCAGGTCGGCGGCGACGGCCTCCATCCGGCTTTCGGAGATCGGCCGCTTCTCGCACGCCTTGCGCAGGCCGGTGAGGATCTTCTCGCGGCTGTACTGCTCGCGACGTCCGTCCTTCTTGACGACGAAGAGCCGCGGAACTTCCATCCGCTCGTAGGTGGTAAACCGATGTTTGCAGCGCGGGTCGAGGCACTCGCGCCGGCGGCGTACCACGGTCTCGTCGTCGCGCGAGTCGACGACGCGCGTCTCACTCTTACGACAAGTCGGGCAAGTCAGCGGTAAATCACTCCCCCACGGCATATGTTGTGGGTGCCCGTATTATACGTCACTATCGGTAGTAACGCAAAAAAGCCCCAATGTGCGTAGCACATTGGGACTGATCTCGGCTAAGGGTCGCTCGTTTAGGCGGCGCCGATTTTGAACATCTTGGTGCCACAGACCGGGCACTTGCCCTCAGTCGCGGGACGCCCGTTCTTCATCGTGATCTGGACTGCGTCTTTGATCTCTCGCTTGGCCTTGCACTTCACGCAATATGCTTCTGCTGCCAACTTGGGTACCTCCGTGCGGCTCAGGCTATTCCTCGACCGCCTCCGAATCCCCCCGGGCTAGCCTTCCTGGGCCGAGGTCGTGAACGGGATCAGATGCACGACCCACGCTTCGAGAGCCGCCAGCGGATCGAGGCCGCGCGGGGCCGGGCCCTGGAGATCGCCGCCGAGGGGCTCTGGTGCTGCGGGAGCCTCGAGGGGCTCGCCCGGGCCTGCGTGGCGATTGTGGGCACCCGTGCCGCGACTTCATATGGCCGCGGCCAGGCCCATCGGTTCGCGGCCGAGCTTACGCAGGCAGGGTGCACGATCGTCTCGGGCTTGGCGCTGGGAATCGACGGCGCCGCCCACGATGCCGCCCTGAGCGTGGGCGGCACGACCCTCGGCGTGCTGGGCGGCGGCCACCGGCACTTCTATCCCCCGCGGCATCGTGCGCTGGCCGAGCGGATCGTGGCCGCAGGCGGGGCGGTGCTCTCTCCCTATCCGCCCGATCAGCCGACCTTCCCGTCGCAGTTTCTGGAGCGAAACGGCGTCGTCGCGGCCCTGGCCGACGCCGTCGTCGTGATCGAAGCGCCGGCGCGCAGCGGCGCGCTCAATACCGCCGGCTGGGCCGCCGGACGCATCCCGGTGCTCGCCGTCCCGGGCGACGTCGACC
>JBARBD010000043.1:0-3398 GCA_049792675.1 Vulcanimicrobiaceae bacterium | reverse complement strand
GGCATTGGCGGCAAAGAGAAACTCGACCCGTTCCGCACCGCGCGCGGCGATCGCGTCGAGCGTCTCGACGGCGACTTCGAAACGCCCGGAGCCAAGCGCGATCTCTCCGAACTCGGCGCGCACGCGCTTGCCTAGTTTGGCCGCCGACTCTTTGCGCAAAGCCGTCAGCGCCGCCGCCGCCTCGGCGAGTTCGCGCCCGACCGCGGCGCTCTTGGCCTTCGCTTGCGCGACGCGTTGGTCGCGGCTCTCGTACGCGTCGATCGTCTGACGGGCGCTCTGCGCGTAGGCCAGGACGCCGTCGAGCTCGCCGCCGTACTTTCGCTTCAAGCGTTCGAGCAGATCGAGGCGTCCGTTGATCGTTTCGAGCTCGGCCGGCTCGAACTCGGTTGCATCCAGGGCGCGGTACAGGTCGAGCGCGAGGTCGTCGGCTTGTGCTTGCAGCGCCGCGGCCCGTTCCGCCATCTCGGCGAACTGAGGGCCGATCGCGGCGATGCTCGCGAGCGAAGCCGCGGCGGTCGCGATCGACTCGGCGGCGTTCGTCTCGTGCGCGGCCAGCGCGTCGTGCGCGGCGCGCAGCGCGAGCGCAATGCGCTCGACGTTGTCGAGGTAGCGCCGCCGCTCGTTCAAACGCTCGACCTCACCCGGTTCGACGCGCGCTTCCTCGATCTCGCGCGCGGCGAAGAGCGCGTCGTCGTAACGTTCGCGCTGGAGCCGTTCGTCTTGCGAGAGCGCAGCCAGCTCCCCGGCGGCCTCCTGCGCGCGTTCGTAGGCAGCGGCGACCGCGTCGCGCAGTCGCAGCCCGGCCGCGCCCGCGAAGCGATCCAGGAGTTCGAGATGATAGGCCGGCGAGAGCAGCCGCTGGGCCTCGTGCTGGCCGACCACCTCGGCAATCGACTCGCCGATATCGCGGACGTAGCCGGCCGTCGAGGGCCGGCCGTTGACGCGTACGCTCGAACGCCCGGCTTCGCTCATCTCGCGTACGATCGTCCCGTTCTCGCCTCGATCGAGCTCGAAGCCGTCGCTTGCAAGCCGCCCGCGCAGCGCGTCGTCGGGATCGAACTCGAGCGTCACCGACGCTTTGGGCGAGCCGCGCCGGACGGCGTCGGCGCCGGCTCGCGCGCCGAGCACGAAGTCGAGCGCGCCGAGCAGCATCGTTTTGCCCGATCCGGTCTCGCCGGTGAAGATCGTCGCCCCAGACGCGAAGTCGACCTCGGCGCGAGCAATCAGCCCGTAGCTCTCGATCTCTAAGCGCCGCAGCATCGTCTCTTCGCGGATCTTACCGACGGGGATCCTTGATGGAAACGCCCCACAGCATCTTGTCTTCGAGCCGCTCCAGAAAGTGCAACGGCATCGTGCGCGCGAACCGGACGCGCTTGGGGTGGCAGCGGATCATCACGCTGGAGCCGGGAGCGACGTCGGCGAGCACGTCGCCGTCGCACTCGAGGTGCGCCTGCGCGATCTCCGAATCGCAGCTGATCTCGATGCGCGATTTGGTGTGGACGATCAGCGGGCGCGAAAAGAGCGTGTGCGGCAGGAGCGGCACGACGCCGAACGCCTCGACGTTCGGGGCGATCAGCGAACCCCCGGCGGAGAGGAAGTACGCGGTCGAGCCGGTCGGCGTCGCCACGCAGATGCCGTCGGCCGTGATGCGCGTCGCCTGGCCGTCGTCGAAGCGCAGGCCGAAAGGAACGATGCGAGAGACCTCGCCCTTACGCACGACGACGTCGTTGAGCGCGAAGAAGCGCTTCTCGCCGTACTCGGCCTCGAGCGCGGTGCGTTCGTCGGTGAAGAGCCCGCGTTCGACCAAGGCCGGCAGATCCGCGATCCGCGGATCGTCCTCGTCGAGCTCGGTAAGGAACCCCAAGCGGCCGGTGTTGATCCCCAGCAGAGGGACGTCCCCCTCGACCGCGATGCGCGCGGCGCGGAGCAGCGTCCCGTCCCCGCCGACCGTGATGACCAGCGACGCTTTCGCCGGCTCGGCGCCGTCGAGCACCTCGAACCCGTTCGCCCGAAAGTCGCGCGCGATCCGGCTCGCGATCGACCGGGCGTGCTCGCGCTCGGCATCCACGTAGAGGGCAATGACTTTGCGTTCGATCGCAAGCGTCGTCATGAGCAGCTCTCTTCGTCGAGGACGGCTTCGATTCGTGCGTCTTCGAGCGGCCGGCCCGCGCGGCGCAGCTCGATCAAGAACTCGCGGTTCCCGGCCGGCCCGCGCAACGGCGAGGAGGTCAGCGCGACGGGTACGAGGCCGAGGCTCGCGACCGCCGAGCGCAGTTCGTGGAGCACGGCGCGGTGGACCTCGCGATCGCGCACGACGCCCCCTCTGCCGATCCGCTCGCGCCCGGCTTCGAACTGCGGCTTGACCAGCGCGACGGCGACCCCGTCCGGGCGCAGGTAGGTAACGGCTCGCGCCAGGATGGTGCGCAGCGAGATGAACGACGCGTCGATCGCGATGACGTCGAAGCCCTCCGGGAACGCATCGTCGGCGAGGAGGCGGAAGTTCGTCCGCTCCACGACCCGCACGCGCGGATCGTTGCGCAACCGCCAATCGAGTTGCCCATAGCCGACGTCGATTGCCGTCACTTGACGCACCCCGCGCTGCAAGAGCGCGTCTGTGAAGCCGCCGGTCGAGGCGCCGACGTCGAGCGCGTCGAGGCCGTCGACCTCGATCGCAAAAAACTCTAGAGCGTGCTCGAGCTTCTCGCCCCCGCGGCTGACGAAACGCCGCGGTCGCGCGACCTCGACGTTGGCGTCGGCGCGCACGCTCTGGCCGGCCTTCGTCGCAACCGCCCCGTCGATACGCACCCGCCCTTCCATGATCAAGCTGCGCGCCTGCGAGCGCGTGATCCCTTCGCGATCGGCGACCGCCTCGTCGAGCCTCATCGTCGCGCCGGCTGGATTAGCGATTAGAAGGGGATCTCGTTATCGAGCTCTTCCAGCTTCGCTTCGCGCGCTTGGGCGCCGGCGGCCGGCTCGGCCATCGCGTCGTCAACCTGTTTCTGGGCGCTTTTGAGCAGCGCCTCACACTCGCGCGCCAGCAGCTTGCCCTCTTTAAAGAGCTCGGTCGCGCGCTGGAGGTCGGCTCCGCCCTCGAGCTCCTTGACGATCGCGTCGATCCGCGCGAGCTTCTGCTCGAACGTCTGGGGCAGCGGCGTGCTCATTCTGCGTGCACCGATTCCACGCGTGCCCCGAACGTCCCGCGCTCGAGACGCGCCGTCACCAGATCTCCCGTCGCGAGCAGCGCCGCGTCACGCAGCGCGACGCCGTCCTTGGCGACGATGGCGTAGCCGCGCGCCAGCGGCCGCGTGGGATCGTCGGCGTCGAGCGCTGCGTTCGCGCGCTCGAGCCTTCGCAGCCACCCTTGCTGCAAGCGGTCGAAGGCGCGATCGAGCCCGGCG
>JBARBD010000042.1:0-30530 GCA_049792675.1 Vulcanimicrobiaceae bacterium | reverse complement strand
ACGTCTAGGCGTACTGCAAGCGGAGTTTCCGCGCTCCGATCGCCACCCAGAACAGGACGACCGAAGCGAGCATGAAGCCGGGTGCGTACGCGCCTTGGGTAAAGTCGAACGTCGTGCGGTTCAACGGACCGATATACCAGAGCACGAGGTAGGCGATTTCGAAGAGCCGCGTCGTGCCGGAGAGCGCGCCGCACGCAATCGCGAGCGTCGGAACGAAAATGGCACCCGCGAGGATGCCCTCGATGCCGGTAATGTTGCCGGCGAGCGCCCAGTGCACGAGCGAGCCGCCTGCGGTCGCGAGCGCCAACAGGACGCCGGCGAGCCATTGAGCGACGAACTGGCGACGAATCGGATGGAGCGTCGGGTAGACGAACTGCTCGGTCGCGCAGACGGCTTCGCGCGTACCCAGCTGCGACCACTGCAGCATCGGCCAGATCCAGGCGAGCCCGACGGCGAGGCTTTGTCCCTTGGCGTCGGCCCCGAGCTGGAATATCCAGAGCCCGGCCGCCACGGCGTACCACCAAAAGCTCAAGCCGCGCAAGAGCAGGCGGAGCTCGGCGAGCACGATCGCGCCCAAGTCGCTGCTGAAGAACGCGTCGGCCAGCGGGGTGCCTAAGCGAGCCAAAGCCGATTGCCACCGCTCCGCGAGCGCGTTGCTCTTACGATGCTCCGCGCGAGCGGGCTTCGAGAAGCGGTCGAACAACAGCGCCGCAACCCCGACGACGACGAGCGCGACGCCGAACCACAACAAACGCTCCGCCACCGCGTTCGGCGTCAACAAAAAGCCGTGAAAGATAAAGAGATGACGCGCCCGCTCGCCGCCGGCGCCGATTTCGACCGAGTTCAAGCGGGCGTGCGGGTCGACTTTCAGTAACGCTGCCCAGACCTGCTGCATGACGAGGTCTCCGCCCAGCATGTCTCGCCACCACGGCACGTGACGCGCCTCTGCCTGGAAGCTCCATGCCAAATACCAGCTCCAGCCGAAAAAGTAAACGACGTTGCCCAGACCGCCTCTCAGCCAGGGTATCATCTCGAAGAGCAGCGCGATGGCCGCGACCATTGCGATCAGCGGCACGACCACAAGCGCGAACGGAGCGGCGATCTGCCCGATGTTGAACGCCGTGCTCTCGCCGCGCACCAGCTGCATGGCGATCGCGACGACGAAGAGGATGGCGGCCATCGAGCCGAGGACGAAGAAGTTGCTCAACGCTTTTCCGAGCGCGTACTCGAATCGCGAGATAGACGTCGCGGCCAGAATCTCGCCGACGCGCGTCGTCCGGTCGCGATCGACCGCGCTCTTGATGTTGTAGAAGCCGAAGAGCGAGAGCAGCATCGATGCGAGGATGGCGAAGGTCGCGCCGATCCACGCCGAGTTGTAGATGCCGCGATAGCCGTCCACGAGAAACGTTTCGTAGCCCGCGTTTTTCGCCGGCACCAAGAGCGTGCCGACGAGCAGCGTGACCGCGACCGTCGCCAGGTATTGATAGCGGCGCGTTCGCTCGAGAAGGTCAGCTCGCGCCAGCGCGTAGATCGCCCAGAGCCGGGTCATGCCGCGGCTCGTGCCCCGTTGATGACCTGGAAGTAGGCGTCCTCCAGCGACGAAGATCCGCGCACCAGCGCCGACGGGTGGCCCTCGGCCAGAAGCGTTCCATGATCGACGATTGCGACGCGCGTGGCGATGCTCTCGATGTCCGAGCAGATGTGGGTCGAAAAAATGATGATGCGCTCGCCGGCCATCTCGTGCAGCAGCGTTCGCAACCGCAGGCGCTCTTCGGGATCCAATCCGGCGGTCGGCTCGTCGACGATCAGGAGCCGCGGATCGTTGAGCAGTGCCTGCGCGATCCCGACGCGCTGTCGCATGCCGCCCGAAAAACCGCCCAAGGCGCGCGACCGCACGTGCGTGAGATTGAGGGCGTCGAGCAAGGTTTCGATGCGCTCGCGCAGCGCGCGCCGAGGAATGCCTTTGAGCGCGCCGATGTATTCGAGAAACTCCACCGCCGAGAGGTGCGGATAGATGCCGAAATCTTGCGGAAGGTACCCGAGCGTGCGCCGCAGCGCATCGGGCGATGCGGCGACGTCGGTTCCGTTGAAGCGGATCGTGCCGCTGCTGGGCCTCGTGATCGTCGCGAGCATGCGCATAAGCGTGGACTTGCCGGCGCCGTTGGGGCCGAGCAGCCCCAGGATTCCGGGCTCGAGCCGCAAGGTCAAATCGCGGACGGCATGGACCGCGCCGTAGCGCTTGTTCAGAGCTTCAACCTGGAGTTCCATCGCCGTATCTACGCTCCGGGCGACCGATTGTTTCCCGGTGTCGAATTTATGCCATTTCCGCTCGTACGCGGCAATCGGCATAGGATCGCCCGTAAGATTCGACGATGATCAAACCCCATGGATCGCAAGCGCCTCTTTGCCGGCATCGCCGCGGAATCGTAACGTGCGAATACTCATCATCGGTGGAACGCGGTTTCTCGGCCGCCGTATCGCCGAGTACGCGCTCGCGAGAAGCCACAGCGTCTCGCTCTTCCATCGCGGCGGGTCCATGCCGGCCGGCTTGCCCGGCACGACGAGCCTCGTCGGCGATCGAGCGCGCGACATAACGTCGGTTGCCGGCGATTACGACGCGTTTATCGACACGTGCGGTTACCTTCCACGCGACGTCGCAGCCTCGTGCGCGCACTTCTACGCATCCAATCCCGATGCGACCTACACATTCGTTTCGAGCGTCAGCGCCTATCGCGACGGCTTCGCCGCCAACGCCGGCGAGTCGACGCCGCTTCACGACACCGGCGATCCAAACGCCGCGGCGATGACGATCGAGACCTACGGCCCGCTCAAGGCGTTGTGCGAGGGTTCGGTGCTCGAACGCTTCGGCGCACGTGCGCTGATCGTTCGGCCGGGACTCATCGTGGGTCCGCACGACGGCAGCGACCGCTTCACCTACTGGGTCCGGCGCATCGGCGACGGGGGCACCGTTCTCGTGCCGGGGCTGCCGAACCGGCGCATTCAGCTCATAGACGTGCGCGATCTCGCCGAGTGGATCGTGGCGATGGTCGAGACGCAGCGCGCAGGCACGTTTAACGCGACAGGGCCTTTGAACCCGCTCTCGTTCGGGGCGTTCGTGCACGTCTGCGGCGCGGCGCTGGAATCGGACGCCGAGTTCGTGTGGGCGTCGCAAGAGTTCTTACTCGAGCACGGCGTCGAGCCATGGACCGAGATGCCGCTGTGGGTCCCAGAGGGGGAGGCCGCAGGCTGGGACGCGATCTCTTCGGCTCGCGCGGTCCACGACGGCCTCACCTATCGCCCGCTGCGCGCGACGATTCTCGACACCTGGCGCTGGGATGCGCTTCGCGATCGCGACGTGCCGCTCAAGGCCGGCATCACTTCCGAGCGCGAGATGCGGCTGCTCGAAGCTCTTGCGCCCTCGACGTAGTCCCTAAAAGCAAGTCGCGCAAGGTCAGGTCGAAGCCGAGTTCCTGGCCGCCGCGTCGCGCTTCGACGTGCACGACCGTGCCGGCCGGCCACTTGCGCGGGCGATCCTGGGATCACTCGCTCCACCGAGAGCGTACCGCCGGCGTGATCACACGGCGCCCGCCCGAACCCCCCCAACTTCTAACTTCGCAGGGCGCAGCGCCGGTCGCGACAGCGCCGTGGTGAGCACCCAACGCGGGGGCCGGACGTTTGCGGGCACTCGAACTGTTAGGCTCGGGTCGTTTCACTGCCGCTTTTAGGAGACCCGATACCATGAACGCCTTCAGATCGCGCCTGGCGCGCACGCCAGTCCTGACCTTCCTCGCCCTCTTGGCGGCGTGCAGCGCCGGCCAACAAGGCCCTACCGGCGCCTTCATTCCGCAGGTCCGCGCGGGTGCCGTCGCCCAACCGGATACGGCCGCAACGATGTATGTCGTCTCGTTCCCGGACGACGCCATTCTCGGTTTTCCGGCGAGCGCCGACGGCAACGTCACGCCGAGCGTCAAGATCGCCGGAAGCAACACGCAGATCAACGGCGCGAGCGTGTTGGCGGTCGATCCTGCGTCGGGAAAAATCTACACTGCGAACGAGTATCCCGACGCCCGCGTGCTCATCTTCCCCAAGGGTGCCAACGGCAACGTCGCGCCAAAGGTGCTAGGTGGGTCGAACGTGCCGATCCGTAATGCCGGAGGCATGGCCGTCGATTCCAGCGGCCGGCTCTACGTCTCGGACTACACCAACAAGGCGGTCTACGTCTTCGCTGCCGGCGCTACCGGGAACGTCGCCCCTATTCGCACGATCGGCGGAAGCAACACGGAGATGGTCGAGCCGTCCGGATTATCGTTCGACTCGAGCAGCCACTTGTACGTCACCAACGTTCGCGACTCGGCGGCTCCGATCGAGGAGTTTGCCGCCAACGCCGACGGCAACGTCGCGCCGATCGCGACGATCGGCGGCAGCCACGTGAAGATCGGTGGGCTCTACAACGTCAGCCTAGATCCGCAAAACCGGATCGTCTGCGCCTACGGAGGAGAACTCAAAGTGTTTGCCGCCGGCGCGCACGGCAACGTCGCGCCGATCGCCGTGATCAAGGGTTCCGCGACGCAGCTTGTCGACGCGACAACAGTCGGAACGAGTTCGAACTCGACCATCTACGCAACCAACCTAATCGACATTGCGCACGGTAAGGCGTCGATCGTCGAGTTTGCCTCAGGCGCCAACGGAAACGTCGCACCGGTGCGCGTCATCGCCGGATCGCACACCGATGTGTTCGACACGTGGTTTCCGAGCTTTTTCTAGGAGATGCGCAAGGGCAGCATCACTGCGGCACCGCAATTGCAGCGCAGGCCACGTACCTGTTGATGTTGGCGCTGCTCTCGTGGACGTCAATGACATAGCTGCCCTTGAGCAGGTCGCTGAGAGTGATGCCCGCTACCGTGGTCGTGCTGGTCCCATGAACGATGTTGGTCAGAGCATACGCAGGTACCGGGTTCAGGTTTGCGCAGGTGCCCGTGTGAATGTGAACGGGTTGCGTGCCGTTTTGACCCCCGGCCATGTTGACGACGATCTCGACACCGGTGGGAATCTGCTCGAAGGTTGCCGTGCCCGTTTCGCCGGGCCGATTCTGGGCGTAAAGCTTTATTGTAAGCGTGGATGGATCGGCGCTGGCCGCCGCGCAAGCGATCGCGCCGATCGCTGCGGCGGCGAGTGCCGTGCGTAGAGCAAACATGGTGTACCTTTTCTACGGGCGAGCTATGCCGGAGGTTGCTGCTGCGCCCGTTTCTTCTGTGTGTTCGACACCGGCGGACTCCCCTTATTGACCGACTCGTACAGGTTGCGGTCATGGCCGGCGTTGGTCGCTTGCTGCTTTTGGTATGCGGTTGGCGGGACGGGATGTTGCGCTGCCGCCATCTCGCCTGAGCTTGGCTTTGCCGAGATTCCACCGTGGCCACCATTGTAGCTTACGCGACTGCTGTAGACGTTCTTATCGACCGTCGTGTCTACATACGTGTTGTGTATGACGGTTCGGTTGACGTTTACGACGGCGGTGTTATAGCGGAAGTTGTTGCCGGCCCAAATGCCGCCGACGAAGCCGGTGCCGAAGTAGCCGAAACCGTAGTTGACGCCCCCATAGAAACCGACGCTCGGACCCCAGAAGCCCTGACTCCATTCATAGCGGGCACCGGTGTGACGCCAGTACCCGGGTGTCCAGTACAGGCCGCGCCGAGGTGCCGGCACCCAGCTGCCCGGGACCCAGTAATAGCCGACCGTTCCCCAGCCCCAGTAGCCCGGGTTCCACTGGTAGTTTGGTGCTGGAGCGGGCGGCTGCGCGTAGAGGGGCAGCAGCGGGGGCGGCGCGCCGATCGTGGCACCGACGCCCACCGAAAACTGCGCCGGCGACGGCACGGGGATCGCAGTGAAAAGTGATGCCGCGATGAGTGCGGCTAAAAGCCTTGAGATTCGCACGATGCCCTCCTCTTGGAGGAGGTCTTGGCTCCGCCAATGGCTGCGTGACGCTGCCTTATCGACGGCGGCGTTCGTCTTGAGGAAAACAGCATAGACGACTGGGGTCCAAAAGTCGGTACGCTATAGCACCAGGACCGCAACCCGGCCTCAAAAAAGCTCTATGAGAATGACCGCTCAGCGCGCCCTGGTACCCACCCAAGCCGTCGTCAGGCAGAACGCGATCCTGGGAGGCTTAAGCGCGGACACGATCGCCAAGGTCCTCGAAACCGCGCAGCTGATCGCGCTTGAAACGCCCCAGCAGATCTATGAGGCCGGCCAGCCGATACGAGAAGTCTATTTCCCTATCGATGCGGTGCTCTCGGTTGTAACGCAAATGCGCGACGGCGGGTCGATCGAAGTCGGAACGGTAGGTCGGGAGGGTGTTTCGGCAATTCCCTTGCTGCTTGGAGCCACGACCTCCGCGAACGAGAGCTACTGCCAAGTTCCCGGCCGCGCCGTCGTCATCAGCAGCGACGATTTTCGACGACTGCTCGGCAGCGGGGACGCTCAGTTTCGCAGCTCGCTTGACCGATTTCTTCAGGCGTACGTTAACATGTTGGGCCAGCTCGCCGCATGCAACGGAATGCACAGCATCTACGAACGATGCGCGCGATGGCTTTTGCTGACGCACGATCGCGTTAACTCCGAGAAGATCGCTCTCACGCATGAATACCTTGCGATGATGCTAGGCGCGCGCCGTTCCGGCGTGACTATTGCGGCGGCCACTCTCGCGCAAGCGGGGTTCATTCGCTACGCTCACGGCCATATCGTTATTCTCGATCGACAAGGTCTCGAAGATGCCTCCTGCGAGTGTTATGGCGTCGCGCGCGAGCAGTTCGGCCCCTTATTAGAGGCTGTGTACGACCACTAAGTAGCTGTTTGGAATGGGCTCTTGGCACCAGCAAGGGAGCGCTCTCTGGGCAAATTCCACCGCTCCCCGTGTGAAACCGTACAGAATTGTCGCCCAGCCACTGCTACGCTAGGTCTATGCAGTTAGTGTGCGACGTGCGATTGAGCCGCACGTCCCACGTACGCGCTAACACGCGTCTTTGCCGCATCTTCTCGTGAGACACCGGGTCAGTTGCGGCGGTACGTTTGAGCTCTACGTCCACCGCGATGGCCCGAGCTTTATCGGCCTGTGTACCGAGCTGAAGGAAGTCATCGAAGGCTCGACCGCCGATGACATCGTCGTCAAGGCCAAAGCCCTGATCGACTCTGTATCGAACCGCGCCGGAACGCGAAAACCGCGGATCACGGTTCGCATGAGCCCGAACCTGCAAAACGCCGTGCACAACGCACGTTGAAGGGGAAGCCACAAATGTCCGATATGCTCAAGGTCGTCGAAGTGCTTGCAGAATCGGATAGCGGTTGGCAAGATGCCGCCGAACATGCCGTCAAGCGTGCGGCAGACACTCTTAAAGGCATAAAGTCGATTTACATCAAGGATTTCGAGGCAGTCGTCTCCGGGGACCGGATCACAAAATATCGCATCAATGCGAAGATATCGTTTTTACTCCAAAAGAAATCCAAATAGCACGATACGGATTATACAAGCCTGACGTGACCGTTCACATCGACTGCGCGCACGTTCGAACCTGAGACCTCCGACGAAGTCTCGATCGGGCATATGTACGAATTTGGGGAGAGTGTGCCGCAGGATTACACGACGGCGCTGCACTGGTACCAACTAGCCGCGGCTGCGCGTGACACCGTAGCAGAAGCCGGAGTCCAACGAATCGAGCAGCTCCTCGAGCTGCGACCGCCTCTCAGTCGCTGAAACACCGAACCAAAATCGGATGTACCTAGGCTAACGTTACTTCGAGGAGGTTGGCTATGGCGGCAATCTCAGTGCCGGCGGTGCCGGGGACGTCCGGAGTCTCGACGCTCCAGCTATATCTGTTGCGCGGAACGTATGCTCTGATCTTGGTCTTCTTAGTGACGAGCATCTGGCCGGGCGTGGTTCACCACGACAAACTGGCTCTAATGCACGGCGTCGCGCGCAGTCTGTTGGCGGCGATGGCGCCGCTTATGCTGATGGGTCTTCGCTATCCCCTCAAGATGTTGCCGGTGCTCTTCTTCGAGCTAACCTGGAAGACGATCTGGCTGCTTTTCTTCGCACTGCCGCTCTGGACGGCGCATCAAGTCGATCCCGATACATGGGAGACCATCAAAGCCTGCGCGTTGGTTTGGGTAATCTTCCCGTTCACGATTCCATGGCGCTACGTCTTTGCAACGTACGTCAAGGCGCCCGGAGATCGGTGGAATTAAAAAGCGGATCCCAACTGCCGCCAGCAAGCGTGCGCTTCATACAAGCATTCGTTCGGTCAAGGCGGCGGCTCGCAACGATACGTTGGCGCTAGTGCCACCAACGCGTTGTATTAAGTAAAAGCTCAACGCACCGCTAAAGTATCCGCGAAACCCGCCGGAATCGCTGCGATTTTGCCGCGTAACCATGTGGGGTCGCTTAGGTTCACCAGGACTGGAGAAGCAAAACCCATATGAAAGTTGAACATTTATGATGGACCTAACCAAAACCACGCCGCGTAGCGTCAACGAGATGATGCTGGGCATGGTGCAACTCGCGCGGACGACCGATAAGGCAAAAGCGCTCGTGGCTGGACGCCTCGGCGAGTACAAGTATGACTCCCCCATGGATCAGGGTCTCTTCGAGTACCTCGGCATGGACCCGAAGGAGTTCCTAAATATCGTCAAGACCGCGAGGGACGATGCCGGGATCGAAGCTTACGCAAAGGTCTTTGTCGATAAGAAGGGTCCGCAATCCATCGACGACTTTAACAAGCGTTGGCTCGCGGCGGTGCCGACCGGAGAATCCTGGAAGCAGTTCCAGGAACTGCGCGACAAGATCGCTCCCGATCGGACCGATGTCGTGTCTTGGCCGGACTTGCTCGATCTAGACGAAGGCCGAGCGGTCCCGTACCGCGAGGCCGTTCGCGTCTAGCCGCAACTCGACGCATCGCAAACGAGGGGGAAGTGCGATGGGAGTCGCGCTCCCCTTCTTCGTATTACACGAGAGCAGCGTAGCTCGCTACCTAAAAAATGCACGATTTTACTCTGGTACGGCTTAACGAGGTAACGTTCGTGAGTTCCGGCGAGCTCGCGGACACGTACAAGCTGAGCCCGTGCGTCTGGCTGGAGAATGGCCGATTCGAGCTGCTCCTGCGAGTCGTCAACCGCTCGGACAAGCCTTCCGAGAAGGTGGCACGCATTCACTACGGCCGGTCCACCGACGGCTTGGAGTTCCAGCTCGACGAAGCCCCGGTGATTGCCCCGGGCCCAGACGTGCCGGGCTCGTACGACAGCGGCGGCTGCGAGGATCCCACGGTTGCCCGCGTCGAGGGTGAGTACTACGTCTACTACAGCGGCTGGAACGAGCGCCTCAAGCGCGGCGAGTTGCTGCTCGCGACCGGACCTGACATCCACCACTTATGCAAGCAAGGCATCGCCCTCGAGTCTTCCGCCCGCGTCGCGAACCCGAAGGAGGCGACGATCGTCCGGGCGCCCGACGGATCGTGGCGACTCTTCTTTGAGTATGCGAACGAGGGCAAGTCGAAGATCGGACTCGCGCGATCGCAAAATGTCGGCGGACCGTGGGAGCTGCTGCCTTCACTGTTCGAATGTCGTCCCGAACGCTGGGACTCCTGGCACCTCAGCACCGGGCCGATTCTGAATTCGAACGCCGATTTTCCCGTCATGTTTTACAACGGTGCAACGGCGAACGCGCATTGGCGCGTTGGCTGGGTGGTGTTCGATGCCGACTACACGCGAGTCATGGCTCGGTCGGTTGACCCTCTGGTCTTACCGCACCTCAAGCGTAAGACCGATGATTCCGACATCGCCTTCGCGGCCTCCAGCGTCGAGATCGATGGAGCAATTCACCTGTATTATTCGGTCGCCGACCAATACGTAACGCGAGCGGTAATTGCGCGCGTCTAGTATTCCTTCCCAGGTGCTTCTTTTTTGCGGCAAACGGCTCGGAATCGAACGTAACGTGCTATAATGCAGGTGGATACATAGTTCGTTTGTCAAAACGCGAAACGGCCCTGAACGAGAGTTAGTTCTCCGGGCCGGGGTCTCCGAGAAAAAGCCACGTCAAACTACGCGGCTTTTTGAATTTACGTCCCGATCCGGTCTCCGCAGCGCAACCGGACGCTCTCGGACGGCGGCGGCGCTACGATAGCTTCATGCTTACGTCGGAGGAGAACGTCATGCACCGCTTATCATCGACTTCTCGCTGTCTTACCGTGCTCTTAACCATGACCGGGTGTATGGTTCACCAAGCGGGTGTCAGCTTAGTCCCACCGCCGGCTCAGAGCACTTCGCTGGTGCCGCCGCCCGGAGGTCTTCCCGGAATCGTCGAGATCTCCACGGTACCGGCCATCCCCGCTCAAATCGCTGCGGACCTCGCCGGCAACGAATGGATGGCCGGATTCGGCCCGTCGAAGCTCGTGCGCGTCAACGAGCAGACGCATGTCGTGTCGCAGTTCAGCCTGCCTGATGCGAACAGCAATCCGTACGCCGTTGCGCTTGGTCCGAACCATACGGGCATGTGGTTCACCGAGCTCGCATCGAACACGGTCGGATACATCCGGCTCTCGAATCATGCCATTCATCGGTACGCCATTCCGACGCCGAACGCCCAGCCCTATGGTA
The DNA here is from genome assembly GCA_049792675.1 of Vulcanimicrobiaceae bacterium. Lineage (GTDB taxonomy): Bacteria > Vulcanimicrobiota > Vulcanimicrobiia > Vulcanimicrobiales > Vulcanimicrobiaceae > Cybelea. The sequence continues at coordinate 19,889 of JBARBD010000042.1, read as the reverse complement.
TCGCCGCCGGGCCGGACAATGCGATGTGGTTCACCGAGCTCGGCAGCGGAAAGATTGGACGGATCGATCTGGCGACCGACGCGATCTCGGAGTACTCGCTGCCCAGCGGCAGCCAACCCTACCAGATCACGCTCGGCCCAGACGGCGCCTTATGGTTCACGGACTATGCCGGCAAAGGCATCGGCCGCATGACCACCAGCCACCACTTCACCGCCTACGGGTTCAACAGTTTGCTGTTTCTGGAGGGGATCTCGACGGCTTCTGACGGCGGCATCTGGTTCACCGGATCGTCGAGCGTCTATGCCGAACTCGTCGGCCGCATCGATCCATACACTCACGTGCGCAAGGTGTGGCTTTATGACAAGGGCGGCACGCGGATACCGCGGTTCGTGGTCAGCCGAGACTCGGAACTGTGGTTCACCGAGCAGGCCGACGCCACGATTGGCCGCTTCAACCTAACGACACATAAGCTCAGTCGCTATGCGTTGCCGTCGGGGTACTCGATCCCGCTCGGCATCGCGCTCGGTTCGGACGATCAGCTGTGGTTCACCGAGCAAGATGCGAGCCCGCAAGACCCGGCTGTCGGCAAGCTATGTCCGTATCTGGACGCCAGCCAATGTGCGGCCGGCTCCCGGTAGTGGCCGCATCACTGCTGATCCCGTGAGTCGCTACTGCTCGACGAGCTTCATCATCTCGGGCGCGTATCGCTCGCCCGCGGTTTGCCGGTGGAGGCCGTCGAGCGCCGCGATTTGTTCCGCGCTTAGGCGCAGAGCGAGCGCGCCGACGTTCTCCTCGAGATAGCGCACGCGCTTCGTCCCGGGAATCGGGACGACGTCGCTGCCGCGGGAGAGCACCCAGGCCAGCGCCACCTGAGCCGGCGTCGCCTGGCTCTGCCGCGCGACGTCGCGGACGATTTCGACGATGCCCTGATTGGCGCGAGCGCTTTCTTTCGAGAAGCGCGGATTGCTGCGGCGAAAATCGTTCTCTTCGAGCGCGTCGACGTTCACGGCACCGGTCAGGAAGCCGCGGCCGAGCGGACTGTACGGCACGAAGCCGACGCCGAGATCGCGCACGGTGGGCAGAATCGCTTTTTCGACGCGGCGCTCCCACAACGAGTACTCGCTCTGCAGGGCGCTGATCGGGTGCACGGCGTTGGCGCGCCGCAGCGTCTCGGGCGAGACCTCGGAAAGCCCGAGATAGCGCACCTTACCTTCGTTCACGAGCTCTTTCATCGCGCCGATCGTCTCTTCGATCGGGACCGACGGATCGCGGCGGTGCTGGTAGTAAAGGTCGATCGTCTCGATGCCGAGGCGCGCGAGCGATTCGTCGGCGACCCGCTTGACGTTTTCGGGCGTTCCGTCCACGCCGCGGATGCCGTCCTGGTAACGAAAGCCGAACTTCGTGGCGACGACGACGCCGTCTCGCCGGCCGCGCAAGGCTCGGCCGACGAGCTGCTCGTTGGTATGCGGCCCGTAGATCTCGGCGGTATCGAGAAAGTTAATGCCGAGATCCAGCGCTCGATGAATCGTCGCGATCCCCTCGGCTTCGTCGGCCGTGCCGTAGGCGAAGGTCATCCCCATGCAGCCGAGCCCCATCGCCGAAACGGTAAGGCCCTGCGTTCCAAGTTTGCGTTGTTCCATAGGTGCCCTTAAACGCGCGCATAGTACCCGGGGTTGCGCAAGCCCGAGTGCTATATGCCCAAGGGCCGCTTAGCCTGAGAACGGCGCGGGTGGCTTGTAAATGAGGATGTGTTCGATACGGTCGGGATCGTGATAGTCGGCGATGACCGAGATGCGCAAACGCTCGCGCCAGGCCTGCTCGGCTAGGTGCTCGATCTCGTCTTCACGGCTGAGGAAGCGGTGGTCCCCGCGATCCGTTTGCAACACGAAGCCGACGAAATCACCGAAGCGATCGAAGATGAGGCTTGCAATCTTACCCGTGAAGCGGCGGTCGTCGTCGTCGTCTCCATGGTGGTGATGGCCGGGCCCGTGGTGCGGCGGATGCCCGGGGTGCCCCGGGTGGCCCGGGTGCTTGGGAACGCCCCCGCCGGTTGGTGATGGTGTAATCGAGCCGGGATCGCCGCCGAAGCTGCCGACCCGGCCGCCGATGAGCTTGAGATAGCGCAGGAAGACCGGATACCAACGGCTCGTATGCGGAATCGCTTCGGCGATCCAGCGCAGGACCGAGAGATCGCGCTCCTCGCGCACGAGCAACGCTTCCTTATTCTTCACCGGAATAGAGAGCTGGAATGCGCCGATCACGCGACGCCATTCGATTTCATTCCGAACGAACGCGTCCGGCTGCACGGCCGTTCGCTGCCGGGCTTCCAGCCGCGGGTTGGGCGGTGGAGGCGGCGGAGGCGGTTCTGCGCGACCGAAGGCGTTGGTCAGTTGTCGCACTACGACGTTGAAGATTTCGCCGCGGCGCCCGGCAGCGTCAACGTCGACGGTCAGAAGGCCGGCGTAGTTCACTGGGCCGCCTGGTGGAATCGGGACGTACGTGATCCCGCCGGTCTTGCAGTGAATCGTATGTTCGCCGTCGTGCGAGAGCTTGTGGGTGGCGTACATGCGGTCTGCCATCGCCAACACGTCGGCGGCACCGACCTGCGGCAGGTAGATTGCCGCCTCACCTCCGGCCGGCGTATTGTTCCAGTCGATCATCAGTTCGTCGGGCGTCTGCCAGGCCGGCAAACTCGCCGCCGTGGGGCGAATTTCGAACGTCGTGCCGGCCAGCGCCGAGTTCACGTCGGCCCACGCAATGTTACGCTGCGCGAGTTTGTCCCAGTTCGACGTGTCCTTCCCGATCGGAATCGGCGTAGGATCGAATGCGACTTCGGCGATCAGACACTGGTGCAGCGCGCGCGAGATTGCTTGCGCGATCGGCACCGGCCGGAAGAACGGGTTGAGGTCGCTGGGGTTAAACGGGCCGTCCTGAGCCGGCGGAACGAGGACCGGCAGCACATTATTGGGCGTGACCCCGTCCGGCTTGAACGGCTGGTTGATGTCGAGCCAGCAGCCAAAGATCTTGTCCACCTCCGACCCGTCGGAATGGGCCGTGATGTCTTGGACGTTGTACGGATCGTCGGTTTGCTGGTCCATGCTCACCGACGTCGTGTCGACGCGCGGCGCGGCGAAGAACGGAATCGTCACGTACTCCGGGCCAAGAATGCCGGCGAGCGGGATCGGCTGGCCATCCGGGTTACTCGTGGCGCGGCGGTACTGCGCGCCGGGCGGATAGTCGTAGGTTGAGGTCGTCGTCTGCGCCTGGAAGAGCCTGAAGAAGACGCGTACCTGGTGCGCGCCGATCAGGCCGATGTAATGCACCTTGGCCAAGGCCAGGTTGAAGACCGGGACGCTATGCTCGTCGTCCGGCTGTGTGTACAGCTTGGTGTCGTCCTCGCCGGAGGGCAGCGCATCGAACTGCGCGGCGGTGATGGCGCCGATCAGCTGCTGCACGAAACGCGGTGCGTCGGATGCGTCGGTGATGCCCGAGACGCCGTACATCGCTTGGCCCTGCCGCGCGACGACGAAGCGCAAGTCGACGCTCAGCCACGACGGGTCGCCGTGGAGCATGAAGGGATCCGGCTGCTTGATCAGCGTCAGCAAGCCGTAGCCGGTCACCGGTCCGGCCGTCGCGCTCAGCGCCACGTCGAAGGTCGCGGTAATAAAGCTGAAGGCATCGTCGGCAGCATCGAAGTCCACGCTGTAATAGAACGTGAAGCGCTGGACCTCGGTCCCGTAGTCGCCGGTGTCGGACGTGTTGCCGGTGCACGTAATCGGCATGATCGTGTTCGACAAGTTCCCGTTCACGCCGAGCGTTGAGCTGGGTCCGGTGAGGCCCAGTTCGGCCGCGGTGAACCCGTCCACGATGACGCGGAAGGCGTCCTGAATCGGCAGGCCCCCGGTCGAGCCGTGCGGCTGCAACCGGCGGGCGTCGACTTCGTCTTGCCCGATCGGGTCGCGGTTCAGGACGAACGTGACGTCCTTCTCTTCGACCTTGAAGAAGAACGGATCGGTTGACGACGAGACGGTGGTCGTGTTGTCGGTGCCGAGCAGAGACGTTCCGTTGTTGTTGCGTTGAAAGCGCGTCGTGCCGCCGCCGTTGGGGAAGAAGTTGGTCGACGTCGGCGTGTTGACGGCCGGAAAGACGCCGTAAAAGTGAGGTCCGACCGCGACCATACGCATGTAATCGCCGATGAAGCCGTTGGTCGCGGTGCGCGCGAGCTGCAGATCGTCCCAGGTCGTGCCGTCACTGGTCGTCTGGAAGTGCGTGTCCCATTGGCTGCTGACGAGCTCCAGATAGGCGAGCGCCACGGTGCTTTGGCTGTTGACGGCCATCGTTGCCAGCGCCGCGTTATCCACGGTGATGAGGTCGCTGGACCAGTTCTGACCGCGGTCGACCGAACGTCGCACGTGCAGCCGGAAGCCGCTTCCGCCATTGTCTATCCAGCAGATGTAGACGACGTCGCTGTCGTTGGGATCCACCTGGAGGTCAAAGCCGTTATCCGGGCGCTGGCCGCCCAGCGCGGTGCTCTCGTCAATCGTGACGCTCGCCACGATGCGCCCGGCTTTGGTGTCGCTCGGGTCGGTGAGGTCGCCGAAGCTGTTGTTTCCCCAGTTGTCGTCTCGCGCGACCATCATGTTCATCGTGACGTTGTTGCCCGACGTCGACTGCCAGCTTTGATAGCCGACGTAGACCGTTCCGTCACTGTGCGGCTTGGTGCGGATATGGAATCCATCGCGCTGCGCGGTGCGTGGGTTCAACTTGACCTGAGTAAACGACGGGCTCGCGGCGAGCGCATCGAGGCAGAAGTCAACGGTGGCCCAGTATCCCGACGTCTGATCGCCGTAACCCACGTATGTGCAGACCTTGCCCGCATTAGCACCGCTCGGCACGGTGATGGCGTGCACCCAGGGCTGATCGAGCTTGGTGCGGGTATCGATAGAGCTCGGGAAGACCCCAGACGTCGGGTCCGAGCTGCGGTCCACGTTGAGCGTGATGGGCGACGTATCGGCCCGCAGCGTTGCCATGTATAGCTCGCCGGAGGACGACGCATAGGCAATGGTCTGATCCTGAGAGCCGTTACCTGGGACGTCGAACAGCAGGCTCCAGTTTTCGCCGCCGTCGGTGGTGTAGTAGATGGGCCCGTTCGTGAGGCCGCTGTCGGGAGGCGTAAAGGCGGTAATCGCCATTTGGCTTGGATTGGCCGGATTTACCGCAATGTTGGGTTCGCTGTCGTTGTTCGTCTCGTTGCTGTGGTTGTTCGGGACGGCGTTGACGATGCGCGCGATTCTCATGTGATTCGCTCTCTCACTTCAGCGCGGCCAAGAGTTTTTTGATGCGCCCGGCTTGCGACTCGTCTTGGAAATCGGCGTGATCGTCCGCGACCAGGCTGCCCGCAGGTAACGTCCCGCCGTCGCTGACGGCATCAGGCGCCGGCACGTGCAGGATGAAGATGCCCGCTTGGCCTTTTTGGAATCGCGGCGCTCGGTTCCACGGCGGCCACTCGGCCGTCGCGAAGTAAAACTTGGCGGGAGCGCTTCCTTTCAGCGTGGTGTTGACGGTGATATGCGCCGCCGCCCAGAGTCCGTCGTGCTGGTCGAACGTGAAGCCGGGCGGGTCGATCTTGGTGATCTTTGCATCAACGACGGCCTGCGCGTCTTGCAAACGGTCGAGCAGATGCCGCTGCGGGAGTTCGGCCACGGCAGCGGCCACCCGATCGGCCTCTTTGGGATCGAGATGCGCCACTTCGCGAACGGCAATCCCGCGGCCGTGCACCCAACTGTTGGCGAGGAACAGCACCTGCTGACCCGCAGTAAACTGCTCGGACGAGCCGACCTCAACGGTGATCGTCTGGCCGCGCAGATCGCCCAACACGGGATCGGTGCGCAGACTCTTATCGAGTCGCACCGTTATCAGCTTCTCGTTTGGCGGTACGAATGGAACCGACGATGCTCCGCGTTCCAAGACCGTCCCACTAAAGATGAACGTGGACGATTGCACCAAGTCCGAGAGAGATTGCATACCCACCGCCGTCCTTAATCGCGCGCAGCGCGCGCGTTACACTGGGCGGCTTAGCGTCGCCCGAAACGGATGCTGAAATGGATCGCGCGGGTGAAGCTGGCGATCGCGCGTTGGAGGAGGAGCAGGACGCCCGCCGCAATCGCGATGGCGTAACAGGCCTCGAGCGCGCCGTTGCCGCCGTCAGGCGATAGGTGAAGCCACTGTTCGATGAAGTCCATGGGTCTTCTCCCTGTGGAGCCTCGAGGGGCAAATATGGTATCAAATGGCTCTCGCACTGACAAGGGCCGGGAGGGTACGTTCGTGGACTCTTTGAGCACTTTCAGAAGTATCGCGCTACGCGTTCTGGAAACGTCCCCCCGATGACGCAGCTTCGATCCGGGTTTCGATTCGTACGGTTTGCGCGAATGGCCGCGCTTGCAGCCGTTATCGTGGGTCTTCCGCCGCACGGTCTGGCTCAAAGCGTTCCGCTGCCGCAAGGCACGGCAGCGCTACGCGCCGGCCTGCAGCGCGACATCGACGCGTACCTTAAGGAGCGTGGCGCGGCCGAGCATCTCTCCGCGCTCTCGCTGTCGGTGAGTCTGGCCCAGAATCAGCCGGCCATCAACGTGACGGCCGGCACGACCCGCTACGGCACCGGACGGCCGGTGACGCCGGCGGATCTCTTCCAGATCGGAAGCAACACCAAGGCCTTCACGGCCGTTGCGGTTCTGCAACTCGAGGCCCAGGGGCGGCTTTCGATCGACGCTCCCATCGGGAAGTACCTTCCACAGTATCCCAAATACGCCAAGTTGACGCTACGTCAACTGCTGAGCATGACCGGGGGCATCGAGTCCTACGACAACCTGCCCGCCTGGAACCGGATGTATGTGAAAAATCCGATGGCGGACGTCTCGACCGGCACGCTGATCCGGCTGGTCTATCCGAAATTCAAGTCGACGCCCGGCACGCAGTACTCGTATTCAAACACCGGTTACCTCTTGGCTCAAGAGGTCGTGGCCGCGCGCAGCAAGAGCAGAAGCTTTGCCGCGGAGATGGCGCGCATCATCTCGAGCGCCGGGTTGAAGAACACGTACTACACGTCGCACCTCTATCCCGACTCGATCGCCAAGCGCGTCGTTGCCGGGTACTACGGAAACGACGATCCCGGCTTCGGCAAGTTTATCGGCAAGGACGTGAGCGGATACAGCCTGTCGTGGGCACAAGGCGCCGGCTCGATCGTCTCGACGCCCGAGGACCTTACCGTCTGGGCTCGCGCGCTCTATCAGGGCTCGGCGCTGTTGCCTGCGAAGCAGAAGGGCGAGCTCCAGAGCCTGGTCTCGACCAAGACCGCGAAGCCGCTATCAAAGCCGACGGCCGACGATCCGTCGGGCTTCGGGCTAGGCGTGGCCGAGCGTTTCGACGCGCATCTCGGCACGTTCTGGTTTTACCAAGGCGAAACGTTGGGCTTTCGCGCCGCCCACCTCTACTTTCCGGATTCGGACCTCGTCGTGGCGCTCTTTGCCAACAGCCGGCCGGTAGAGAAGAACAGCCAACTCCAGAAGCTCTTCGCGACGGTCTACGCGACCATCGAAGCGAGCGGGAAGCCCTAAGAAACCGCATTCCGCCCCGGCGCAAAATAGTGTATTATCGAAACTGCTGCGAATCGGAGGAGAGATGGCTTTGCATTCGGCTCGATCGTTCTTAGTGCTCGTCGGCGTGCTGGCGCTGGGCGCGTGTAATGGCAACGGTGCGGGCTTTCCGCTCGGGGCAAGCCAGGCTCAGTCCAGCCTGCCGGCAACCGTGCCCGGCCCGCTCAACGGCGCGGCCTCGTGGATGGCTCGCGACGCCGAAACGCACGACCTCCTCTACGTGTCGAATCGCAAAGACGGCAGCGTCTACGCATACTCCTATCCACAGGGCCGCCTAAAGGGCTGGCTTCTCAATCTCCAAGCCAGCGGTCTGTGTTCCGACCGAAGCGGCGACGTTTTTATCCCGCAGGGCAACCAGGTCATGGAATACCCGCACGGCGGTGCGCGAACGATCGCGGTCTTACGTAACTCGCTGGGAGGGGTTTCACAGTTCTGCGCGGTCGACCCCGCCACCGGAAACCTCGCCGTCTCCGGAGGCGCGACCCACAAGCGCGGCGTCGCAATCTATACCGGCGCGAAAGGCACGCCTCGAATCTATAGCGTGCTCAACGCTTGGTCTGCCACATACGACAACCAGGGAAACCTTTTCGTTGAGGCGGCTTCCGGTTCGGACGACGCGGCGAGCCTGCTCGAGCTGCCCAAGGGCGCTACGCAGTTTAGAGAGGTCGCGTGGAACCATACGCGCGCCCCGCGCCTCGGCTCGATTCAGTGGGACGGTAAGTACCTCGCAGCGGAAAACTCTGAAAGCGGCTCCGGTCCGGCGACGATCCTCCGGTATGGCGTGAGCGGAAGGCAAGCCACGTTTGTGGGCAAGATCGCGCTCACGGGCGCCGGGCACCCTTTGCAGTTCTGGATACACGACGGGCACGTCGTCGTGCCCAATCCGGGCACGTTCAACTCCGCCGCCGGCGTCACGCTCTACAGCTACCCGGGAGGCGAAGGGCCGACGCAAACCATTGAAGGCGCACGCGAGCCGCAGGCCGCGACCGTCAGCCCGGCGCGGCATCGCAAGTTCGCGATCCTCACCTATCACTACGATAATTTGCGCACGGGGTGGGACGATAAAGAATCGACGTTAACGCAAGCAAACGTCAACAGCGGATCGTTTGGCCTGCTGCACGCGGTAACGCTTGACGATCAGGTGGACACCCAGCCCCTCCTCGTTCCGGATGAAACGACGACCCGCGGTTCGGTGCCTGGGAAGCACGACGTCGTCTACGCCACGACGGAGAACGACACGGTCTATGCAATCGACGCGTCGAGCGGGACGGTGCTCTTCCAACAGAGTTTGGGCAATCCCGTTCCGACCCCCTTGGGCTGCAACAACAATGGCCCGAACGTCGGCATCGATGGGACGCCGGTCATCGACAAGCATGCCAATGCGATGTACGTCATCGCCTATACGATGCAAGGCAGCGTACCGACCTATACCATCCACGACCTCAGTTTGGCGAATCTGAGCGACATCATAGCGCCGGTCGTCGTCTCGGCTTCACACAAGCTGAGCGACGGGTCGACCTTCGCCTTCAACGCAACGTATCAGCGGCAACGGCCGGCTCTGCTCGAAGCAAACGGGATCATCTATGCCGGGTTCGGCAGCTTTTGCGATTTTAGCGCGTCGGTGTCGCGCGGCTGGCTGCTCGGCTGGCAGGCCGGGTCGCTGACGCCGCTGCCGGCGAACCAGTTGAACGACACGCTCGCGACGTCCCAAGACGACTTCTTCTTGTCTTCGATCTGGATGTCGGGGTATGGGGTCGCGGCAGACGAATCGGGGAAGATCTACTTCGTCACCGGCAACTCGGATCCGTCCGGAAACAGTTATAACAGCCTCACCAATATCGCAGAGAGCGTCGCTAAGCTCAGCCCCGACCTGACCCAAGTGCTCAGCTTCTTCACGCCGTCCGACGTCGGGGAGCTCGATCAGAGCGACGCCGATTACGGATCCGGCGGCGTACTGCTGTTGCCGAAGGTGGGGTCGCAACCACCCCTCGCCGCCGCAGCCGGCAAAGAGGGCACGATGTTTCTGCTCAGCCGAAAACATTTGGGCGGCTACTCTCCGAGCGGTAACCACGTCGTCGACGCGGTCAACATCGGCGGATGCTGGTGCGGTCAATCGTACTTCGACGCCGCCAGCGACTCGATGCCGCGCATCGTCGCCAGCGGCGGCAACGCGGTAACCGTTTGGAAAGTTCCGACCTCGCGCCCCATAAAGTTGGTCGAGACTGCATCTTCGCCGGGGCTGCCTAGCGGGCAAGATCCCGGTTTCTTCACGACCGTCTCGTCGGATGGAACGGATCCGGGTGCGATCATTTGGGCGCTCGCCCGGCCGCAGTCGGTGCCCGGGAGCGTTACGCTCTTCGCTTTTAGCGGCGACGCTCCGAGCAGCGGTTCGACCCTCCAAACGCTCTTCCAGGCGCCGGCGGGCACGTGGACGTCGGGAGGTGGGAACGCAAATATCGTTCCCGTCGTAGCCAACGGCAAAGTCTACGTCGCGAGCTACGCGCAGCTCGACATTTTCGGGCTCCTCGGATCGAACGGAAAGGCCATCGCGCAAGCACCGGCGATCAAGGCGCCCGGCGCGACGATCGGCGCCCCGCACCAAGTCAGCGGGACGCTCGTTGCCGTCAGCGGCTCGACGCTTACCTTACGTACGCGTACCGGGAAAATGGTCCGCGTCGACGACGCCGACGCGGTGCGACACGAACGGACCGCCGTCTTGGTCGTCGGCAAGGCGTTCAATGCCCGGGGAACGTACGACGCTGCCGGCGTTCTGCATGCCGGCGCGATCCTGCGCGTCAAGCCCTCATCCGCAACGTGGCCCGCCGATCGCTAGGACGTTTTTCGGTCAGCGCAGCTCCGAGTAGAACATCACCATGTATCCGGCGAGCAGCGCCAAAAGTGCTAGCGGAGATCCAATCTGAACCCAGCGGGCCCGCCACAGCAGCGGCGCGATCGCTATGGGCAGCATCGCGATCACGATGAGGTCCTCTCTCGTCCAGCTCTGGATGTTTAGGCCGGCTCCGGCCAGGTAGTTGATGGGAATCGACACCGCGATGAGCACCACGAAGGCGACGATGTACGCGCGGCCTTGCGTTTCGTGAAAAACGTGCATATTGAAGCCGTCTTCTCCATCGAGCCGCGGCGATACGAGCGCGCAAACCAAGTACTGGTTGATGCTGTAGAGGAACCCGATCGCGATGGTGGCCAACGTAAACGTGTTGAGCGTGTGAAAGTCCCAGAGGCTGATCCAGTTTGCCCACAGCAGCGCGAAGGCGGCCGCCATCCATAGTGCGTGTGCCCAGTCGAAAACCAGTTCGCGCCGGTGGCGGATCATGTGCGCCGCGGCCAGGAGAAGGTGCGCCAGAGCGAGTGCGTAGATAAACGCAAGGAACGTGATGACGAAGTCAAACGGGCGCACCTTCGGGCTTGTCGTTATGCCGGCGGGCCGATGACGATCCAGGTCTTGCCCTTGTAGCTCTGGACAAGGACGACCATTCCGGATTGACCGCTTCCGACGAGGAACGCGTCCTCGGTCTTCTCCATGCCGGGTTGTTGCATTTCCTGAGCGCCTTTGAGGTGCGCTTGATACCAAGCCTTCACTTTTGCGAAGCTATCGACGGTAGCGTAGGTCTTGGCTTGCGGCGGCGGCGTTTTCATCCCTACGCCTGCCGGGCGAGTGGCGGCGACGGCACCGGGATAGACGGGGGGCGCGGTGGCTGCGGCGGTCGATGCGAGCGGCGCGACGCCGATTGCGAGAGCCACGGCGAAAGCCGCGGTCAGAATCGCACACTTCGAGTAGCGGGACATTCAAAAGCCTCCTATTAGCTGGGGCGAGTAAGGTGGGGTTATCGTAGCGCCCGCGGCGTACCGAATCGTACGGTATGGCCGGTCCCGGCGCACGACGTCAGTACACCACGAGGAGCGAATCGGGGACTCGATGGTCGCTAATCTCCAAGAGAGTGACGGGCGTGCTCTTATATTGCGTGCGAACCAGGTGCCCGACGAATCCGACATCCGTTCCGGCGATGTGGAAGCGAGCCCATCGCTTGCCGTCGCACGGCTGTTCGACGGGGCCCTCCTTGACGATCGAAGATGAGTGAGCGGCGGCGTATCCGATTTGGAAGAGACACATCCCGGTGCGCTCGCTCGGGCGATCGTACATCAGAACGCTGCGCTCCCCGAATTCGGTGTCACCCTGTGGAAACTTTAGCGTGGACGTCGCCTTGACGATTGGTGTGGCCGGTCCGACGATCGTGGTGAAGCTGCCATCCGGCTTGCCGACGGCCACCGCGCTCTGGTAGTCCTGCGGCGAGTGAGCCGGCCCACTGCCGCAGCCGACAAGTAAAGCGACGACCATTGCGGGAGCGCACGCGCCGAGCAGGATCACAAAGGCGTACGTACGCGTCGCTCGGCCCCGAGAAGACGGCATACTTAAGGTATTAGGCCGCCGAAGCGTACCCTGCCTTCCGGCCTAAGGTCCGAATTCGAGGCGGGTATCCGTTCTGGTCCGCCTCTGTTATAATTCACGTTCATGGCTTTACACGAGGTGAAATCGATATCGGTGCACGAGCTCGAGCGGCGCCTCGACAGCGAGGGCGCGCCGTTCTTGCTCGACGTGCGCGAGCCGGAGGAGATGGCGGACGGCAGGATCGACGGTTCGGTCAATATACCGATGGATGACGTCGAGCTGCGTCTGAGCGAACTTCCAACCGACCGCGATATCGTCGTAGTCTGCCATCTCGGCGCTCGCAGCGCATCTGTTACGAGGAAGCTTAGCGCGCTTGGTTACGATCGAGCGATAAATCTGCGGGGCGGAATGGATGCATGGCTGAAGGAGCCGCGCTGAAGCGAGTTCTGCCGGTAGCGCTGCTCGTGCTATCGGGCTGTCGCGCGGGCGCCGGACCGTCGGCGCCGCTGCCGCCTTTGAGCGCATCGCAGGCGCAGGCCGCGGCGCCTTTTACGGCGCCGGGCTGGTCGAAGCTCGTTCCGCACGCCGTCGGCGGCTGGTCCGGCAAAGTCAACGCGTTCGCCTACGCACCGAGCAACCCGCAGATTATGTACATCGGTGGAGGCTGGGGAAACACGCCGCGCGAGTCGCCCTCGCAGATGGGCATCTACAAAACGGTGGACGGCGGTTCGCACTGGACGGCGATCGACGATGGATTGACCAACCCCGACGGCACGATTTCGTCGGTGGTCAACGGTCTGTGGCTCGATTCCGCAAAGCCGTCGATCGTGCTGGCATCGACGGAGTTCGGCGGAACTTTCCGATCGAGCGACGGAGGCAAGAGCTGGCGTAACGTCGACCGCTCGGAGTCGACGCGCTTTTCTAAGTCGGGCGCGACCCTCTATCTCGCCACGCGCCGCGGTATCTTGGCTTCCAACGACGACGGCGCGACGTGGAAGATCTCACTCGCCTTAGCCAAGGGCGCGACGACCGTTGCGACCGCTGCGGGGTCGACGTACGCAGGCAGCACCGCCGGGGACGTCTATCGCCTCCAAAGCGGAGCCTGGAAGCGCGTCGGCCACCCCGGCACCGGGGCCGTGCACGACGTCGCGATCGATCCGTCTGATCGGAACGTCGTCTATGCCAACGTTGACGACGCCGGCATTTGGAACGAGCATCTCTACGGGTCGCTCGACGGGGGCAAAGCGTGGGCGCGTATCTACTGCGACTGCGCCGTCGGCGCGCAAGCAATCGCCTTCAGCCTCGTCGTGCCCCACCGTCTCTACCTCGGTGAGGATTCGGGTTATTTCGTCTACTTCACCGCAGACGGCAATCCCAATCCGAAGATCAGAAACGGAACGCAACCGTTCGGGTCGGACACGCGCTACATCGTTCCGGTGCGTGGAAAATATCGTAGCGACGATGCGTGCTTCATCCTGCAGGATCAAGGCCTAGCGTATGCAGAGCGCTGCAGCGCCGGCAACGCGCGACGCCTGAGCTCGGTGACGAACACGCTTGCGTACTCGTTTGCGCTGACGCCGAACCGGAAGGGCCTATTGGTGGCCCTGCAGGACAATGGCGCCGGGAGCAGCGCCGATGGGGGCAATAGCTGGCAATACGTTCGGAATACCGGCGAAGGCGGCGAGGCGTTCGTCGATCCGTCCGATCCGCAGCATTGCTATTTCGCTCACCCAGACGAGGGGCTCTTCGTATCGCTCGATGGCTGCTCGACCTTCACGAAAGCCCCCGCGCGCGGCATCGAGTCGCTCGCCTTTAACCCGGGAAGCTCCGGTACGATTCACGCCGTAACGTACGCCGACAAGGAGAAGGCCCTCGTTTCGGTGAGCCGCGACGGTGGCATGACGTGGAGCGCGACGCCTTGGCAATTCGCAAACCCGTATCAGATCGTGGTTTCCCCGCGCAATGCCGAATGGATGCTCGTCGCCGCCGGCACGGCAACGAGCGCCCCGCGCCTCTACTATTCACACGACGCCGGCCGGAACTGGCACGATGCGGCGGGCTTGCCGACCGCCATGCTGCCCAACGCGACCATCTACTTTCCGGCCCACCGCCTGTACGCGGCCTTCGATCCAAAGCGCCAGGCGACGATTCTCCTCGCCGACCACGATCCCGCAACCGACAATATCGAGATATTTCGCAGCCTAGACGGCGGGGCGACGTTCTCGCAGACGAGCACGCTCGTCGAGCCAACGACGCAGCGGCCCTGGCCGAACGTCGCGTTGCCAAAGGCCGAAAGCGGCAACGAATCCGACTACTACGCGACGCGCTTTTACGGCAATCGCCTGGTCTTCAATCCGCAGGCAGGCTTGAACCAAAGACCCGCGGTCGTGCTGACGACGCGCTTTGGCGCGTACGTTTCCTACGACGTCGGATCGACGTGGCGGCGAATCGATACGAGAGCGATTGCACACCACTTTATCGGGGCGGCTTGGGCCGACGGGTACGTCTACCTGGCCTCGTTCGGCGAGAGCGTGATACGTAGCGCGGCCCCGCTCCAATAGGCAAATCGAGCGTGCGCGCGCCGGTACTGCCGGGTGCGCGGTGCGCACCTGCAGAACGCGGTTGCATGGTGCGAAGATTGATTTATACCTCCGCCGCGATGGCCTTGTGCGCGTTCTTCTCGTTACCGGCGCGAGCCGATGCGCCGGCACAAGATGCCGCGTCCGCAACGCTGCTGGCCAAGCATCGTGCATACGTCGGCTGGAAGCTGGGCGATGGGACGTTTTCGAGCGTGCGGATCAACGGCAGCGTTACCAACTCGAAGGGTAAGAAGACGCAGACTTTCGTCATGCTCTCGCAAGGCGTCGTTTACCACAACACCTACACGCTGCTCGACAGCGCCGGCGCGGTCGTCCACACCGGATATACCGGCAAACTCTTTTGGCAATCCGACGTCAACGGTTTCCCCACGCCGATCTACGGCGATTACGCGAAGTTTCTGGCCTCGCTCACGATGCTTCAGCAGGAAGGTACGTCGGAGCTGCCCGCAACGTTGGTTGGAAACAAGACGGTCGACGGGAAGGCGCTCGGCGTCGTCCGGGTGACGCTGAACAATGCCGATGCGATCGATTGCTACGTCGATCCCCAAACCGGAGCGTACGTTCAAGCTACGATCGATCCGGGGGGATCCTACGAGACGACATTCCACATCCTCTCGTACGGCGACGTGCTTCCTGGGAAGAAGATGATGAGCTCGTACAGGATCGACGACGGGAAGGATACGCACGCGTTTGAAAAATTTGAGCCCAACGTGGCCGCGACAAACGAAGAGCTGCATCCGCCTGCGCCTTTGGCGGCGTGGACCTTCGGAGACCAGGCCCCGGTTCCGATAACGGTGACCCACGACCGCATTTTAGTCGACGCCACGGTTAACGGCGTTAAAGGACGCTTCATTCTCGATACCGGTGCCGACGCGATCTATCTCGACGATCGCTTCGCCGACCGCGTCGGCGCGTCGGCCATGAAAACCAATACCGAAGCCGACACGATGTATGGCTCCGTGAAGACGCACCTCCGGCGTGTCGAGAGCATCCAGGTCGGGAACGCGACCCTTCACAACGCGCTCGCCTACTCCGAAAATTTCCGGGAAGGCGATTACCGAGGCCTCGACTGGAAGGGCTACGATGGGCTCATCGGCTACGATTTGTTTGCCGGAGCGATCGTCAAGCTCGACGTCTATGGCTCAACGATTGCGGTTCTGGACCCGTCGACGGATCTCTCGGGCCAACGCGGCCTGCCGATACTGCTCGACCTCTCCGAAGGGATTCCAGCGATCCCGATGACGCTCAACAAATCGATTGCCGTCAACGCGATGCTCGACACCGGGAATCCCGGCATCGTTTTCATGAACTACGATATCGCCAAGAAGCACCATTTGCCGGTCGCGACGTTGGGATGCACCGGCTTCGACAGCCTGGCGGTCGGACCGATAACCTATACGAACCAAGAAGTATGCCTCGGCGGCCTCTTTTCAGGTTACATGCTTCTTGGCTTCGATTTTCTCAAGCACTTCGACTACGTCTTTGACTATCCACACGGGCGCATGTTTATGTCGCCCAATAAGAACTAGCAGCCGGCGCAGTCCGCGCAACGGCCCTCGAAGCTCACGCGTTCGTTTTCGATCGTGAAACCGTGCTGCTGCGCGAGCGCCTTGAGGGTGCGCGGCGGAATCGCGTAGGCGACATCCGCGATCTCACCGCACGTGCTGCAGCGAAAGTGAGCGTGCCGCGGCCCCGAAGGCTCGTAGGTCGCCGCGTCGACGCCGGGTACGTGAAGTTCGGAGACCAAACCGAGGTCGCGCAGGCGCTCGAGACCCCGATAGACGGTCGAGAAGCCGATGCCGGGCCGGCGCTCGAGCGCTTTCGCGTAGATATCCGAGGGCGTGAGATGGCGGCCGATGCCGCTCTCTTCGACGATCTCGTAAAGGAGCCGATAGTTCTTCGGCAGGGGCGGCATCGAGGACGCCATATTACCGCATCACCGGGCGCCGCGGGCCTATTGACGACGGCCGTCGGCGGCAGTATTCTGCCAAGGTGAGAGTGACTTTCACTTTCAGAACATTCTTTACCGAGAGCGTCGTATCCGCCTGCACCGCCGCACCCGGCCGTCTGCTCGCCTGACCGGCGCCCATTACCCACCTTTATTCTGGATCGGAGAAGTAAGTACGAGATGGAAAACACGATCGTCGAAATGTCGGAAGCCGACCAGGGCAAGTGTCCCGTAAAGCACGTGCCCCTGCGGCCCCGAGTGAATATCGACTGGTTCCCGGAGTTGTTGAACTTGTCGCCGCTCCACCGGCCGTCTGCACTCTCCGACCCGATGGGCCCGAACTTCAACTACGCCAGTGAGTTCAAGAGCCTCGACCTCAAGGCGGTCAAGGCCGACCTTTTCGCCCTGATGACTACGTCGCAAGACTGGTGGCCGGCCGATTACGGTCATTACGGACCGCTCTTTATTCGCATGGCTTGGCACAGCGCGGGGACGTACCGCATCGCCGACGGGCGCGGCGGTGCGGGCTCGGGCGAGCAGCGATTCGCGCCGCTCAATAGCTGGCCGGACAATGCCAACCTCGACAAAGCGCGTCTGTTGCTCTGGCCGATCAAACAGAAGTACGGCCGAAAGATCTCGTGGGCCGATCTCATGATCCTGGCCGGAAACTGCGCCTTGGAATCGATGGGGTTCAAAACGTTTGGCTTCGCCGGCGGCCGCGTGGACGCGTGGGAGCCCGACGAGAACATCTACTGGGGTCCGGAGGAGACGTGGCTCGAGGACAACCGCTACACCGGCCAACGCGAACTCGAAAACCCGCTTGCAGCCGTGCAGATGGGCCTGATCTACGTAAATCCGGAGGGTCCGAACGGGAAGCCGGACCCGCTCGCCGCGGCGCACGACATTCGCGAAACGTTCGGACGCATGGCGATGAACGATGAGGAGACCGTCGCGCTCATCGCCGGTGGCCACACTTTCGGCAAAGCCCACGGCGCCGCCGATCCTACCAAGTACGTTGGTCTGGCGCCGGCCGGCGCCGGCATCGAAGAGCAGAATCTCGGCTGGCGCAACACGTTCGGTACCGGCAGCGGCGACGATACGGTCACGAGCGGCCTCGAGGGAGCCTGGAGCGCGACGCCTACCAAGTGGAGCAATCAGTATTTCAACAATCTCTTCAACTACGAGTGGGAGCTGACGAAGAGTCCCGCCGGCGCTCAGCAATGGACGCCCAAGAACGGCGCCGCCAACGGGACCATTCCCGATGCGCACGATCCGTCGAAGAAGCATGCACCGATGATGTTCACGACCGACCTCGCCTTGAAGTTCGATCCGGTCTACGCGCCGATCTCGAAGCGCTTCCACGAGAACCCGCAAGAGTTCGCCGACGCCTTTGCCAAGGCGTGGTACAAGCTGACGCACCGCGATATGGGACCGATCTCCCGTTATCTCGGTCCTGAAGTTCCGGCCGAGCCGCAGATTTGGCAAGATCCGCTGCCGCCCGTCGACCATCCGCTGATCGACGAGCGAGACATCGCCGCACTCAAGAGCCGCATCTTGGCTTCCGGCCTCTCGGTGTCGCAATTGGTCACGACCGCGTGGGCGTCGGCCTCGACGTTCCGCGGCACCGACAAGCGCGGCGGCGCAAACGGTGGGCGCATCCGCCTCGCGCCGCAGAAGGACTGGCCCGTGAACCAGCCCGCGGAGCTGGCAAAAGTACTGCAGACACTGGAAAAGGTTCAGACGGACTTCAACGCGTCGCTCTCCGGCGGCAAGAAGGTCTCACTCGCCGACGTCATCGTTCTCGGCGGCGCAGCCGCGATCGAGCAGGCAGCGAAGAGCGCCGGTCGCGACGTTAAAGTGAACTTCACGCCGGGGCGCACGGATGCGACGGCGCAGGATACCGACGCGCATTCCTTCGCCGTCCTAGAACCGACCGCCGATGGATTCCGCAACTACCTGGGCGGCGGACACGCGCATTCGCCCGAGCAGCGGCTGCTCGATCGCGCGCAGCTGCTCACGTTGACGGCTCCCGAGATGACTGCGCTCGTCGGCGGCCTGCGCGTCCTCGGCGCGAACGTCGGTGGCTCCAAACACGGCGTCTTCACCAAGAAGCCGGGCACGCTCACGAACGACTTCTTCGTGAACCTGCTCGACATGGCGACGAAGTGGCAGCCGGCAGGCAAGGAGTACACGTACGAGGGTCGGGAGCGGCGCACTGGTGAGGTCAAGTGGACCGGCACGAACTGTGACCTGATCTTCGGTTCCAACTCGCAGCTGCGCGCGATCGCCGAGGTCTACGCGGTCGAGAGCGACCACTTCATGCGCGACTTCGTGGCCGCGTGGGAAAAGGTCGCGAACCTCGATCGGTTCGACCTCGCCGCACCCGCCTAGCGCTTAACGACGTGCGGCGGAGCCGGCCTCGAACCCGAGCTTGGCGCGGGTGTCGGAGTCG
Organism: Vulcanimicrobiaceae bacterium; assembly: GCA_049792675.1. Classification (GTDB taxonomy): domain Bacteria; phylum Vulcanimicrobiota; class Vulcanimicrobiia; order Vulcanimicrobiales; family Vulcanimicrobiaceae; genus Cybelea. The sequence goes on along the minus strand of JBARBD010000042.1, from coordinate 829 downwards.
GCGACGCCGCCGGAGAAGGAATAAGTTGTAAGTCGTACCGTTGCGTTTGGTCGGCGTAGACGCTATAGCCTGAGACGCTCCGGCTAAAATACCCCGCCTTGCTTGCGGTGAACGTATAGTCGTCGTCGGGCTGCAGAGAGAAAATGATGAAATGCCCGCGGGCGTCGGTCGTCGCGGTTGCGCTCTGAGCGCGGCTGCTGACCTGCAGAGTCACGCCGGGAATTCCTTGGCCGGTTTTCGCGTCGCTAACCGTTCCGGCGACTCCTCCGCTCGTACCGGCCCGCGCCCAGCCTGTCTGATTCGCGATGGCAACGACCATCACGAGCGCGCCCAAACAGCGCTGGAATGAAGAGCGTTTCATAAAGCCCGACCCACGACGTATGCATCTCCTTTTATTAAACGGCATAGCGAACGGCGCCACTGAATCGCGCCATTGTTAAACATGTTAAGCAGAGAGCCCTGTGCCGATACGGGGAAGGCTAGGGCTTGGTTGTCCAGACCATCGTGGAGATCAGCCAGTTCCCGCCGGTGTTGTGGAACGTGTACGTCAGCGTTCCCGATTCAGCGAACGGTTTGCCGTTGGCGATTGCGGTGATCGTCAGCGGCTGCACCAAGTACGCGTCGGTGGCCGACTGACGGAACTCGCCCATGCGACCGCTCGTCGCCTTCAAATGAGCCAGCTTCGCCTTCTGCGTGATCGCCTCGACGACGTGCCACCACGTGACGCCGGCGTCGGCTCCACGCCATGTAAACGGCGGATTTTCATCCACGATCACGGCGTCGCCGGTAAAGAGCCCGGAGAGTGCCGGCGCGTCGTCCGTATTCGTCG
>JBARBD010000041.1:0-4005 GCA_049792675.1 Vulcanimicrobiaceae bacterium | reverse complement strand
GCCCTGGGCCGACAGATTGAACATGATCGAACGACGGAGCTTCTTACTCTCGCTCGGCGCGACCGCGCTGGCCGCGCCGCTGCTCGGCGCATTCAGAGCGGGTATGGACGCGCCGTTCGAGCGCGCCCTCGTCCTGAGCGGCGGCGGCGCGCGCGGTGCCTACGAAGCTGGGGTTGTCGGAGCGCTCGCAGCCGCCGGCGCGGTGGGCGACGGATCGCCGCTGCTCCCTTACGAAATCGTCTGCGGAACGTCGATCGGAGCGCTCAACGGCTGGTTCGTTGCGACCGGCCAATATGCGAAGCTCCGCGAACTCTGGTACGGCATTAGCGGGCAGAATCTGATGCGCGCGAAGCACCAGTATGCCGCCTTCCAGGATCCCGAGAGCGGGATACTAAACTACGCTGCGGCTGCGGCAAACTTGACCGGCCTCGTGAGAAATCAGCGCGCGATCTTGGAGAGCAAACCGGTCAGCGACTGGATTGCTCGCAACATCGATCCCACGACGCCGCTGCTGATGCCGCTGGTCTTTGCGACGACGAATCTCACGCTCCAGCGCCCCGAATACTTTTACGCGCGGCCGCATAGTCGCAGCGAAGACCTATCCAAGAGACTGGTGCGCGAGCTTCAGCTTACGCTCGGGCCGCACACGATCGTGCGCGAGGCGACGCCGGACCTTTTGCATCGCGCCATCTTTGCCTCGGCGGCCCTCCCTATCGTGTTCGATCCGGTCCTGATTCCGAATCCCGAGGGTGTGGTCAACGAATATTGCGACGGAGGCGTCGCGAGCAACTCGCCGGTCGGCATCGCGCACGCGGTCTCCAGCGGGGCCGACGTCGTCTTGTTGGACCCGCCGTTCGAGCCGGTGACCAGCTACGACGATGCCGTGGAGATCGTCTTCGGCATCTATGGAACGATGCAGCGAAAAATTCTCGACACCGAGATGCGCAACGCGTACTTTCAATCGGTCGGCAAGCGCGCGTTCGCGCGTCTCACACCGCAAGAGGCTGCCCATGCGACGTTAGGCAATCCGTCGCTCGCGAAGGTCCTGCAGACCGTTCCGGTCACCCAGCTGAGATATATAAGACCGCAGCAAGAGCTTCCGGTGGGGGTTGCTGGATTCGACGACGAGGTAGGCATCGGAAAGGCCTATCGCACCGGCTGGGAGGATATCGGCCGCGGCTTTACCACCTACGACTGGGAAACGTTCGAGCTCTGAGCGTTCAGGGCAGCAAGGCTGGCGAGCCCGGCGTTAACTCCGCTATGGACAAAGCCGCCACGAAAGCGTAACCTACCTTACGAGGGTAAACTCCATGTTTCCCCGCTTTTCTGTCATCTCAACGTTGTGAATTCGGAGAAAGAGAATACCTATGAAAGCTTTTAGCCGATCTATAGTAGGCGTCTGCGCCGCTACGCTTATTTTTGCCGGCTGCGGCGGATCGCAGACCGGCACGCCGGCCGTGACGCAGCCGGGCAGCGCGGGGGCGACCCGCGTGCATCGCAACACTTCTGATAGCACGTCCTTCACGGTGAGCGGCCGAACCATTCTCGTCGACGGCCAACCGTTGTATATCAAGGGCGTCGATTACGGGAACACGCAAGTCGACTCGTACTCGGATCCAAACCCTTTGGACAACGCCAATGAGCCCATCTGGGCACCGGACCTCGCCGCCATGTGCGCTGCGGGCGCAAACGCGGTCAAGGTGTATAACGTGAGTTTGGAAAGCTTCAAGCCCTACCTACCCGATTTGGGCGACGGCAACAAACTCAGGCCCTATGAGACCGGCAAGATCGACAAATTCCTCGACAAGGCGTGGAACGGCTGTCCCGGCCATCCGGTTTACGTCGTTCTGAGTATCTTCTTCGGGGGAGTCGACGTTCTGAACCCGGCGAAGCTCAAAGCCCTCAAAGCGGTCTATCAGCTGACCTCTAGGGAGTACTCGGGTTACCCGGCGTTCATGGGATTCTCCTTAGGTTCGGAGATCAACTCGCTCGACCTTATCGAGCAACCGCAATGGTGGCAGAACCTTAACCAGATCGCTGCTTCGATTCGAACCGGCTATAAAGCCACCGTCTCCAAGAAGATCATCACGACGACGATGGTAGACTTCGTGACGCACGATCAACTCGCCACGGTGGTTGAGGGCGAGAAAAATGATTTCGCAATCGATGCGTGGGGCATCGATTCGTATCGTGGATATACGTTTACCAACATCTGGAAACAGATCAAGGAGGCGACGACAAAGCCGGAGATCATGGCCGAGTATGGAGCGAGTGCGGGTTGGTGGACGCAGTCGAGCGCTACATACGACCAAACATCGCACGTTTGCCCGGAGAGCACGTATCCAACGGGCTCATTTCAGCCGCCGGATTGGCCCAAAGGTAAACCTTGGAGTGGCGCCCCGTACTGGGGACTCCCGCCGAGCCAAGGCGGCAAGCCTCCGTGGGAACATGTCCGTGACTTGCCGGCCAGCGGGAATCCGAACATCCAGTTCCTCGCGGCCCAAGTGACATCGAATGCCCAAGAACTCTATGCCAACTCAACGAGTCAAGGCGGCGTCGGTTCCGGCGGCTTCTACTTTGAGTGGAACGATGAGTGGTCGAAAGCCGGATGGCCACACCTGCAAATCGGCGGGGCCTCGAACGGCAAAGGTGCGCAGAATGTCGCGCCCACTCCGCCATTCGCCGGGTGCTATTGGGACGAGGCGTGGTTCGGGCTGAATTCCGACAAGCCGGTGGACAGAGAGTACCAATATCCTGGCGGCGGGAACCCGTTCCCGAAGCGTCCTCCGGATAAACACGAACCGCGCGCGACACTCAACGCGATCCAAGCTGTCTGGGCGGCAGAGTAACAGACTACCCAACGGCCTAGGTCGTACGACAAGAACGAGGGATCGGCGCGAGCCGGTCCCTCTTCATTCTTGCGTCATCGGGGCGATGCGCGACGCCTTATTCGCGATCGATGAGGGCGGCCGGCGTCGCTGTTGGAGTGGCGGTCGGAGCCACACGCGTGCTACGGGTTGCAGACACTGGTGGCGCCATTGTTGGCGCCGGAGTGGGAGCGGCGGCCGGAACAAACTTCGGTGCCAGGGTCGGTGCAGGCGTTGGCACTGGGGTCGGAGGCGCCGTCGGAGCGGCGGTTGGCACCGGAGTTGGAGCGGGCGTTGGCGCGAGCGTCGGGGCGGCGGTCGGCGCCGGAGTCGGAGCAATCATCGGTGGGCGCGTGGGAACGGGCCGTGGCGCGAGTGTCGGAGCGGGCGTCGGCTCAGGGGTCGGAGCAACCATCGGCGGGCGCGTTGGAGCCGGCGTTGGCACCGGCGCTATTGGAGCGGCGGTTGGCGCTATGGTCGGAGCAACCATCGGTGGGCGCGTTGGAGCGCGCGGTGGGACCGGGGCTACTGGAGCGGGCGTCGGCACCGGGGCTGGAGCGAGCGTTGGCACCGGGGTTGGAGCAGGCGTTGGCACCGGCACTGGAGCGGCGGCTCTCAAACGAAGCTGCAGCGTCTTCTGCGCGGTTTGCGAGGACGATGGATCGGTCGCGGTGACCTTCAGCGTCACCGTTTGCTGACCGAGAAGCGTACCGAGCGTTACCGTGATATTGAAGTTTCCACGCGGGCCCGCCGTCGTGTTACCAGTGAACTGACCCGTGCCCGATTGCGACGCTCCGGCAGTGACGGTAATCTTACCGCTCGGGACGGTGCTTCCCGCGACGGCGAACGTGCGTGGGACGGTCGCGTTCTCGTCAGGTGAGCGGATATCGAGCGGGATCGGGGTTGGTTCGCGATGGCGGACCGTGAACGACCACGAGTGCGCGAATGGCAAGCCGGCCCGTCCGCGCCCGCTTACGCGAACGGTATGCGAGCCGGAGTCGAGCGGCGCCGGTGGCGTGTAGGAAAAACCGGCCGGCGACACGCCGCTGCGCGATGTAATGTCGTATCCGTCCAGCTGCACGCGCACGCTGGCGCCATCGGCCTGCGGCGCGAAGTTCGCCGCGACCGTCGCGAAGCG
>JBARBD010000040.1:0-7504 GCA_049792675.1 Vulcanimicrobiaceae bacterium | reverse complement strand
CGCATTGTCCTCATCAGTTTTTCCAGCCTTGCAGAAGGTGGGTGTGGCTCGACTCCACGATCGTCGTCTACACGACAGACAATGGCACGAATCAGTTCCCGTGGCCCGACGCGGTTCGGGCAAGGATCTCTCGAGGAATGGGTTACCAATGCGGGCAGTGTGGCACCGTTGTGGCACCGACTTTGCACGTCGGTTTGCGTTTCGGGCAGTCTGCGGACACCTAGCATTCGGAAAAAGCCACGCAGGGCATGCGTGTGCGCGTTTCCTCACTTTTCGCCAGTCCGTTCAGACTCTGATTCGATTCCCGTTGGCGCTACCAGAAAAGCTCCACGAAATAAGATGTTTCAACCACATCGGCGCTCTTTGGGTGACGGGTCGACGACGCCCGGCCAAGCGAGCCCGTTCGTCATGGCGCGGAGCAGAAAACTAAACAATCGAACCGCGCCTACGTCGCACGCTAGGTCACGTTGCCGTGGATCTTGTTGTGGAAGCTGCCCTTTTTCACTGCGATCGGGCGCCGGGAGTTTGGCAGTACCTTCTTGCCCGCCCGATTCAGACCGATCCAGTTATCGATGACCGCCGTATAACTGCTGCCGGTATCCAGGGTCACGCCGTTGCCCACATTGCCGCTGACGAGGTTCTTCTTCGGTTTCTTGGGATCCGAGCTGGAACCGCCGACGAGATTGCGCACGGCGTAGGCTCCAACATAGATGCCGCCGTGCTGGTTCGCCAGCGCGAACGTGCCGAACACGTCAGTGCCGACGAAGTTGTTGAAGATCTGGTTATCGTGGGCGCCGTCGACGATTGCAACACCATAGCCGAGGTTGCCCCCGAAGGTGTTTTGCGGGATGACCGACTGGTAATAGTCGCCGATCGCGTTGCCGTGGGCGTTACCGTCGATGAGAACGCCGTTATTTCCGTTCGGCACGACGCTATCGCCCTTCGTGCTAAGACCGGCGATGTCGGGCCCGACGGTGACGCCCGAAGCATCTCCACCGATCTCGATGCCGTTGTTGACGTTGCCGGAGAAAACGTTCGTACGAGCGGTTTGGCCGCCACCGGTCGCCGTGATGAGCAGTCCGTCGTTGCCGTTCGGGGCCGCGCCGCCAAAAGCCAGCACGCCGTCGAACGTATTGAACGTAGTGAAGTCCGACGCGGTGCCGGCAACCTCGATACCGTTGCGCACGTTGCCGGACGAGTCGTTACCTAGCGGGATAACGCCACCCACCTGCGTATCCTGCGACGAGCCGTTTATGAGGATGCCGTCCCGGTAGTTGGCGACGACGGTCGCGTTGTTTGCGCCGATGCCGAAGAAGTTGCCCTGCACGACGCTGCCGTTCGAGTTGGTGACTCGCAGTCCGTTCCTCCGATTTCCGCTCAGCACGTTGTAGTACACGAACGGGTTATTGCGGAACTTACAACCAATCAGCGAATTCTTGGGCGCAGTGGCGATGCGCACGCCGTCGCCCGAGTTCGCAATCGTAGCATCTCCGTCCGCCGTCGTTCCTACGAAGTTGCCATTCAGGACGTTGGCTTGCGAACCGTGGTCGATCAGAACACCGTTCCCGCCGTTGCCCGAGACGAGATTTCCGTCGGGCGGAACGACGAAGACCGGCGTGGTCTTACCTTCGCTTCCGGTCGGATTGTTTGCTTGGCCGGTAGAACTGTCCACAAACCGCGTGCCGCCGATCTCGTTATCGTCCGAAAACGCCGTAATCCAGACACCGTTCTCGCCGTTAGGGATCGCGCGCTTGCCGTTGACGTCGGTGCCGATACGGTTGGCGGCGACCGTGTTGCCCGACGAGCCATGGAGGCTTACGCCGTTGCCCGCATTGCCGGAAATGACGTTCGCTACTGCACCCGAAGCGCCGGATTTGTTCAAGCCGATTCGGTTGTTCGACGATGAAGTGGACACGTAGACGCCGTCGCCACCGTTTCCGAATGCGCTTCCTGCCAGGTTTAGACCGATATAGTTGAGGTTGACCGTGATCGAACCATCGTTCAGCGTGACGCCGTTGCCGTCGGCGTTGGCTATGGCGAGGCCGAGGAGTTTCGAACCGGCGGAGCCGGGCGCGAAGACAATACCGGCGTGACCCTTTGCATCGACCTCGACGACCGGGCTCCCCGCGTAATCCGTAGCCGAAGTTCCATCGATCGCCACGGGCGCGCCAATTGCGGGAAGATCGCTGGCCAATTGTATAGTGCCTCCGCTCACGGAAAACGTGATGGCCGCATGGGCAGCATGGCGCTTGTTGATCGTCTCAATGGCGGCGCGTAGCGAACCGGTACCCGAATCATGAAGATTCGTAACCGCAACGGTGATGCCATGGAGTGGCGTGGAAACTTCGGCGGTTTGAGTCGCGGGAAGCGCACTCGTTGGAGTTCCCCTTGAAGCACAGCCTGACCATAGCGAGCCGGCGATCGAGATGATGGTAGCGCCGGCCAATAATTGGCCGAAACGCAGTGCCCGTCCGTCCATGGTGCCTCCCAGCGGAAACGGCCCTCTGCTGAGGGCTCCCCGTCTGCTCATCGTACGCCATGCCTGCTATCTCGGCAACCCTCTCCGCTCCATCTCATACCGTTAATGGCAGCCTAGAGGATTAGGCAAGATTCTAAGGCCTTCGCCGGGAGCAGCCTGGAGGTGACCCGCTTTCGTGGAGAAGTGGTTTTTGGACATCAGGTTCAGCGTTGGCGCACGAACGGAATCGCGGCTGCGAGCATCCTCATTTGACCGCCACGCGCTAGACAGCGGCCGTAAAAAATCCGAGCACACCAACTGGCTGCTCTGCCAGCTCATTATCAGGCGCGTCACCCATAACAGCCATGCGAGCGAGATCGAGCGCCGGCTCCTGCATCCAATGTGGGATGGGCGTCGACGTATTATGCGCAAACGCAGTATCCGGTGAACGTGCTCGACCGCATGGTCTCGGGATTTTTCTTCAGACGCAAGGTAACGTCTGCCCACTACGGAACGCTTGCGTTCATGCGCACTGCGGGCCTTTCCCTTGCCTTGGCGGCACTCGTTTCGACGGGTCCCATCGCAGCGGCCGAAACATCCGATCCGAGCGCTCAAATCGACGCGTACGCCCGGGCGTTCATCGGCACGGGAATCGCACCGAGCGTCTCGATCGCGATTACTCGTGACGGACGGATCGCTTATGCCAAGAGCTTTGGGGACCGCAGTATCGACCCGAAGCTGCCGGCTGGGCCCAATACTCCCTACGACGGCGCGTCACTGATGAAACAGTTCACCGCAGCCGCACTAGCACTGCTCGCAACGCAAGGAAAGATCGACCTCCATGCACCTCTGTCGCGCTACCTCCCGCAGATTCCGCACGCCCGCGAGGTAACGATCGCGCAGCTCTACGGCATGACTTCGGGTTATCAAGACACCGGCAAAGGCTCCGATGATGCCACCATGCCTCTTACCACGCGCATCACGCGCGATGCGGCGCGTCCGCTGCTTTTCCAGCCCGGGACACGATTCAACTACTCGAACACCAACTACGAGCTGCTGGGACTGCTCGTCGAGAGCGTCAGCGGCGTGCCGTACGCGACGTTCGTGCAAACGCACATCGTGGAACCGCTGCAACTGCGCAGCTGGACGCTCCTTGGCGCCGGCGCGCTGCCGCAGGATCGGGCGACGAGCTACTTCTTTCCGACACCGATTCGTGGTTATCCCCAGCCTGGCGGAAAAACGACTTTGCTCGGCGCGTCCGGCGACATCTTGGTCGACGTGCGCGACATGGCCGCGTGGGATGAGGCGCTGCTAGCCCATCGCGTCGTCTCCGCCGCGATGTGGCGTATCATGACGACCGCCGGTATGCTCCGCGACGGATCGTCGACCGGGTACGGCGCCGGCGAGTACGTAGCGGAGTTTCGTGGCCATCGCCTGATCTGGCATGGCGGCAACCACCTCGGCAGTACGAGCGAAAACTGGATGCTTCCGGACGACCGCATGTCGATTACGGTGCTCTCCAACGGGGGCTTCACCGCGGTGCCGCAGTTGATCCGCGCGATCGCCGCACTCTACGTTCCCGAAAATGGCGCAGTAACCCCAACGCCCGCCCATTTACCGCATCCTCCGCCAGGGATGCAAGCACAGGCGCTCGCGTGGCTACAGCGCGCGTTGGACGGCCGTGAAACGGCCGCAGATTTCGGCGGCGATTTCGCCACGATGGGGCGCAAGTATGGCCCGCCGCAGCACCTCAAGCCACTCGCGTTGGATGACCGCGGCACGCTGCAACTGGCGGTTTTTTCCGTGGAGCTGATGGGCAAGCCTTACACTTACTATTACGAAGCCACGAAAAAAGCCGCCTTCGCGCTGCTCCCGGTCTGGAATCCTTAGTCCTACGACCGCGTTACCGCCATCCCGTACAGAGATGACGACGGATTCATTCAGTTCGACGTATTCGATCTCGCAGTAAGCGGCGACGATCGCGCGCTTTCGCGCTGCGAGCGTTCACTCGATCACACACTTCGTCGTGGGGAGATTCCCCCCGCCCAGGGGCAGTTTGAGCGGCGGCAAGCTCGCGATGGCGTTGTGCACCTTATACGCAATTAAGTTACGATCGGACACGAACCTATTGAAGTTCGCATTGGTCAACAGCACGACGTCGCTTCCATCGGGGAATACCACATTCAGGCTTGCAAAGAGCAGCGTATCCCCGGGTGCATCGAAGATGCCGTAGCCCAGCATAGGATCGTTGCGGACAAACCAACCCATTGCGTAGCTATCACCGACCGGCTTGCCAATGGGTAAGCCGCTGGGCTCGAACATGACCTTCGTAAGCCGACCGGGCGCGAGCAGTTTCGCGCGCACGCCCTCATCCCATGCGACGACATCGCTTGCCGTCATCGCACCGCCGCCGGCGGAATCCGACGTTCCGAGATTGATTTCGGGACACTTGTGGAAAGTACCGTCGGTGAACCGCGTATACCCGGTCGCAAAGTTGACGTCCGGTCGCGTTCCGCGAATGTACGCCGTTTTCATTCCGAGCGGGCCAAAGACGAGTTCTTGCATCGCTTGAGCGTAGGTTCGCTTGGTCGCAGATTCGATCGCGCGGCCGAGCAGCCAGTAGCTGATATTCGAGTAGTCCCATGCCGTGTTCGGTGGTCGAATCGGCGCGGTTGCGTTCAGCTTCGCAAAGACCTGCCGGACGGTACTGTTACCTGTCTTGACACCGACTATCCCGAACGTCACGTCGCCGTCCGGATATTCATCGTGCCCCTGCAGGCCGCCGCTCAGCGTGCTTAACTCATGCAGCGTCATGCGGTTTCCATAGATGTATTGGGGTAGCAGCACGCTGACTTTTTGGTCGATCGTCAGCAATCCGTCGCGCTGTAGCGCCAAGAGTGCACCCGCCGTCATTTGCTTCTCTATCGAGCCGATTCCAAGACGCGTCTGCGCTGTCATGGCAGCTCCGCTCGCCAAATCGGCCTTCCCGTAGCCCCTCGCGAAGATGACACGGTCATGGTAACCGATGGCCACCGAAATCCCAGGAAGCTGCGTCCCGACATAGGGGGCGACTGCGGCAGCGACGGCCGACGCGTCGACCGTCGGTAGTGTCGGTGAGGCATTGGTAGATCCCAGCAGCAAGACGCACGTAGCGCTCCGGGCGATCGGTGAGAGGCGCACAACTACCTCAGAGCACCGCCAAATGCCAACGCTTCACTGATAAGCTGGTTCTAGGAGACGCGCTTGATCGTCGCGACATTGTTGATGATCTGAGTAGGCTGACCACATCGGGTCGGGACCCAACTTGTGCCCACGGTGACCCAATTGGACGGGATGGGAACGTAGCCTTGGCAGATTGACAGCGTGCCGCCCACCGGTATGCTGTCTAGCCGCACAATCGTCCACACATTGTACGTAATGCTTGTCGGACCGCCGCAGCGCGTCGGGTTCCAAGCATCGTTCGTTACGGCCCACCCGGACGGAGCGGCGCCCTTACACACGCCCTGAGAGTTAACAGCACTCGGCGGTTGCGGAACCGGCGTAGGCGTCGCGATCGGCGCGAGCGGGCGCGACCAATACGTGCCGTTGCTCCAGGTGATCTCCCGCAAATCCGTCGAGATGGTGCCGGTGATGTTCCTGCCGCCGAAATAGCTCCAGTTCGTTGCGATCGTGCCCGCGTTAACGAAGCTCCCCGTGGCCGTGGCGCCCTGTTCGTTGGTCAGGGACACGGAGTCTCCGCTTTGACTGATCGTACAACGCGCCGCAGGGTTACCGTTCGCGTACCACGTGCCGCTGATGTCGGGGAGCGTTCCGGCACGCACGCTCGTCAAGCTCCCGAAGGCGGTCGCCAAACTGAGACAAATAACCACAATCCTTGCAGTTTTCATTTTCTTCTACTTCACGTAAGGTACGTTGTTGGGAGTAATGATTTTCGCGATGTCGCGAAAGAGCGCGTTTGCGACACCGGGGACCGGTTCTTCTTGATCGCTGTTGACGAAGACGATGACGGTCGCTCCGGTGGCCGGCAGATAATATGCGCCGGTATTGTAACCGATAATACCGCCGGTATACCCGTACCAACCGGCCGAACAGCCGATCCCTAGGCCAAACTCGAGATTGCCCTCACCCGTTGGCAGGCACGTGAGGCGAGCCTTTTGCGACGCGGCGCTGTTGGTCGTTCCGGTAACGTAGGCTTTGACCCACTTCTTCATGTCGGCCATATCTGAGATCATGGCACCCGCCGCCCACGACACCGAGGGCGGCAGCACCGCCGACTCGTCGATCCACTGTTTCTTTTCGTTCAGCGAATATCCGTGCGCGTAGGGCGCCGGCATGCCCCAGTCGGTCGTTGGGAATGTCGTTTGCGTCAGGCCCATCGGAGCCAACAGGCGATCGTGTATTTCTGCTTCGATCGTATGGCCGGTCACCTTCTCGATGATCAAGCCCAGCAGGAACCAATTGGTGTTGCTATAGTTATACTTCGCTCCGGGAGCGAAGAGCGGGCGCTGCTTGCCGGCGATCGTTATCCAATCTCGCGGCGTCTGGCGCGCCGCCCACACGAGACTCTGCTTGTGTGCCGCGGGAATCGCGGAGGCATTATCGATGATTCCACTGCGCATTTCGGCTAACTGGCGCAGCGTGATGAGCTTTTCGTTCGGGACGGCGAGCCCGAGGTCGAACTTGCTGATCGTGTCGTCGAGGCTTAGTTTCCGCTCGTCGACCAGTTGCAGCAGCACGCTCGTGACAAACGTCTTCGTGTTGCTGCCGATGCGAACGTGGTCGTCGAGCGCCATCGGGCTCTTCGTGGAAAGATTCGAGTAGCCAAACCCCTTGGTGAACTCACCTTTCCCGGGCACCCAAACGCCGACGATGACACCCGGTATGGGCTGCGAACCGCCGTAGGCTGCGAGCTCTTTATTGACGGCTGCCGCGATCGCACTTTGGACGCCGGGAGCAAATCGCGCGCCCGCGGCGCTTCCGGTGCCATACGTGCCAGGCAAAAAGACGAGCAGCACGAGCAGGACTCGCCAGAGGTGTTTCATAGCG
>JBARBD010000039.1:0-13087 GCA_049792675.1 Vulcanimicrobiaceae bacterium | reverse complement strand
CGGCTCGAAGTGGAACAGCATGGCGTCGCAGCCAAATCTGCTCGATTCGAATTCGATCGCAGGCGGCTTTCGCATTTCGACGCAGGCGACGCCGCCCAACGCCAAGGGCGCGACGTGGAATCAATCGGCGACCGTCTCGCTGAATAACGGCGCTACGAAGATCTCGATGGATAGCAGCGGCGATCCGACGATCACGAGTTACGGCCGCTCGCTCTCGATCGCGGATGGGCAAACGCTCCAGCTCGGGAACGGCGAGTCGGTCACGCGCGAGGGGAACGGATCGCTGGTCGTGACCGCGACCAACGGCGAGGGCGGGCGGATCGAGACGACGCTCAGCGCGCAGGGCAAAGGCGTGAACGTCGACGTGACCGCGCGCGACGTCGATCTCGGCGGAGCGCTCGTCGCCGGATACGAACGAGATGGCCGGGGCCGCATCTCGCATGGACCGATCATCGCGCCGAATCCGGTTCCGATCGCATCGCCTCCCGAGCCGGTCTACTCCGAACCCTAGCGGGCACCCAGTTGAGCAGCAACACAAGCGCGCGGCCCGTAGCCGCGCGCTTTTTTGGCATGCGAGCGGAGGGAAGGTGGGTGCGGTGGCCAAGTCAGGGACTTTCACCCGCTAGGTACCCTCTAGCTACTCCATTAAGAGGTTGATGCGTATCATGTATAGGCTCTCGCGGCTCGCCGCCCTTGGGTGCGTGGCGTCGCTCGCAATGGTCGGCTGTTCGGCCAACGGCGGCGTCTCCCCGACGCTCGGCTCGACGACGCAGCAGCAAGCACAGCACACCGTCCCGTCCGGTCCCGACTGGATCTACTCGGGCGGCACGCTCTATCACAAGCCCCACGTCATGCTCACGCGCAATGCGGTGCACGGACAGGCCAAGCCAAATCTGCTTCTGCAGTACTACGGCGGCCCGGTCCTCGTGAATCCCAAAACCTATCTGATCCTGTGGGGCTACAAGAAGTACGGCGATGCAGATAAAGTTGCGAAGTTGCTCAAGTCTTACCTGAAGAAAATGGGCGGCAGCGGTCACAACAACATCTACACTCAATACTACGAGACCGTAAGCAGCAACAACGTTTACATCACGAATCCCAAGAAGCAATTCGGTGGAGCGTGGGACGACGAGACCAACGCCGTTCCGAACAACCCGACCGACGCGCAGGTCGCCCAGGAAGCCCTCAACGGCGTCGCGCACTTCGGCGCATACGATCCTAACGGCTCGTACGTCGTTGCGACGCCGCACGGACACAGCAGCTCGGGATTCGGCACCCAGTGGTGCGCCTATCACAGCGTCGCATATAGCGGCGGCAACCAAGTCTCCTACACGAACCTGCCGTATATGCCAGACGCTGGCGGCAGCTGCGGAGCCAACTTCACCTCGCCGCCGTCGGACGAGAGCGGCACGGACGAAGGTGTGACGATCGTCGAAGGCCACGAGTATGGCGAGTCGGTAACCGACCCGATTCCGGGCGCCGGCTGGTACAACTTCTCGGGCGGCGAGATCGGCGACATCTGCGCGTGGCAGGACATCGAGAACGATCCGTTCGGCAAGAAGTCCTACACCTCGCAGCCGATGTTCAGCAACGCGACCGCGTCCTGCGTACAATCCTACCCGTAAATCGCACGTAACGCCGACGGCGCAACCGCCGGCTAACCGCGAAAGCAATGGGCCGCCTACGGGCGGCCCATTATTTTTTCGCGATACGGGCTTTTACGCGTAGTTCTTGACGGCGCGATCGATGGCTGGACCGGCTTTGACGAGATCGTCGAGCGTCATCGCCGGGCGCGCCGTAACCCGGGCGTTAAAGGCGAGAAAGAACGGCTCGGCGACTCTCGGCAGGTCCGACGGCGTGGCCATGTCGAGCACGAGATAGGCCGTGCGTTCGCCTCCGTCTTCCGCGAAGTAGACGGCTTCGGGCTTCAGATCGTCGAGGATCTGCTTCATCTTCGTGGCGAGCTCCCCGGTTTTGATCGTCTCGTTTCCGGCCTCGGTCGGGATGTTCGCCTTGAGCAGCATGCGCATAAGAAACCTCTCTTCATAAAAAGAGCTGGTGGGAAGGGTATGAGGGGCTTTCTCCCGCTCCGAGCCCCCGCCTGCCTGGTCTCCGGTCCCGCCAAGCTTATCGGAAGCGGGACTTTTCAAGGTAGCGGCCGCCCGCCGACGAACTCCGGAGACTCGTGGATACCGGCTTTAGGTCGGATGCTTTAGCCGGATGCTTTTAGGAGGTAGCCAGATGAAGCATGCAATACTCGCGGCGCTCGGTGTAGTCGCACTCGTTTTCGCGTTTGCATCGGCCCCGGTGGCTTCGACCGCCGCAGACCCAGCCCCGACGCCGGTTCCCATGCCGCGTCCCGATTTCTCCCCGATGATGTTCCTGACCGGAACGTGGACCTGCACGCAGCCACTGCGCGGCAGCACGCGGCCCGACACGTCGACGACGACGGTCGCCATGGACGGCGCCTGGATGGTTACGTCCGACGTCGCTCCGCCGTTCGATCAGTATCGCACCTACACGATCAAAGGCTCGTCATACATGACCTGGGATCCGACGATCAAACAATGGGTGCAAGTCGGCGTAGACAGCTCGGGCGGGTACGGAATCGGCACCTCGCCCGGTTGGACCGCCAACACGATCACGTGGATGAGCAAGGGCCTCGACGGCAGCACCGGCACCGACGTCATCACCAAGGTGAGCGACACCGAGACCAACGACGCCTCGAGCGGAACCGACGCTCAAGGTAATACAACGAAGGTAACGATTCACTGCACGAAGACGGCCAGCTAGCGCCGGCTCGCAGCGCCTTCGGCGAAAAGAAGAGCGGGGCAAACGCCCCGCTCTTCTCTAATAGTTAGCCGTAATGAGTTCGTTTGCAACCGGCCTGATCGCGTTTCTGTGCCTTTTTACCGGCGCGCTGCTGGGCATGGGGCTGCGCCGAGCGCTGCCCGACCATCACCTGAGCCCAGAGTCGCGCCACCTGCTGGAAATCGGTCTGGGGATCATCGGAACCATGGCCGGCCTCGTGCTCGGCCTGCTGGTCGCGTCGGCGACCACCTCCTACAACGCGCAGCGCAGCGAGATTCTCGACGCCTCGTCGAAGGTGGTTTTGCTCGACCGCATCCTGGCGCACTACGGCCCCGAGGCCGAGCCCGCCCGGCGCGTGCTGCGCGCGACGATCGAACGAACCTTGGAGCGCATCTGGCCGGACGAGCCCACGCGGGCTCCTCAACTTAGCCCGTCGTTCCGCAGCGAGGCCCTGTTTGAGACCGTCGAGGATCTGGTGCCTCGCAACGATCTCCAACGTTCCCTAAAGCCCGCGGCGACCGATCTAGTCGTCAGCCTCGGTCAGATCCGCTGGCTGATCTACGAGCAGAGCGGGTCGACGGTCTCGCTTCCGCTGCTGATTCTGCTCGTCTTCTGGTTCACGATTACGTTCGTCGGCTTCGGCCTCTTCGCTCCACGCAATGCGACCACGATCGCGGCGCTCGCGCTCTGCGCCTTGGCCGTCTCCGGCGCGATCTTCATCACGGTCGCGATGTACAAGCCGTTCGAAGGCGTCGTTCGCATACCGAGTACTTCGTTGCGCGAGGCGCTCGTCCAGCTCGGCCACTGATGTGATATTTCCGGTCGTTTCAGCGAATCACCGCTGAGATGACGACCCAGGAGTTGCAGGCCGCGTTCGTCGCGGAGCTCGATCGCCACCGGGGGATACTCCTCAAGGTGGCTCGCGCCTACTGCCGCGATTCAGCGACCCGTGAGGACCTCGCACAGGAGATCGTCGCCCAGCTCTGGCGCGCGTACCCCCGCTTCGATGCGAGCCGAAGCTTCTCGACGTGGATGTACCGAATCGTGGTCAACGTCGCGATCTCGTTCCATCGCACCCAGATGCGTGCGACGCGGAACGTCGTTGCGACCGAGGGTGCGCTCTTCGATCGTCTGCCGGCCCAGTACGAAGACGGGTACGACGACCGGCTCGAGCTCGTCTACGCTCTTGTCGGCGAGCTCGACGGGCTCAATCGCGCTTTGATGATGCTCTATCTCGACGACTATCCATACGCCGAGATTGCCGCGATCCTGGGCATCTCCGAGAGCAACGTTGCGACGAAAATCGGTCGCATCAAGGAACGGCTGCGGCGGGCTACTGCCGGCATTGGACTTCGCTAGAAGATGGAGAGCTTTATGGATATCGAGGAACTCAAGGAACTCTGGGGCGAGAGCAATCGCCGGCTGGAGGCGAGCACGCGCCTCAACACGCAGCTGCTGGCGCACGCCAACCTCGACAAGGCGGGTACCTCGTTGAACCGGCTCGCCCGAGGCATTTGGTTCGAGGTGCTGCTCAATTTCGTCGCGCTGATAGCCCTCGGCGCGTTCGCGGCCGACCACCTGCGCGAGCCGCGGTTTTTCGCTCCGGCACTCGCTTTGGGCGCCTACGCTCTCGCCCTGCTCGCGGCGGGCGTCCGGCAGATCGTGGCGATCGAGCGTATCGACTACGACGCGCCGGTCGTCGCGATCCAGGCGCAACTGGAACGTCTGCGTCTGGCGCGCGTACGCGCCTCGATATGGACGCTGCTCTTCGCACCGCTGATGTGGGTACCGCTGCTGATCGTTGCCGCACGCGGGCTCTTTGGCGTCGACGTTTACAGCGCCGCCGCGCCCGGATGGCTGATCGCAAACGCGCTCTTCGGTCTGGCCGTTATCCCCCTGGCGATCGCAATCGCGCGGCGTTTCGGCGGTACGATCGAAGGCTCGGCGGTCGTGCAGCGCTTAGCCGGCACGATCTCGGGACGCAACCTCACCGCGGCGCTCGAAGCCGTGGACGCGCTCCGGCGCTTCGAGGCGGAGGGCTAGCGGCGGACGCAGACCTCGTGCGTCGTCACGAGCTTGCCCTGCGGGTTCGGCCCCTGGCTATCCACCGTGTACTGCGTGGACGTCGAATGCGTCACCGCGGTGGTCCGGGCGTTCGGGAAGCCGTTGATCCATTTCGCGCCATCGAAGTTCTGCGAGTTGCTATAGTTGACGAAGTACTCGCCGTTGGTGCCGGCTCCGGCGACGATCCAACGATGGTTTTTGGCGTCGTAACCAAAGAACGTCGTCCCCATGCCGGCCGGCTGGCCCATCTGCGCCGGATAGGTGCTCGCGACTTTGAGCCAATTACCGTACATCGTGTCCACGTCGCTTTCGTGAAACGTTGTACTGTCGCTGGAGTGCGATACGCAGGTCCAGTTGCCCACGAAGCTTTGCACCAGCGTCTGCTGCGAGCCGGTCGCCGCCGGCGAGACGCCGGCGCTGCCGGCGAAGAGCGCGCATACGACGAAAAGCATCGCTGCGATACCGCGATACGATCTAGCCATCATGTGAGAACCTCCTCGTCAACGCTTCGGCGCTGCGGTGTGGCGACCTTGGCGAAGACGTTTTTGGGTGTTAAGATGGGGCTGATCTACAATGGATTGGCTTTCAGGGATACCGATCTTGATCGCGCTGCCGTTATTTGCCGTCGTCCCGGCGGCGATCGCGGTCATTGCCCATTCGATCTTCCGCAAGTACGTGCCGCCCGAGGCGCTGATCGAGCAGCACGAGGTCGCGGGCTTTCTGGTCTCGGTCGTCGGCGTGCTCTACTCGGTCGTGCTCGGGTTCCTGGTCGGCACCGTCTGGACCGCGTTTGCGACCGCGCAGCAGACGATCGATATGGAGGCCGGATACCTTGCCGACGCCTTCGGCTATGCGAGCAACGTGCAGGAGCCGCAGCGATCGGAGCTACAGCGAATCTTCGCTAAATACGCGATCGGCGTCCACGACTCGGCATGGTCGGTTCCGCAGCACGGCGAGCAGGATCCGCAGTCGATCAAGTTGATCAATGACGCGGCCGCGCTCACTTTCACGATGCCGCCGCCGGCACACGCCAGCCCGGGTGCGGTGCTGGAAGCCTCGATGGTCCGCACCGAGCTCCTGGACGGCATCCGTAACATCGCCGATACCCGCCGGCTGCGCTTGATTCAGGCGCAAAGCCGCCTTCCTCCAGGAATGTACGAGGCGCTGGGGCTCGGGGCGATCATGGTGATCGCGTTCGCCTTCTTCTTCGGCGTCAAGAACTATTTCAAACAGATGTTGATGACCGCGCTCGTCGCCGGATCGATCGGACTCTTTCTCGGACTGATCGTCGAGTTGAGCACGCCCTATTCGGGCTCGATCCGCGTCTCGCGCGACGCGTGGACGTTCGTTATCGAGAACAACCACCTCGAACGATACCTGAGGTAGCCTACGCAGCCGGACCGGTCGTGGCGACCGATCCGGCTCGCGTTTCTCTTACATCTTGACCTGGCCGATGGTGATCATCGTCTTCCCGGCCGACGTGCTGATCGTCACCGACGTCTGCCCCTGACCCGTAGATCCGAGCGTGAAGACGGCGGCCGGAACGGGCGCGGTCACGTGCGATTTCTCCGAACCCGCGGGCAGGTGCTGCTGGTACCAGGCGTAGACCTTGTCGAACGAGTCGTCGGTCGACTCGACCTTGCCCGAGGCAGCGGTGCCCATATTCGAGCTGCTGCCCGAGGCCTGGGTCGTCGCGCCCGGATAGTCTGGAACGTCGGTGCCGGCGGCGGCGGTCGCCGCGGCGCTGGTCGCCTCGGCTCCGGCGGTCGCCGAGGCGCTCGACTGATCCGAGTTCGAAGAGGATTTGCTCGAGCAGGCCGTCATGACCGCGAAGGCCGCGACAATGACGAGAGTTGTGCCGAGAAAGCGCATCTGAAGAATCTCCTTCACAGGGGGGGTGTGCGCCCTTGACTATAGCAGCAACCGGGCGAACTCGCCAAGCTCCCTAGGGCAGCCGGGGGCTCCCCGCCGGGCCGGTTCGGTGGTATGATGGCCGACGGGGGTTCATCGCCCCTCGAGTCTTTGCGTTTGAAGCCGCCCTACCAAAGGGCGGCGCGAAAGGATGCGGGCGTGTCAGTTGAGGTCGATTTCGCAGTCAGCGTCACCAGAGCGATGCACGATGCCGGCATGGTCGCGGCGTCTGCCTGGCCCGAGCGCCTCGATCTGTCGGAGCATCACGTTATGCTCGACGTCGGCGGGGGCTCGGGCGCCCACGCACTCGGCGCGCTGAAAGCGTGGCCGAACCTCACGGCCGTCGTTCTCGATCACGAATCGATTTGCGCGGTCGCACGAGAGTTCGCGCACGAGTCCGAATGTTACGATCGTATCTCGATGCGCGCCGCCGACTTCTACAACGATCCGTTTCCGATCGCCGACTTGCATTTCTACGGCGCGATCCTTCGCAACTCAACGTCGGATCGTGGCGAGTTCTTGGCTCGAAAGAGCTTCGAGAGCCTTCCGTCCGGCGGCCGCATCATCGTTCACGAAATGTTGCCGGTAGACGAGATTGCCGCAACCCTTCGACGCGTCGGGTTCAGCACGATCGAAACCATACCGACGATCGGCGGCTGGTCGATCGTCACCGGACGTAAAGCTTAACCACACCGGCGCCCGCCAGGTTCGCAGCGTACATTTTCCGCGCGAGAAAAACGCGGAACAAATGGGTACGAAATCCGTGAAGGAGCGAACCAGCCATGCGAACCGTTTCTTTATTCCTCGCCGCACTCGCCCTGACCGCGCAGAGCGCCGCCGCTCGCGACGCGTACGCAGAAGTGAGCGCAATGCGCGTCGCTTTCGCGCACGTGAGATCGGTCGTTGCAGTCGAACGCTTCAGTTCCGGCCAAATCGCGACGATCGAATATGCGGCACCAAACCGTTACCACATAACGTTGCCGAAGTCGCAGATCGTCTTGGCGGGTGACGTCGAGTACGCCAAGCCGGCCGGCGGTGCTTGGAAGCGCTCGCCAAACGGTGGCGAGCATCAGGCGCTGCTTAGCGCGGCGTGGCAGCTCGCCGGACCGCCCAATGCCGACCTGCGCCGGCTCTTTGCGATCTCACCGCTCGGCGCAAAGCTAGTTGACGGAGCCCCGGCGCGCGGCTACCTACTTCGCGACACGGCCGGTGCGTATGACGAGATCCTCTGGGTCGGCGCGAACGAGCTGCCGGTCGCTGCGCGAATCGAGATGCCCGACCAGACCTTGAGCATCCACTACATCGACTACAATTCGTCGATCATGATCGCGATGCCTTAGCGGCGCGTCGAGATACGGCCGATCGCTGAGGGCGTGAGGGCGCTGGTAAACCACATCCGTCGGTCGGGACCGGCGGTTATCTGGACGAGCTCCGGGTCGCTGCCGGGAACCGGGTAGAAGGTCGTCTTCCCCGAGGTCGTCATGCGCCCGATGCCGGCGCGGCCGCTGAAATCCGTGAACCACAACGCGCCGTCGGGGCCCGCTGCGATGCCGGAGGGTTGATCGTACTTGTACCCGATCGGGAACTCGCTGTAGGCGCCGCCGGTTGTAAGCCGGCCGAGCGCGTTCGCGCCGGCTTCGGTAAACCAGAGCGCCTTATCCGGGCCGACGCAGATGACGTCCGGCCCCGACCCGACCGTGAAGGACGTCATCTTTCCCTTGGTCGTCAAACGAATCACTTGGTTGGAGAGCCGGCTACCGTCGGTGACGTACTGCGTTACCCAGAGCGCGCCATCGGGACCGGTAACGATTCCCTCGAGCTCGGAACGGCTTCCGCCGACGACAAAGTGCTCGACCTTGCCCTTGGTCGTCATCCGTCCGACACGACCGTTCGACTCGGCAAACCAGAGCGCGCCGTCGGGGCCGGTGGTGATGCCTTGCGGATACTCGCCGCCGGGGTCGGCGAAGAGCGTGACGCCGCCGGAGGTCGTGACGCGTCCGATCTGCGCTTGACTTTGCTCGATGGTAAACCAAAGGGCTCCGTCGGGCCCGGTAGTAATTCCGTCCGAGACCTCGGCACCGACGCCAATCTGCATCGTGATCGAGCCGGCGGTCGTGATGCGCCCGATCACGTCGTTGCCGGGGTCGGTAAACCAGAGCGCGCCGTCGGGGCCGGTGGTAATGCCCTGCGGCGTCGCGTCGCCGAAAGCATCGAGGAACAGCCGCACCGCCCCGCGTTTCTGTGGGGTCGCGTCGCGCGAGGCGAGCGCCGCAGGCGCGTTCGGCATCGCACCGCTCCCGGCCGGCGTGCAGCCCGAGATCGAGGCGAGTGCGATCGCCGCCGAGACCGAAACCGTGAGGACGTGTACGTCGCGCATCTCTACTCCATCTTGACTTGAATCTTACCGGCCTTGACGGCCGCCACGAGGGCAGCGTGGTCTTGCGCGGTTCGATCGGCGTACGCCTTGGCGAACTCGGCTATCGCTTCGTCGAATGCGCCGCTCTTCCCCAGATACCCGCTCGTGGTATAGGCGTCGCCGGTCTTGGCGTGCGCGCGCGCCAAGTTCCAGCCGCACGCGCCGGCAAAGAACTTGAACATCGGCGCGTCGAAGGTTTCGACGTTCGGGTTGATCTTCGCGTCGCGGAGCTGGCGAACGTAGAAGCTGCCATTCGGATCGGCGGTCCAGCCGAGAAAGATATCGGACGCGGCTTGCATGAGCCGCTGGCCGTTCACGACGCGCTCGCCGTGGTGCGCGTACGCGCTCTTGCCCGCGTACGGCTCCAAAACGGAGGCGGAAGCCTGTTTGAACTGTAGGAAGAGCGGCGCGTTTGCCGGCGACATCAGTAGGGCGATCCAACAGCGCGTCCCGACGCTGCCGACGCCGACGATTTTGATCGCCGCGTCCACGAAGCGGTAGCGATCGAAGAGCACGCGCCGATCGTCCGGAATCGTCGAGCGGTAGCTCTTCAGCACGCCGGCCGATATCGCGTCGAACTCGGCGGCTTGCTCCGCGGCCGGGTGGAAGATCAGCGGCGGCGCGTCGCGGATGCGGACCTGTCCGTGGATGAGCTCGGTAAGCTTCGGAAACTCGGCGTCGGAGCCGGGCGCCCCGAGCGCCTTTTGAATCTGGCGCTCGACGCGCGCGCGGTCGCGACCGGTCGGCGCGAGCTTAACGAGCTCGTCGAGGCCGAAGCGCGCGTACCAAACCTGGAGCGGATCTAGTTTGGCCAACGAGCGGATGCCTTTGCGGTAGTTCCGCGCGGCGGCCGTCGCCGCGTCTTGCCCCACCGCATCCGAAAGGCCGTTGGCGCGCGCGGCGAGCACAAACGAGGCCGCGAGCCGCTTGACGTCCCACTCCCACGGCGCTGGGAGCGTCTCGTCGAAATCGTTGATGTCGAAGACGAGATTTCGCTCCGGCGTGGCAAAGCCGCCGAAGTTCTTAATGTCACAATCGCCGCACGCTTGTACGACCAGGCCGGTCTGCGGCGTGGCGGCGAGATCCGCGGCCATCACGGCGGCGGCTCCGCGAAAGAAAGCAAACGGTGAGGGGAGCATTCGCCCATATCGAATCGGCAAGAGTTCGGCGAGCCGATCCGCGTCGGAGGCGTGGAGAATGGCGAGCGGGTCGCGGCCCGCTTGCGGTTGCCACTGCGCGTGCGCGTCGAGGGGGACGCGTTCGCGCAGCGCCTTCCCCGCGGCCACCAGTTCTGCCGGCGACTTGACGCCGTTCGTCGTCGTCACTCGCTAATCGCCACCCCCGTCGGCGTTTCGAGATCTTTGATGAGCCCGGTCGGCTTCCCGCCCGCCGGATACTTGTAGAGCGCGACGTGACCGAGACCGTCGTCGGCCCCGACGAGGGTCGTGCCGCCGATCGTGAAGCCGACGACGTCGTTGGAACCGGTAAGCGGCACGACGCCGGCGATCTCTCCGCCCGACCCGGTCGTGCGGAAGATCGCCGAGTCCCAGTGCGTGCCGACGACTTGGTACTGCTGGTCGCCGACGTCAACATACGTGCCGTCCCAACGCACCGCACCGGGAAAGAGGATCGAGCTGCCCTGCAGTTTGATGTTGACGAAGCTCTTCTGACCCTTCGCTATCTCGGCGAGCTGAAACGACCCGCTTCCGGACCGCTGCTGCCCGTCAACGTAGAGATTCCCATTCGCATCGTATCCGCAGAAGAACACGTATGGCATCTTGGAGTCGGAGTAGAGCGTCGGCTCGCCCTTGGCGCGTGCGTAGATGGCGACCGAGCCCGGCCCGCTGAAGTACGTGTGGAAGTTCGTAACCGCTAAATCTCCGGTGACCGGGTCGACGCCGCACGAGACCGCATACTGGCCCGAATCGTCGAGCGTAGCGATCGGCTTCGTCCCGCCGTGTTGGTACTCGACGACGCCCGAAGGGTAGCTGTTGACGACGAAGACGTCGCCTTTCTTATCGGTGCAGAGATCCTGCGGCAGCTGCAAGCCGGTCAGCCTTCCCTCAAGCTTGAGGCCGGGATACGAGTACACGGTGACCTCGTTGCGTTCATAGAGCGCAACGTAGAGCAAGGCCGTCGAAGCGGCACCGGGGAGCATCCACGAACGCTCGCGCTCGGGTTGTGCCATCGGGGCACGCGGCGCGAGTTGCGACTGGCTTACTCCGCCGCACCCGGCCAGAATGCCGGCGGCCGCCGACGCGAGTAATGCCCTCGCACGAAGCGCGGAGATATTCACGAGACGAAGCTTGCGTTCGCGCGACGAGCGTCTCTCGCCTACGTCTGTAGGGGCGTCGCTTTCGGATGGCGCAGCAGCACGTACGCGAAGAGCAGCGCGATCGCGGGGAGCATGAAGTAACTCGCCTCGGTCCCAAGCGGACCGCCGTTGACCCAAGCCGGGCCGGGAAAGCTTGCGTCGAGGAGATGACCGACCGGCTCGGCGCCGCCGTTGCGCGTACCGATGACGAAAAACTGCATGAAGTCGAAGCTGAAATGAAAGCCGGCGGCGAGCCAAAGCGAGCCGGTACGATAAAGCATCAAACACGTCAGCAACCCCACCAAAACGATGTTGCCGATGTCGATCGCGTTTTCGTTGGCCTTGGTCAGATGCGCGGCACCGAAGAGCAACGATATCAGCACGGCTGCCGGCCAGAAGCCCATGCCGCGCGCGAGCGCCTGCAGCGGGTAGCCGCGGAACATATACTCCTCGTTGATGCCGACGAGCAGCATGACGAGCAGCCAGAGCGCCGCCCCCATCGCAAGATCTGCCCCGTGCAGCGCGAACCCGTGCACCACCATCCCGCCCGAGGCGATCATCGCGAGCGCGACGCCGCCCGC
Organism: Vulcanimicrobiaceae bacterium; assembly: GCA_049792675.1. Classification (GTDB taxonomy): domain Bacteria; phylum Vulcanimicrobiota; class Vulcanimicrobiia; order Vulcanimicrobiales; family Vulcanimicrobiaceae; genus Cybelea. The sequence goes on along the minus strand of JBARBD010000039.1, from coordinate 990 downwards.
GGAGAGCACGCCCAGCGCAACGCCTTCCCAGAAGCGGGCGCCGAAAGCCAAGCGCAGCGGAAGGCCGTACGCGTCTACGCGCCGGCGCTCGAATGCCGCCAGAATCCCGGTCGCGCCGAAGACCGCGAGCCCCTCGACGATCTCGGCGACGACGAACGCCGGCGCGTTGAGCGTATTCGCATCGAAGTGGAGCGCGTGAAGCACCGGCGGCGTTAGAGCTTGCAGCCCGAGCAAGAGCCCGATCAGGATCGCGACGTAGGCCAGAAAGCGCCAGCCGGCGCGCACGCCGCCCGGACCGACGAAAACCGCTCGGATCAACCGGGGAACCTCCGTTCCTACGTACCGTACCGGCGCTGGCGAAGCGCGAAATCGTCGAGTGCGGCCTTGAAGTGGGTTTCGTCGAAGTCGGGCCAGTAGGTGTTGGTCGCCCAAAACTCGGCGTATGCCGCTTGAAACAAGAGAAAGTTCGAGAGGCGCAGTTCGCCGCCGGCCCGGATGACCAGATCGGGATCCGGAAGACCGGCGGTGTAGAGCTTGCCGGCGAGTACGCGTTCGTCGATCGAGGCGGCGTCCCGAAGACCGGCCCGCACTTCTTCGGCGAGCGCGCGCACGGCGTCGCCGATCTCGCGGCGCCCGCCGTAGTCGATTGCGAGATTCAGCAGGATGCCGCGATTGCGCGCGGTCGCAAGAACGAGGCCTTCGAGCGCGGCACGCGTGCTCGCGGGCAGGCGATCGGTTCGGCCGCAGATGCGGACCCGCACGCCTTCTTTCGCCAAGCGGCGCAGCTCGCCGCGCGCCGCGTGCGTGCAGAGATTCATCAACAGCCCGACCTCGCCGGCCGGACGTTCCCAGTTCTCCTCAGAGAACGCGTACGCGCTCACGACCCGAACGCCGGCCGCGTGCGCTGCGCGCAGCGCCCGGCGCAGCGCGGTGATTCCGCGCCGGTACCCGCACGCGATCGGAAGCCCGCGCTCGGCGGCCCCGCGGCGG
>JBARBD010000038.1:0-5272 GCA_049792675.1 Vulcanimicrobiaceae bacterium | reverse complement strand
CTGTCCCTGGTCGCCTTGGATTCTAGCCTGGTAAGTGGCCGCTTGCTGCTGGAGCGATTGATAGAGCGGATTCGGTGCGACGGTCGTCTGGCTGATGACCGCCGACGGCTGCGAGTTGATCTGCGCGATGAGGGCGTCGTGCTGCTGGCGCAGCGCGACCACGGCCGGGTGGCGGGGGGTGTACTTCTGCACCGCCTCGGCGAGTTGGGTGTCGACGTCGGCGAGCTTCGCCCGCAGATCGGAGCTGACCGGGTTGGCCGCGACTTGCTTGGCGCTGTCCACCGTGGCGGACTGGGCGGCCAACTGCTGGTTGACGCTCTTGAGCAGGGCCTGCGCCTCGCTCACGTCGACCGTCAACCCATCGATCTTCGCATCGACCGTTTCCATATTGGCGACGACGTCGTGCTCGTGGGTAGCCGCGTCCATGTAACCGTGGCTCGACTGGAACTGCGCCAGCTGGCCCGCCGTCTTGCGCATCTGCGCCTCGGCGTTGGGCAGCTCTTGCGAGAGGAAGCCGATTGCGGCGACCGCCTCGGCGCGCACGAAGTCGCGCTCCTGGTCGAGGAACGCCTGCGCGAAGGCATTGGCGATCTGGGCCGACTCGTCGGGATTCTTCCACTTAACGCTCAGGTTGAGCAGCGCCGTATTGACGACCGGCTTCACGCTGAGGCGGCCGAGCAATGCCTCGGGGCTGGTTTGCAGCCCAAGCTTGTCGACGACCGTCGCGGCGATATCGTGCTGCTGCGCTAGCTCTGCTAAGGTTTCAGCCGACTGGGCGCCGTTCTGCAGCACCAGTGCGTTTAAGACGGGGAGCGCGGTATCGTTGCCGCTCGGGGCGATATCGGTGCCGGGCCGCCCAGCCAGCAGGCGAACGGTCGTCGAGTACGACTTCGGCGTTAGCAGCGTCACGATCGCGACGAGCGCGACGAAACCGCCCGCGATTGCGAGAAAGAGGCGCCACCTCTTACGTACGGCTCCCCAGACGCGCTCGAAATCGTGCGCGTCGTGCGGCATGCCTTGAAGCGGGGCGGTATTGGCTAAACCGGTAGCCTCGCCGTGATACGGCGCTAGTTGCGACATTGCGTTACCGCTATCGTACGCTTTGCGAGCGCCGCACGATAAGGACAGCATTGCTCAAGTCGCGGGACCTTTGAGACCGGGACTTGTGTCTCTACGACGGCGGTCAGGTCCCGTGAGGCTAACGACTCTGCGGCTTAACGCCTTTGCGCGCTTATCATTTTATGTAGCCATGTCGACGCGCATTATCGAACGCCCCATTCGGCGTACAAAGCCCACGGTCCGCAGCGTTCCGAAGGCGTATCCCGTCAGCTGGACGCTTCTCTTGCTTTCGACCGACATCGTCCTCTTCGTGGTCGCGATCGGGCTAGGCGCGCTCATTGGATTCCATCATTGGAACTCGCCGCGCATTCTCGGCCATCTCGCGATCGCGACCGTCATCTACGTCGCGCTCTGGGTCTTGATCTTCGACCGGCTCGGCCTCTATCGCCGCACGTTCGCCCTTTCGATGAAGGACGAGCTCTATTATACGGTAGCGGCGCTGATCTTGGGCACGATCCCGCAGCTGGTGCTCTTCAGCATCTATCCGAACATCTCGACGTCGCGCATCGCGCTGCTCTACGGGCTTCTGTTCTCGATGGCCCTGGTCGGCTCGTCGCGCGTGCTGCTGCACCACGTTCGACAGAACCATTGGGTGAGCAGCCGGCGCAAGGTCGGGATCGTCGGGACCGCCGAGCGCGTCTCGCAGGTCGCGGAGAACCTCGAGCTCACCGACGACCGGGAGACGATGCTGATCGTCGTCGACGATATCGCGGAGACGGTCGGGCAGATCGACTTGAGTCGCGACGCCGACCTGGATCGCATCGAATGGTTCAGTCACGCGCGCCGGTGGGGATGCGACGCACTGGTTCTCACCGAGATCATTCCGCCGCACGCCCTCTACCATATAATGGAGACCGCGGCGCGCGAGCACATCCGGCTCTCGTTCGCCCCGCCGCGCATCACCCGCCACGCCTACGACCTCTCGCTGCACACCGACGGGCGCCAGGTGCTGATCGTGCCGGCGCGGCTGCGCGCCTGTACGCCGCGCGCGCAACTATTGAAGCGGTCGATGGACGTCATGCTGGCCAGCCTTGCCCTGCTGATTTTTGCCCCGGTCATGCTCGTCGCGGCGATCGTCCTCTATCTCGATTCCGGGTCGCCGGTGATCTTCCGACAGCAACGGGTCGGCCTGGGCGGCAAGCCGTTTTCCATTTTCAAGTTCCGTTCGATGCGGCAGGACGCCGAGCGCGAGTCGGGCGCGCTCTGGGCGACCGAGAACGATCCGCGCAGGACCCGCGTGGGCGCCTTCCTGCGCCGCTTCAGCATCGACGAGCTTCCGCAGATTTTCAACGTACTCGGCGGCGATATGTCGCTGGTCGGACCGCGCCCGGAGCGGCCGATGTTCGTCGACCTCTTTCGCACGACGCTCGAACGCTACGACGAGCGCCACCTGGTGCGCCCCGGCATCACCGGTTGGGCGCAAGTGCATATGAAGAGAACGCTGGGAACGTCGGCAATCGGCGAGAAGCTCGAATACGATCTCCAGTACGTCGAGAATTGGTCTCCCTATCTCGACGTCGCCGTGCTCTTTCAGACGCTCTGCGAGTTCCTCTTTCACCGGGCCACGTGACCCAGAAGATATCCGTTCTCCACATCTTGCCGTCGGTTAGCGGTTACGGCGCCGAGCGGCTGATCGTCGAGTTGCTCAAGCGATTGCCCTCGCCGGAGATCGACGCGGCGCTGCTGACGATCTACGAGCCGCCGCCGGGGACGAGCGAGTCGTTCCCCTTCCCGGTCTATCACGCCGGGCGGAAGAACCGTAGGGACCGGCTCTTTATCTGGAGGTTGGTGCAAGAGATCCGCCGTCGCAAGCCGGATATCGTGCATACGCACACCCACGTCGGCAAGTACTGGGGGCGCATCGCGGCGATGCTCGCGGGGACGAAGATCATCGTCCACACGGAACACAACCCCTGCGATTTCCGGCGGACGAAACTCGAACGGGCGGCCGATTGGATACTGCACCGGGCCACCTCTCGCGTCGTGACGTTTTTTACCGAGCAGGGCGCGGCGCTGATCGACTTCGAGAGCCTGCCCAAAGAGAAGCTGGTGCTCATCCCCAACGGCTTGACGCTCGCGCCGAGCCCGCAAGATCGCGCGGAAGCCCGTAAGAAGCTCAACATAGAGTCGGCACAGTTCGCGATCATGACGATCGGGCGCATGGAGTACCAGAAGAACCACATTCTGGCGCTGCGCGCCTTCGCCGCGCTGCCCGAAGAGCTGCGTCGGAAGACGCTGCTCCTGTTTGCCGGTTCCGGCGAAGAGGAGATCGTGCTGCGCGGTTTGGCGCACGCGCTGGGGATCGCCGATCGCGTGCGATTCCTGGGGTATCGCAACGACGTAGCATCGCTGCTCGCGGGCGTCGACCTGGTGCTCATGACCTCGTGGTTTGAGGGCATGCCGCTGGCGCTGCTCGAGGCGATGATCGCCGGCGTGCCGATCGTGAGCACGCCGTGGCTGGGCGCGCGCAGCATGCTCGCCGACGGCCGCTTCGGCTTTTTGACCCCGACCTTCGAAGCGCCGGAAGTTGCGGCCGAGATCCAGCGCGCCTTCCGGCACGCGCGGATGCGCAACGAAGTCGCCGAGCGCGCGCGCAAGAACGTCTTCGACGCTTACGATATCCAACGCATGGTCGCGGCGCACCGCCGGCTCTACCTGCAGGTCGGGAGCGCGGCATCATGACCCCGGCGCGCCGCCTCGTCGTCGTGACGTCGCGTTACCCGTTCGGTAGCCAAGAGGCGTATCTGAACGCCGAGCTTGCCGAGCTGCGCGCGTATTTCGAAAAAATCGTCGTCGTGCCGGTCAGGCCGCCGCCGGGTCCGGCGCGCCAAGCCGTCCCCCCGGGCGTCGAAGTCGTCGCGTGGCCGCTCTGCACGCCCGAGCTGATCGCGCGTGCGATCCGCGCATTTCGTGCCAGACCGCGGGAAGCGCTTCGTGCGCTCGGACAGACGTTCGGCTCGCGCGATCCCGGCCGCGGCAAGAACGCGCTCGTCGTCTTGAAGGCGCTCGCGCTGGCCGATTGGATAACCGAGAACGGCTTCGATCACGTCCACGCCTATTGGATATCCACGCCCGCGACGGTCGCGATGCTCGCGGCGGCCGTCAGCGGCGTCGCCTGGAGCTCGACCGCGCACCGCTGGGATATCTACGAGCGCAATGCCTTCGATCTCAAGGAGCGCACCGTCTCGTTCGTGCGCTGCATCTCGACGCGCGGTTCGATCGATCTGCGCGCGCGGATGCCGAAGCTCAACGGCCGGCTGCTCGAGCTCCGCTTGGGAACCGTGATCCCCCCGCCAGCAACGCCTCGGCGCGCGCGCGGCGAGGAGTTTCACATTGCGTGTCCGGCGGCGCTGGTCGAAGTCAAAGGGCACGACGTTCTCTTCGCCGCGCTTGCCCGACTGATCGCGTGGGGCGTTCCGGTTCGCAGCACGCTCTGCGGTGTCGGGCCGCTCCAAAAGCGGCTCGAGGAGACGGCAGCCCGTCTTCAACTCGGGCGCGTCGTAGAGTTCGCCGGCTTCGTTCCGCAACAGACGCTTCATGCGTGGTATCGCGCCGGGCGCTTCGCGGGCGTCGTGCTCGCGAGCCGGGCCGAGGGCGAACGCATGATGGAGGGCGTTCCCACGGCGCTGATGGAGGCGATGGCGCTCGGCGTGCCGGTCGTCGCGACCGACTCCGGCAGTATCTCCGAGCTACTCGACGAGCGCTGCGGACGCTTGGTGAAAGCCGGCGATTCTAACGCGCTGGCCTGCGCGCTTCTCGAACTCTATCTCGATCCGAACGCAGCGCAAGCGCGTGCCGATCGGGCCTACCAGCGCGTCGCATCGCAATACGACGTCGCGACCCAGATGCGAAAACTCGCAACCGCTTTCGTGCGAAAGGACTGACGGTGAACATCGCTGTTATCGGCCTCGGCTACATCGGGCTTCCCACCGCGGCGCTGCTGGCGGGCTGCGGCCATCGCGTCTACGGATACGATGTCGACGCGCGGCTGCGCCGCAACCTGCAGTCCGGTCACGTGCCCGGCACGGAAGAGCCCGTGCGCCTGGCCGTCGCCGAAGCGCTCGCGTCGAACCGCTTGCACGTCGTCGACCGCGTCCCGACCGCCGAGGCATACATCTTGTGCCTCCCGACGCCGACCCATGAGGGCAAGCCC
>JBARBD010000037.1:0-1673 GCA_049792675.1 Vulcanimicrobiaceae bacterium | reverse complement strand
GAATCGCAATCGAGCCGCGCCCGGTCTTGTAGGCTTGGCGTATCGCCTCTTGTCCGAGAATCGTGCCGCCGGTCGGGAAATCGGGGCCCTTGACGATATCGCAGATGTCGTCGTCGGTCGCTTCGGGGTCGTCGATCAAAGCCGCGATCGCGTCGCAGATCTCGTTCAGGTTGTGGGGCGGAATGTTGGTCGCCATGCCGACCGCGATGCCGCTCGACCCGTTGACGAGCAGTTGCGGGAGACGCCCCGGCAGGACGGTCGGCTCGGTGCCCTGATTGTCGAAGTTCGCAACGAAGCCGACCGTCTCTTTATCGATGTCGGCGAGCACGTCGAGGGCGGTGCGCGCCAAGCGCGCCTCGGTGTAGCGGTACGCCGCTGGCGGATCGGGATCGATCGATCCGAAGTTGCCGTGGCCGTCGACCAGCGGATAGCGCAGCGTGAAATCTTGAGCCATCCGCACCAGCGCGTCGTAGACCGAGCTATCGCCGTGGGGGTGATAGCTCTTGAGGACCTCACCGATGATTCCGGCGCACTTGCGATGCTGCTTCGTGGGGTCCATCCCCATCTCGCGCATGGCGTAGAGGATGCGCCGCTGGACCGGCTTGAGACCGTCTCGGACGTCAGGCAGCGCCCGCGAGGCGATGACCGACATCGCGTACGAGAGATAGCTCTCCCGCATCTCGTCTTCGACGTTAACCTGGGCGATGATGTCTTCGTTCAATCCGTTTCCTTATAATATCCGGCCGCCATCAGGACAATGCGCAGCGCTATGGCGAAGTCGCCGCTCATGAGCGACGCGTTCGCCGCCCCGTTGCGCCTCACTCTTTCGACCGAAGAGGCGTTACGAGAGTTTGCCGCCGCATTCGCACGCCGCCTGCGGCCCGGCGACGTCGTCGCGCTCTCCGGTCCGCTCGGCTCCGGCAAGACCGCCTTCGTTCGGGCGATCGTGCGCGCGCTGCACGGCGCCGACGAGGGCTCGAGCCCGACCTTTACCTTCCGCCACCACTACGGCGGCGAACCGCCGATCGAGCACATCGATCTCTTCCGCGTCGAAGACCCGCGCGAACTCGCAGAACTCGGACTCGAGGAAGCCTTCGACGGACGCTCGATCGTACTGGTCGAGTGGTGGCGCAATGCGCCGGGTCTTCTGCCGGAGCGCCGCTACGAAGTCGAAATCGACGGCGCCGGCGACGCACCACGCACGTTTATTCTTCGCGAACCACGATGATCGTTCTTGCTATCGAAGGCGCGCTGGGGTCGTTTTCCGCCGCGGTTGCGCGCGACGGCGAGATCGCGGCATCGGCGAGCGAAACCGGCAACGTCGCGCTCGAGCGCGGCCTCGCTATCGTCGCAGCGGTGCTCGAGCAGGCGCGCGTCACCCCGGCGCAGATCGACCGGATCGCGGTCGGCGCCGGCCCCGGCGGCTTCACCGGCGCGCGCATCGCGATTACCTACGCAAAATCGCTCGCGGCAGGATGGAGGCGGCCGCTCGTCCCGATCTCGTCCTTCGACCTGCTCGAGTTCGGGCGTCGCTTCGAAAAGGTGCTGGCCATCGTGGTCGGCCGTCCCGGCGTGATCTCGGCGCGCTACCGGGCGGGCGGCGAGGTGCGGCGCGCCAGCGGGCGTATCGCCGACGCGCTCGGCGAGGTGCTGCCTGGGGGCCTGCGCGGAGC
>JBARBD010000036.1:0-16826 GCA_049792675.1 Vulcanimicrobiaceae bacterium | reverse complement strand
CCGGAACAGATTCGCCGCTACGCCGCAATGCGCGCCGACGATGCCGTGACGGCGCTGCTCGTCTTTCCGTCGCCGCGTTCGATCGCGCCCCCCGACCTGACGGCGGCGCCGGTTGCGCCGGGGCCCGCGATGCGCAGGGAGCGGATGCGCGCCGAACGCGCCGTCGTGACCGGCTTGCAGCTCTGGTGGCTCGACCGCATGCTAACCTCGCCCTCGCCGCTGCAAGAGAAGATGACCCTCTACTTTCACGGGCACTTTACCTCGCGCGCGACACCGCGCTTTCCGTCGATCACGTACAACCAGAACGCGCTCTTTCGCAGTTACGCGTTGGGAAATCTCCGCGAGCTGACGCGCAGCGTCTCGAAGGACGCCGCGATGCTGATCTACTTAAACGGCGCGGCAAACGTCGCCGCCCACCCGAATGAGAACTACGCGCGCGAGCTGATGGAACTCTTTACGCTGGGCGTCGATCACTACACCGAGCAGGACGTGCGCGAGTCGGCGCGCGCCTGGACCGGATGGCGCGTCGACCGGCAGACCGATACCGTCACCTTCGACCCGGCGCTCCACGACGCAGGCCGCAAGACCTTTCTCGGCCGCAGCGGTACCTTCAACGGCGACGACGTCGTCGACATCATCTTCGCGCAACCGCAGTGCGCGCGCTTCTTCGCGGCCAGCCTGCTCAACTGGTTCGTCTACAACAATCCCGAGCCGGAGCTGGTCGACGCGGTCGCCGCGCTCCTGCGGCGCCACGATTTCGAGCTCGCGCCGGTCGTCGCGACGATCCTGCGCAGCAACGTCTTTTATAGCCGGCGCGCCTATCGCGGGCTCGTGAAGAGTCCCGTCGAGTTCGTCGTCGGAACCTACAACGCGCTCGGCCTCGCGACGATCGACGAGAGCGCGCTCCCCGCGCTGCAGCAGATGGGCCAGCATCTCTTCTTTCCGCCGAGCGTCGCGGGCTGGCCGGGCGGCCAGAATTGGCTGACCAGCGGCACGATGATCGCGCGCCAGAACTTCCTCACGCGCCGGCTCGATTCGCAAACGCTCGACGCCTCGTCGTGGCTCCGCGGCGTGCCGGTCGAGCCCTCGCCGGCCGCGCGCATGCTAGCGCGGACGCTCTTACAGGGCGACGCCGCGCCGGCCACCGTTTTCGACTTGGATAGTTACCTGGCCGGCGCCGGGAGCGCGGCCCTCGCCTCGCTCTCCGGCGAGAACTACGGCGTGCGCGTCAGCGGTGCCGCCTACCTCGCGCTGGCCACACCTGCCTACCAGCTGAACTGATGAGCAAGAGAAATGAAGCGAGGTAACTTTCTAATCGGGACCGTCTCGGGGCTAGCGGTCGTTGCGAATCCCGAGCACGTCTTTGCCCGAGCGCTGGCGCAGACGCCGCTACCCGGATTGCCGGGAACCGAAGACCGTTGCCTCGTGCTGATCAACTTGTACGGGGGGAACGACGGGCTCAACTGCGTCGTGCCGCACGGCGATCCGCGTTACTATCAGATGCGCCCGGCGCTTGCGATCGCGCAGAGCGACGTCCTGGCGATCGACGCGCAGATCGGCTTCAATCCGGGGATGCGCTCGTTCAAGGCGCTCTACGACAAGGGGATGGTCGCGGTCGTGCACGGCGTCGGGTATCCGAATCCCGACCACTCGCACTTCCGCTCCACCGAGATCTGGCAGACCGCGGCGCCCGACCGCTACGAACATACCGGGTGGCTCGGCCGGTATTTCGACGAGGCCGAGCTCTCGAGGCAGAACCTCTTCAAGGGCGTCGCCGTCTCGCGCGTACTTCCCGAGGCGCTCGTCTCCGATCGCACCGATATCCCGGCGATTCCGGGGCTCGGGCAGTACGCGATGATCGCCGATCGCAACCTCGCCGCGCGGCAAGCGTTCTCGCAGGAGGCCGGCGACAGACGGCTGCCGTTCGACTCGCCGTACTTAGCGCACGTGATGGCCATCGAAGGCGACGCGCAGCGCAGTTCAGAGGAGCTGCCGAAACTCATCGCCGGTTACAAGACGCAGGCCTCGTACCCCGCGACCGAACTCGGGCGCAGCTTAGCGCTCGCGGCGCAGATCGTCGGCAGCAATCTCGGCACCAGGGCGATCTACGTCGAGCACGGGTCGTTCGACACGCACGTGAGCCAGAATGCGACGCAGGGCATCCTCTTGACGCAGTTCTCGAACGCGATCGCCGCCTTCTACGAGGATCTCGCCGCGCACGGCAACGAGCGGCGCGTGCTGACCTTGACCTTTAGCGAGTTTGGGCGACGCATCGAGGAGAACGGCAGCCGCGGCACCGATCACGGCGAAGCCTCGCCGCTCTTCTTGATCGGGGGCGGGGTCAAAGGCGGGCTCTACGGCGCGCTGCCGGACCTCGCCGCGACCAACATGGGGAACCTCCGGTACACCATCGATTTTCGCAGCGTCTACGCGACCGTGCTCGAGCGCTGGCTCGGGCGCCCGTCGGGAACGGTACTCAACGGCTCGTTCGAGAAGCTTCCAATCCTGGCATGACCTCGTCGATCCTCTTCCTCGGCAGCGGCGGAGCCCGTTTCGTCGTTGCGCGTCAACTGCGCGCCTCGGGCGGCATGTGGATGCGTTTCGGCCAGACGCAGATTCACGTCGACCCGGGCCCCGGCATGCTGGTGCGCGCGCTCTCGCACGTGCCGCCCTGCAATCCGCGCGAGCTCGACGCCGTCGTGCTCTCACACAAGCATCTGGATCACTCCAACGACGTCAACGTGCTGATCGAGGCGATGACCTCGGGCGGGTTCCGCCGGCGCGGCGCGGTCCTCGCGCCGGCCGATGCGTTCGATGTCGAACCGGTCGTCTTGCCCTACGCGCGGCGCTTCGTCGAGCGGATCGAGCGCTTGCAGCCCAGCAGCGGCCCGTACGCGATCGGCTCGGTCGAGCTCTACACCTCGATGGCACACCTCCACGCAGTTCAGACGCACGGCCTGCACTTCGTCCACGAGGGGTTGCGCGTTTCGTATCTTCCTTGCGGACGCTACTTCGAAGGGCTCGCCGCCGATTACGCAAGCCGCCGGCCCGACGTGCTCGTCGTCAACGTCCTTCGTTATCACGACGAGATGAACGTCGATCATTTGACGTGGCAAGACGCGCGCCGCGTCGTTGCCGAGGTCCGTCCGAAGGTTGCGGTCTTTCAGCACTTCGGTACGAAGATGCTCGAGGCCGATCCGCCGCGCCTCGCCGAGCAGTTGGAAGACGATCTCGGATTGCGCGCGATCGCCGCCTACGACGGCTACACCTTGGATCTCGAGACCGAGGTGGCGGCGGCGGTTGGCGGTTGAGATCGCTGCCGTCCAATCCGACGCAGTTGCGCGCTTCTACAACGAGCACGAACGCGAGGCGCTGCGCACCGCCTATGGCTTTGCCGTCGTCTGGCACGAGCAGGTGCACGCCTTTGCCGCCCGCGACGGCGATCGAACCGTCGCGGCGGTTACGATTCGGATCGCCGCCTCGCTCGCCCACGTCGAACGGATCGTCGTCGAAGCAAACCGGCGTCGCGAGGGGATCGGGCGCGCGCTCCTAGCCGCCGCCGCCGAGCGGGCAAATTATTACAACGCGCACAAGATGAGCGCGATGGTCGTGCACCGCAGCGCGGCGCAGCGATTCTTCGAGGCGTGCGAGTATCGCGAGGAGGCGGTGCTGCTGCAGCACACGTTCAAGCTCGATATCGCGGTGCTGCGGAAGTTTCTGCTCTAGACGGAGATCCCCGGGGGCGGTTGGCTGGGCGGATGCGGCCGCTGGGGCGGGCGTTGCGCCGGTTGCGGGCGCGGCGCGGTCGTCGGCGCCGGTACGAAGGGTTCCATCGGGAGACGCGCGCTGCCGTTGAGCTGCTGCTGCACGCGCGGGTGCTCGTTCATCGAGCCGCTATAGAGAAAGACCGAGCCCTCCTTGCTCGTCGCGGTCACGATCGGTCCGCCGCCGCCGACCGTCGCTTGTTTGGTCGCCGGATCGCCGCGCACTTGGGCTTGATCCTGAAAGCTCGACACGACGTGGCCGGTGCCGCTATGTGCGCCGATCTGCGCTCCGCCCCGCACGCCGAGCGCGACGTCGCCGTGCTCGGATTCGAAGCGGGCGAGCCCGGGCTGGAAATCGCCGTTGTCGTAGACGATCGAGCCGTAGCTGCTGGTCGCCTGTATCTGGTGGGAGGTACAGTTCTCGAAGAACATGTTGCCGGTCGCGGTGCGCACGCGCAAGCGGTCGAACGTCGAGTTGGTCGCGTCGATCGGCCCGCGCAGCGACTCGACGAAACCGGTCCCGGTCACGCCGTTGAGCGTGATGCCTCCCGAGTGCGAATGCGCGACGAAGACGCCGTTGTAGTTGCTGATCGTCAAGTGGCCGGCGCGCAGGTGCGCGATCACCATCGCGGTGTTACGCGGAATCGTGATCGTCATCGCGCCGCTCCCACGCGCCAGCACGGCGTCGTGCTGCGATCCGGGCAGCATCGGAAGAACGAAGGATTCGGCCGGCAGCGTCACGGTGCCATGGTCGGTTTGGACTCTCTGCGACGACATCTGGAGCTGCTTGGGAATCCGTGGATCGACGGAATCGGGCTCGAGGTGGCGGACGTCGACCGGTCTGTCGGACGAGATCTGAACTTCCTGGCGATCCCACGTTTGGATCGTCAGCTTGCCGCGGTTGAGGTGCACGTTGAGCACCGGCGTCGGCCCAACCTCAACCTGCTCGTCGGCGCGCGCGGCCGCCGCGAGTACGGGGGAGCAAAAGAAGGCGAGGAGCGATATGATTGCTCCCCGCCGCCACCCTTCGTGCACCAGTCCATTGTACAGAGCCGGTGTGCGGCGCATCATGAGAAGTCGGTGAACGCGAGCTGCATGCGAGGAAGCACGACGCGGAAGAGCGCGCCGCCGCCCGGCGCGCTGCCCGCCGTCGCCTCGCCGTCGTGCACGCGAGCAATCGAGCGAACGATTGCTAGCCCCAGTCCGGTTCCGGGCACGTCGCGCGAGCGAGCCTTGTCGGCGCGATAGAACCGGTCGAAGATGTGGGCCAGCTCCGCGTCGGGGATGCCGGGGCCGCTGTCTTCGACTTCGATCCAGGCCGACGTGCCGTCGTTCCCAACCCGGACCTCGACGTAACCGCGTTCGCTGAACTTGATCGCGTTGTCGACCAAGTTTCCGGCCAGCTGCCGCAACAGGCTCGCATCGCCGTAGACGATCGGGGTACCGCTATGGTTGAAGCGCAGGTCGATGGATTTTTCGGCGGCGCGCTGTGCCGCGTTCTGGCAAGCCTCGCTCGCGATCTGCGCGAGGGAGACCGGTTCCTTTGGAATCTCGTCGCCGCGATCGGCCTTGGCGAGCGTCAGCATGCCGTTGACCATGCCGGCCAGATCGGCGCTCTCGCGTGCGATCGTCTCGAGGCTCTCGCGCCGGATCGTTCGATCCTGATCGCCCCAGCGCAGAAGCAGCTGCGCGTTGGCGTTGATCGAGGTGAGCGGCGTCTTCAGCTCGTGCGAGGCATCCGAAATGAACTGCCGCTCGCGCGCGAACGCCTCGGCGAGGCGCTGGAGCAAGTCGTTGAAGTTCTGCGCGAGCCGGCCGATCTCGTCGCCCCGGTGCCATCGCAGCCGGCGGCTTCGTCCGTCGACGGCGCCGGCTCCGCCGCCGATCGCCAGGCGATCCGACGAGATCTCCCGCATCTCGCGCGAGAGCTCGTTGATCGGGGTCGTCGCTTGCGAGGCCAGGACGATCGAGAAGAGCACGACCGCGGCCGCGGTCGCGCCGAGCACGATCAGGATCGCGTCGCGGGCGCGTGCGAAGGTAAGCTGCAGGGTGTCGAGCGGTTCGGCGACGTGAATGATCGCCGCGCTCGATCCCTCTTGGAGGTACCGGTCTTCGATCAAGAACGGGCGCCCACCGATCGAGTCCTGGCGATAGGCGACGTCGCGCGCGGCCGAGAGCGCGGGGTTGCCGGGGATTGTCAGTGCGCCGAGGTTCGCGGTCTTGGCCAGCGGGTAGCCGTCGCTCGAATCGACCTGGACGAAGCTGCTCCTCGAGTTCCACGTCGCCAGGTTGCTGCTGTTGAAGAGGAACTGCAGGGTGCCCAGCGTGTTATCTTCGAGCGAGAACGGCGTCGCCGACGACTGGGCGAACTGCACGATCGCCTTCATCGTGGCGTTGACGCTCGCCTCGGCCTGATCGTAAAGGATCTGCTGAAAACGCCAGACGATGATGCCGCTCATCGCCGTCATCGCCACGATCAGCAGCGCGGAGTATCCGAGCGCGATCCGCCACTTCAGCGACATGCGATACTCTTCGACACGCGCTAATCTTTGATCGTGTAGCCGACGCCTCTCACGGTCGTAATCAACTTCTCGTCGAAGCCGTCGTCGATCTTGCCGCGCAGGTAGCGGATGTAGACGTCGATCAGGTTGGAGTCGCCGAGAAAATCGCTCCCCCAGACGCCGTTAAAGAGCTCGTCGCGCGTGTGCACCTTGTTTCGATGGAGCAGCAGGTACTCGAGCAGTGCGTACTCTTTCGCGGTCAGCGAGATCGGCTTGCCGGCGCGATGCACTTCGTGACGGTCGCGGTCCATGACGACGTCGCCATATTCGATCACGTTGCCTTGCGGCGATCGCTCGCGCAGCCGCGCGCGAACGCGGGCGAGCAGTTCGTCGGTCGAGAACGGCTTGATGACGTAGTCGTCGGCGCCCACGTCGAGGCCGGCCACGCGGTCGGGGATGCGGTCGCGCGCCGTGAGCATGATGATCGGCACGCGGCTCTTGGCGCGAATGCGCTTGCAGACTTCGATGCCGTCCATGCGCGGAAGCATCAGGTCGAGAATCACGAGATCGGGTTCTTTGAGGGCCTTCTCGAGGCCGGACAACCCGTCGCGGGCGACGTCGACTTCGTATCGCTCGTGTTCGAGCTCTAGCTGGAGGACGCGGCTGATCGCCGCGTCGTCTTCGATGACGAGAACTCGGTAGGGGCGCCGCTCAGGCGCTGCGCGCTTCTCCATGAAGGGTGATTATCGTCCGGCCCTCCATTCGGACCTCTGCGAAGCGAGCGCGGCCGGTTGAAATCCGGTGAAAAGGCTGAGCCAGAGCGCGGTCGCGCCGCCGGCCGCGAGCCACGCGAGCGTGGCGGAGTTGGAGAAGGCCCGAGTCACCGCCGTCCCGATCGCGGCGACCGTCTCGACGAAGAGCGATCCGCCGCCCAGCACGAGCAGCAAGATCAGCCAGCAACCGATGGCCCCGAGCGCGCCGAGCACGCCAAGTTCCAAAATGGAGAAAGCGGGCGCCGGGCGGTAGGCCGTTGCAAGCAAGATCGAAGCGCGCAGGCCGGCCGGCGGCTCCTCGAGGGGGAGCGCGAAGAGGGCCTGGTCGAGGGCGTCGGGTTCGTCTTGATGCATCTTCATGATTCGGTTACCTCCGTTCCGCCCAGAAGCCTGCGTAGCTGCTCCTTCGCGCGAAACAAATGTGTCTTTACGGTTCCCATCGGCAGGCCGAGGACGCTTGCGATCTCCTCATATTGGCGGCCCTGGAGATGGAAGAGTGTGACGACGGTGCGGTACTTCTCGGGGAGGGCGTCGATCGCGGCGCGCAGCCGCGAGGCGTCGTCGAGGGCGATCGCTTGCTGCTCCGGACCGGGTGCCGCGTCGGCGTAATCCGGCAGTTCGTCGCCGGTGAACCGTTTGCGGCGGTTGAGACGATCGCAGCAGGCGTGGTACGCGATCGCGAAGATCCAGGTCGAGAACTTCGACCCGGGTTTGAAGGTTCGCAGGCTGCGAAAGGCTTTGAAGAAGGCCTCTTGCGTTGCATCGCGGGCGTCCTCCACGTCGCGTAGCGTTCGGAAGCAAAGATGGTATACGGCTCGGTCGTACCGCTCGACGAGCGTCGCGAAGGCCTCCGGGTTCCCCCGGAGCGTCATCGCCACCAAGTCGCCGTCCTCCGGCACTGCGTTCAGCTGGATGGGCGGCGCCTCCGCCAAGAGTGCCGACACGCCCGTCCTACGCGTGGGCGCGGCCAATTGTTTCGTTCCTCCGGCGGCCTCGGGGCGGGTGCGGCGGCGCGAAACATGTCACCCCCCGGACCGTACCTAGGGCAGGAACGAAAACGGAGGTTTGACCCCACAGTGACCACGATACCGAACAAGACCCTTCCCGGCGCCGAGCGCCCAGACGCCCAGCGGCCGACGCTTCCGACCGACAGGTGGAACTCCGCGCAGTCGCTGCGCCCCACCTTCGACGGCTGGGGCCCCAGGCTCTAACGATGTCCCGCGCCTCGATCGTCGCGCTGCTCGTTGCCGCCGAAATCCTGATCGCCGGCATGGCGGTCTACGCTGTCAGCGGCGCCGGCACGACGTTTGCCTCGGGAATGCACCGCCTCTCCTTTACCCCCGCGCAGGTCGAGCCGATCTCGGCCGGCGACACCCCGAACGTCGTGATCGACGACCGCGCCTCGAAGGTCAGCGTTGGCCTTTCAGGCGATGGGCGCGTTCACGTCCGCGACCTCACGGAGATGCGCGGCGCGATCTACTCCAACGCGAGCTATCCGCAGCTGCGCGTCGCGCGCACCAATGACGGCGTGCGCGTCGACCGGCCCGCCGCCCCGCGCCTCTCGGTCGTGCTCTTCGGCGCCGACGTCGAAGAGATCCAGGTCGAGGTTCCGAGCGGTTCGCACGTCGAGATCGCCCACTGCGCGGGCGCGGAGATCGACGGCGTAACCGGCGGTGTCAGCGTCAGCTCGCAAGACGGACGCGTCAAACTGAGCGATCTCTCCGGCACGATCGACGCCCGCAGCGACGACGGCCGGATCATCGCGACCAACGTGCGCGCCGACCGCCTTACGATGGAGTCGGCCGACGGCCGGCTCGTGCTGCTCAACGTCAGCGCCGGGTCGCTCACGGCCCGCACCCACGACGGGCGCATCGAGGCCAACGGCTTGAACCTCACCGGAAGTCAGCCGGATTCGACGCTGCACACCGATGACGGTCCCCTTCAGATCAACGGCGCGTTTGCGCCAAGCGGCTCCTACGAGCTCTCGACAAACGACGGCTCGATCGAACTGCACCTCGCGCGAGACGCCGATCTGGCCATCGCGGCCTCGACCGGCAGCGGGCGCGTCGTCGTCGACGGATCCTCGTACGAGAGCGACGACTCGTCACAACGCACCATTCGCCTCGGCTCCGGCGCCGGCTCGATGAAGCTGGCGACGGCCGACGGATCGATTCACATTCTTACCAACGGAGCAGTCCAACAGTGATCGACTATAGCGACCTGATCCCACTCGTGGCCATCGTCTTCATCTTCGGAGCGCCGATCGCCGCATTTATCGTCTCGCGCATCCTCGCACATCAGGAGCGCATGGAGATGTTACGCCGCGGCATCACGCCGCCGATGAGCCCGCGCGATATGCGACGCGCGATGAAGTACGGGTGGAATCCGGGCGCGGCACCGGCCGGTCCGCCGGCAAACCACTACACCTACGAGGGCGGCGATTACTACGCCCAGCGGCAGCTGCGCAAAGGCATTCAGGTGGCTTGCATCGGCTTGGCGCTGCTCATCGGGCTCGGCTTCATCGGCTACCACGGCGACGGCCGGTACGTCTACGGCCCGTGGTTGCTCGGCGGATTGATTCCGCTGTTCGTGGGGATCGCGCAGATCGTGAGTGCCGTGCTCAGCGGCGCGACCTTCGGGCCGCCTTCGAATCGCGAGTCGCTCGGCGCGATGAGCGGCCCAGGGCCGGCGCCGGGTCCCTCGGCGGGAAGCTCGATGCCGCCTGGTCCAGCCTACGGTGGGTGGCGTCCCGGGCCGACGCCCGAGATCGAGAAGCCGGCCTCGCCCCCGGATTATCGCTCCTGAGTTACGCTTGCTTGCATAGCAATGCCGCCGGTCGGTTGACCGGCGGCATTAGGTTTTGAAAAGGACGATTCTTACTTACAGGACACCAAGGCCATCGCCCAGCCGGCGGCCGTGCGAGTCCTGACCAGATATCCGTCCGCAGTCCGATCGTAAACCTGATAGCCCGCTCTGAGTGCGTCGGCTAGCGATTTGAAGACGATAAGACCTGCCATCTGCGGACCCTCCTTTCCCATGATTGTTTACTGCTCTCTATACAGTATAACGGCTTTGGTAGCAAGAGCGTCGAGCTTTTCCGCGGACTTTTTTAAGAATTTGCAGAAAATGTGCTCGTATGCCGACGCTTGACTTGCCTGCCCGCGTTCACGCGACGACGGTGGTCGAGCGTCGCGAGCTCGCACCGAACGTGCTGTATGCGGTCCTCGACGCGCCGGATTTAGCGAGCGCGACCAAACCCGGACAGTATCTGATGGCGATAGCGCCGCGCGGCGAGACGGCTGCGACGGCGCTGGCGATCTACGAACGAGAGGGCAAGCACGCGAGCCTTCTCTTCTTTATTACGGGCAAGCGCACGCGCGAGCTCGCCGAGCTGCGCGCCGGCGATCGCCTCGACGTCGTCGGACCGCTCGGCAATGGATTCGACGTCACCGCCGGTGCGCGCGACGTCGCAATCGTCGCCGGCGGCGTCGGCGTCGCGTCGGTGCTGATGCTCGCGCAATCGCTGCTGCAAGCCGGTGCGCGGGTGCGGCTCTTCTACGGGGCGCGCACGGCGGAGCTGCTCGTCGATCGGCAGCGCTTCGCCGATGCCGGCTGCGAGCTCGTCTTGACCACCGACGACGGTTCGCTCGGAGATCGCGGGTACGTTACCGAAGCGCTGGCGCGCGCGCGCCGCCCCGAAATCATCTATGCGTGCGGGCCGACGCCGATGCTGCGCGGCGTTGCGCGCATCGCCGCCGAGATCGGCGTGCGCGCGCAGCTCGCGCTCGAAGAGACCTTCGCATGCGGAGTCGGCGGTTGTTGGGGCTGCGTCGTGCCGTTAGTCGGAACCAGCGCACAAGCGCCGAGTTTTCCGCCGCCGGAGCTCGGCGGGAGCGACGTCGTCTACGCGCGCGTCTGCCGCGAGGGTCCGGTCTTCTGGGCCGAAGAGCTGCGATGGTAGGCGCTCAGGTGAGTCTGGCGACGAAGCTCGGGAAGCTCGAGCTTGCCTATCCGACCCTGATGGGCAGCGGGTGCTACGGGTCGGGCGAGGAGTTCGCACCCTTCGCCGACCTCTCGAAGATCGGCGCGATCGTGCTCAAGAGCGTCACGCGGCTGCCGCGGCTGGGCAATCCCACGCCGCGCCTGGTGCACACCCCGGCCGGCATGCTCAACGCGATCGGATTGCAGAATCCGGGCATCGACTGGTATCTCGCCCGCGAGCTTCACAAGTATGCCGATCGCCCGTGCAAGATCGTCGGGAGCGTCGCCGGCTTCTCGATCGACGACTACGCCTACGTCTGTGAACGCCTCGCAGCGCGCGATGAGGTCGCGGCGGTCGAGCTGAACGTTTCGTGCCCGAACGTGGCGAGCGAAGGCGAGACCTTCGGCTGCGACCCCGTCCTGACCGCAAAGGTCGTGCGTGCCGCGCGCTCGACGACCGACAAGCCGCTGATCGTCAAGCTCTCGCCCAACGTCACCGATATCGCCGCCGTCGCGCGCGAAGCCGAGGATGCGGGCGCCGACGCGCTGGCCGTGATCAATACGCTGCGCGGTATGGCGATCGACGTCGACCGGTGGCGCCCGCGGCTCGGGAACATGACCGGGGGTCTCTCCGGGCCGGCGATTCGCCCGGTTGCGCTCCTCGCCGTCTACGAAGTCGCGCAGGCGGTGAAGATTCCGATCGTCGGGCAAGGCGGGATCGAAAACCTGACCGACGCGCTCGAGTTCTTCTTGGCCGGCGCGACGGCGATCTCGATCGGAACAGCGAACTTTACCGATCCGCGCATTCCGGAGCGAATCGTCGAGGAGCTGCGCGCCTATCTCGCGAGCCGCAACCTCGGCTCGATCGGAGAGATCGTCGGGAAGGCGAACGTCGCGTTTGCAACCGCGCACCAGTACGAAGGAGATGAAGGGTGAACCAGTGGCGCAGCTGATCGTGGCTCTCGACGTCCCCAGCGCCGACGAAGCCGAACGGCTCGTCGACCAGCTCTACGAGCTGGACGTCATCGTGAAGATCGGGCTCGAGGCGCTCTTCGGTTATCCCGAGCGCATCCTCTCGTACTGCGAGGCCCGCGACGTGCGCACGTTCGTCGACGCCAAGCTGCACGACATCCCGCGGACGGCCGCGGCCGCCGCCGCGCAGCTCGTGCGCCCCAACGTGCACCTGATGAACGTGCACGCGCTCGGAGGGCTCGAGATGATGCGCGCCGCGGTAGAAGCAGTCGGCGAGCGCGCCGAGCAGATCGGAATGACGCCGCCGCACGTCTTCGCGGTGACGCTGCTGACCAGCATCGGCGCGGAAGATCTCAACGAGCTCGGCTTCCACGGCGGACCGGGCGAAAACGCGATCCGCCTGGCGGCCCTGGCGCGCGACGTCGGCTGTTCGGGGGTCGTCTGCAGCGCGCACGAGGTCCGCGATCTCAAGCGCTTCTTCGGCGACGACTTCCTCACGCTCACGCCCGGCATCCGGCCGGTCGGAAGCGCGCACGCCGACCAGAAGCGCGTCACCACGCCGGCCGAGGCCGTCGCCGCCGGCACCGATTATCTCGTGGTCGGCCGGCCGATCGTCGAGGCCGCCGATCCGGTCGCCGCGACGAAGGCGATTCTCGAGGAGATGGCCGTCCGCGTATGAGCGGCCGCGAGGAGCTCGATCTGCGCGCGGCACTCGCCGAACGCGGCGCGCTCCTTGAAGGACACTTTCGCCTGAGCTCGGGCCGCCACAGCGACCGTTTCATTCAAAAGTTTCGCATGCTCGAAGATCCGGCGCTGCTCGAGCCGGTCGCGCGCGCGATCGCGGCGCGCTTTCGCGACGTTCGCCCGACGGTCGTCGTGAGCGCCGCGGTTGGAGGCATCCTGCTCGGCTACGAAGTCGCGCGGCAGCTCGGCACCAAAGCGATCTTCGTCGAGAAAGAGAACGGCGTGCCGGCGCTGCGGCGCGGCTTCGCGCTCTCGCCGGCCGATCGCGCGCTGATCGTCGAGGACGTCGTCACGACCGGCTTCTCGGTTCGCGAGGTGATCGACGTGGTGCGCCGCTACGGCGCGCAAATCGCCGGCGTCGGCGCGATCGTGATCCGCGGCGAAGCCGACTTTGGCGTCCCGACGCATGCGCTGCTCGATCTGCCGATGCGTTCCTACGACGAGGACGAGTGTCCGCAGTGCCGGCAGGGACAGCCGGTCACCGACCCCGGCTCGCGCCGCGCACGGTGATGCAGGTACGCCGCGCCGAGCGCCGTCCGCCCGGAGCGGCCGCCGACCGGGCCTTCGTCGAAGACCTCGGCGCGCGGACGGTGATGACGAGCGTTGCCTCGTCGCGACCTGCGACCGAAGCGATGGCGCGCGCCGCGTTCGAGCGCCTCTACGACATCGTCGCAAACCAGTCGCACGTGACGCTGATCGCCGAGCGCGACGGGAGGCGCGCCGGCTTTCTGTTCCTGCTCGACGATTTGCCGGACGAAGTCACCGCTCTGCCGCAAGGCTTCGTCGCTTACATGGCGGTCGAACCGAAGTGGCGCGGCTCGGGCATCGGCGCCGCGCTGCTGGCGGCAGCCGAAGATGAGGCAAAGCGCAGGGGTTTACCGTATATGGCCCTCATGGTCACCGAGGAGAACGCACCGGCCCGAACGCTCTACGAGCGTCGCGGCTATCGCACCGAACGGCGGCTCTTATGCAAACCACTTTAACCAGCGACGTCTGGCGCCGAATCGGCTGGATCGTCGCGGCGATCGCGCTGCTCGTCGTCGCGGTCTGGGTCATCCGGCGCATCCCCAAGACGATCGCGATCTTCGTGATCGCAGCCTTTATCGCGTTCGGCGTTCAACCGGTCGCGCGCCGATTGGAGCGGCGCATGCCCAAGGCGCTGGCGATCTCGCTCGTTTTTTTCGCCCTGCTCGTCATCATCGCGATCTTCTTCGTCATCGTCGTCCCGCTGACGATCAGCCAGACCCAGCTCCTCGCGGCGAACCTCCCGAGCTATGCGAGCTTCGCCCAAACCTGGCTTGTCGATATCGAGAGCTCGCTCGAGCAGCACTTCCCGACGCTGCACCTCCCGACGTCCGGTTTCAACATTGGCAAGATCACCGGGACGCAGCTCTCGACCTGGGTTTCGGCCGGGGTCGCGTCGATCGGCGCGATCGCCGTCAATACCGCGACCGGGTTCTTCATCGCCTTCTCGGCGATCATACTCTCGTTTTTCTTCCTCCTGAACGACACGCAGATCGCGGAGTCGTTCACGGCGATGTTTCCGCCGAGCAAGCGCGAGACGGCGCGCAGCCTCGCGGCCGAGGTGACCGAGCTCTTCGGGCACTACATCTCAGGCCAAGTCATCGTCTGCGCGATCACCGGCATCGCGATCGCGATCGCTTGTGCCGCGATCGGCTTCAAGTTTTCCTTGATCATTGGGATCATCTCGGGCGTCGCCTATGCGATCCCGATCGTCGGGATGCTGATCGCGCAGATCGTCGCGGTTCCCATGTCCGCGCCGCAAGGCCTCTGGATGATCCTCTGGGTGCAGGTCTTCATCTTCGGGATGGCGCGCATCAGCGACAACGTGCTCGTTCCCAAGATCATGGGGAAATCGGTCGGCGTCTCGCCGATCGGCTCGATGTTCGCCGTCTTCGCCGGCGGCGAGCTCTTTGGAATCCCCGGCCTGATCTTGGGCATTCCGATTGCGGCGCTGATCAAGATCTTGTGGCGCTACTTCGTCGCGCCGTGGATCGCGGCACGCCAGGCGAAGAGCTGATGCCACCGGTGGTAGGCGCGTCCGTCCGGTTCGCTGCCGTCGCGCTCCTCGCGTTCGGCGTCGCCGCGTGCTCCTCGGGCGGGGGCGGCACGTCCTCGATTCCGCTGTTGCCGCCGCCGACGCAAGGACCGCCGCAGAAAGGACCGGAGGGCAAGTACCTCAAGCACATCGTCGTCATCGTGCAAGAGAACCGCACGTTCAACGACGTCTTTGCCGGCTTCAAAGGTGCCGATACGGCGATGTACGGCTACACGCATACCGGCACGAAGGTACGCCTGAAGGCGATCACCTTTAAGGGGTCCGACATCTATCACGATTGGAATAACGCGATGGCCGATTGGAACGGCGGCCGAATGAACGGCTTCGACCGAAGCGTTTTCACCAACGGCGATCCGGCGGGAACCTACACGTACGCGTATCTCCAGCGCAAGGTGGTCGCTCCGTATTGGACGATGGCGCGCGAGTATGCGCTCGCCGACCACATGTTTCCGACGATGTTCGGTCCGACGTTCACGGCGCACATCGACCTCATCGCGAGTACCACGAATCTTACGCCCGACCAGGCCGAAGTCAACGGCCCGACCGGTCAACCGTGGGGGTGCGACGCACCGAGCGGCACGTTCACCTATCTCCTCAACCCGCAGCGGCAGATATCGGGCGACGGGCCGTTCCCGTGCTTCACGCAGTACGACACCATGGCGGACACACTCGACGCAGCCGGCGTGAGCTGGAAATACTACGCGCCGGCGGTCAAGTACGCGGGCGGACGGCTTTGGTCGCCGTTTGCGGCAATTCGCCAAGTGCGATACGGGCCCGACTGGAAACGCAACGTCATCTCGCCGCAGACGACCGTGCTCGGCGATGCCGCCAACGGAAAGCTGGCGCAGGTGTCGTGGGTGATTCCGGACGCGGCCGATTCCGATCACGCCGGCTCGCAGAGCGACAAGGGGCCGTCCTGGGTTGCCGGCGTCGTGAACGCGATCGGCAAGAGCCCCTATTGGAGCACGACCGCGATCGTCGTGCTTTGGGACGACTGGGGTGGATGGTACGACAACGTCGCGCCTCCGCAGCTCGACTTCGTCGGCCTGGGCATCCGCGTTCCTTGCATCATCGTCTCGCCGTACGCCAAGGCCGGATACGTTTCACACACGCAATACGAGTTCGGCAGCGTGCTGAAGTTCATCGAGGAGACCTTCCAGCTGCCGTCGCTGGGGCCGGCATCGCGCGGATATACCGACACGCGCGCGCACAGTCTCGTCGACAGCTTCGACTTTAAGCAGAGCCCGCGCCCCTTCAAGCCGATTCCCGCGCCCTATCCCCCGGCGTTGTTTCTCTCGCAGCCGGCTTCGCTCGAACCGCCCGACCAATAGTCGAGGTTCTCTAGGGCGCCGAGACGACGGCGCGGCCGTCGTCATATCGGACGCTGCCGCAGGCGCGTGCGTCGCGCAGCCGCCCGGAATTGAACGCAGCTGCGCGGCCGCCTTCGGCGACGGCGACGAGCCAGAGACGGGCGTGCCCGGCGAGCGCGCACGCCTCTTCGTCGCCGAGCTCGACGGTCTGCGTGCGCGGCGAGAGGACGTTGACGGCTCCGAGCGCGAGCCCGGCGCCGCCGATCGCGGCCGGTTGCCGTTTAGCGATCCACGCGTAGAGGCCGGTCGATCTGCCGCCAACGCGCAGCGCGTCGGTGTAGAAGTCGACCGGATGGCTTGCGGCCAGCGCGCTTCCCGCAATCGCGACGGCGACGATCCCGGCGAGTATCGGCCACGGCGCGCGGATTCGTTTTGCAAGCCAAACGATGCCGGCCGCCGGCAGCGCCAGCAGCGGCGCGAGCAGCGTCGGCGCGTCGTTGGCAAAGAGCGCCAGGATCAGGATCGCGCCGAAGAGCGCCGAGGCGCACAAGAGAGGGCCGGCGATGGTTGCGAAGCGAGTCGCGGGCCGCGCGAGCAGCAGCCCTCCGGCGGCGATCGCGGGCGCGGCAAAACGCAGCGAGGCGCCGGTTGCGAGCTGCGCGACGTTACTCTCGAAGCCGAACGGCAGTGCGAAGAAGAGC
>JBARBD010000035.1:0-2211 GCA_049792675.1 Vulcanimicrobiaceae bacterium | reverse complement strand
TTGAAGAGGATCAGGCACGGAATGCCCGAGACCTGGTACTGACCGGCGAGACTGGGATTCTCGTCGGTGTTCAGCTTGACGAACTTCGCCTTGCCGGTATGCGCGGCCGCGACTTTCTCGACGATCGGCCCGAGCATGCGGCACGGCCCGCACCACGGGGCCCAGAAGTCCACGAGCACCGGCTGCTGGCTCTTCAGCACCTCGGTCTCGAAGTTGGTCTGCGTAACGTCAGGTAATGCGCTCATATAATGTTTTATCGGCCTCCGCTGCCTATAATCCCACCGATTGCCGAAAGGTTCCGCATCTCCTAGCAGCCCGCTAGAGGTCGGCCTGTTGCGGCTCGCCGGTGATTTCGGTAATCTGCTTGGCCTGTTTGCCGAGGTTCGTGATCGCAATCACCTCGTCACCGCCGCCGAGCCGCTGCAGGCGCACGCCCTTGGCGTCGCGCCCGGTCTTGCGGATATCGCCGACCTTGAGGCGGATGACTTGGTTGCCCGAGGTGATCATCAGAATCTGGTCGTCGGCCGCCACCAGAATCTGATCCACGACCTTCCCGATGTCGTCGCGTTGGCGGGCGAAGGCTTTGACGCCCTTGCCTCCGCGCGAGGTGTGCCGGTACTCGGCAATCGGCGTACGTTTTCCGAACGCGAGCGAAGTGACGAGCAAGACCTCGCGGCGCTCGTCTTCGACGACGTCCATCGCGATGACGGTGTCGCCCTTCTCGAGCGTCATCGCCTTGACGCCGCGCGCGGCGCGCCCCATCGGCCGCACGTCCTTCTCGTTGAAGTGAACGGCCATGCCATGGGTCGAGGCGAGGATAATGTCGCGCGAGCCGTCGGAGAGGTCGACCGCGAGCAGCTCGTCGTCTTCGTCGAGGTTGATCGCGATCAGCCCGTTGCGGCGCACGTTGGCGAACTCTTGCAGCTTCGACTTCTTGATGACGCCGCGGTTGGTCACCATGACGAGATATTGCTCGCCCTCGAACTTGTCGATCGGGAAGACGGCGCTCACCTCTTCACCCGGCGGCAACGTGAGCAGGTTGACGAGCGCCGTGCCGCGGGCCTGGCGGCTGGTGTCGGGAATCTCGTAGCCGCGCAGACGATAGACGCGCCCCTTGTTGGTGAAAAAGAGCACGTGGTCGTGCGTCTTGGTCATGAAGAAGTTGCGGACAACGTCCTCGCGCTTGAGGTTCGAGATGCCGGTGACGCCGCGCCCGCCGCGGTTCTGCGTGCGGAACGTATCCACCGTGACGCGCTTGATGTAGCCGCCGACGGTATAGGTGACGACGACGTCGATGTTGGGCGTGATTTGCTCGATCGACATCTCGTCTTCGGCCGGTTCGATGCTGGTGCGCCGCTCGTCGCCGAAGCGCTTCTTGAGGTCGAGCGCTTCGCTCTTGACGATCTGGGCGACGCGCCGCGGATTCCGCAGAATGTCCTGCAGCTCGGCGATCGTCTTGATCAGCTCGGCATACTCTTGCTCGATCTTCTGCCGCTCGAGGCCGACCAGCGTGCGTAGACGCATGTCCACGATCGCCTGGGCCTGCACGTCGCTGAGCTCGAAGCGGGCTGAAAGGCGGGTCTTGGCTTCGTCTGCCGTCTGGCTGCCGCGCACGATCCCGATGACTTCGTCGATGTTGTCGAGCGCGATCCGGTAGCCTTCGAGCAGGTGCGCGCGCTCTTCGGCCTTGCGCAAGTCGTAGCGCGTGCGCCGGGTAATGACGTCTTTGCGGTGCGCGATGAAGTGCTCGAGCAGCTGCTTGAGGCTGAGCACCTGCGGCTCGATCCCGCTCTGCCCGACCGGCACCAACGCGAGCATGTTGAACCCGAACGACGCTTGGAGCGGCGTGTGCTTGAAGAGCTGGTTGAGCACGATCTTGGGCGTCGCGCTCTTCTGCAGCTCGATGACGACGCGCATCCCCTTGCGATTCGACTCGTCGTCCATCCGGGCGATCCCGACGATCCGCTTCTCGGAGTACGCCTCGGAGATCGCCTCGATGATGCGCCCCTTGTATACCTGATAGGGAATCTCGGTGATGATGATCTTATGCTTGCCGCGCTCCTCGACGATCTCGGCTTTGCCGCGAATCGCAATCGAGCCGCGCCCGGTCTTGTAGGCTTGGCGTATCGCCTCTTGTCCGAGAATCGTGCCGCCGGTCGGGAAATCGGGGCCCTTGACGATATCGCAGATGTCGTCGTCGGTCGCTTCGGG
>JBARBD010000034.1:0-1640 GCA_049792675.1 Vulcanimicrobiaceae bacterium | reverse complement strand
CAGGCGTCCTTTTGCACGAAGTGCTCGAAAGGGCGCAACCGTCTGCCGACGCCATCGCGGTCAGCTTTGAGGGCGCCGACCATGGCAAGTACGGCGTGCATGCGGACATTCATTTCGTGCGCTCTTTATCGCTCGCGCATGCGCTCGACCCTGCCGCTGAGATTCTGATTGCATATGAGATGAACGGCGAGCCGCTCAACGCCGAGCATGGCGCCCCCTTTCGCCTGGTCGTGCCACGCTGGTACGCCGTAGCATCGGTGAAATGGTTGGCACGAATCGAGGTCTTGACCGCGCCGTTCGAAGGCACGTTCCAAACTGTCCGCTACGTTTACGAGTGGCCCGATCGACCCGTTCAGCCGGTCACGCTGATGTTGCCGAGGGCCAAGATCACGGCGCCGGCCCCTGGCGTCACGCTGCCCGCCGGCTCTCATACCGTGCGTGGTAAGGCCTGGTCCGGGAGCGGCGCGATCACAAACGTCGACGTCAGCGTGGGCGGTGGAGGCGACTGGCACGCCGCCGAGTTGAAGCCTCCTGCGGGTCCATATCAATGGCAGGATTGGTCGTTCACCTGGGACCTTCACGATCCTGGGCGGCACACGTTGCGTGCCCGTGCGACCGATGCCGCCGGTAACGTGCAACCAGAAGCTCCTCATTGGAACCGCTTAGGCTACGGAAACAACGCGGTCGAGCTACTTTACGTTCACGTGCGATGACGCTGCCCTAAAAACGATACGCGTTGCCTCTAGAAATGAAGAAACCGTGGCGGTCGGCGTTCGTGCAGCGGAAACCGCTGGTTGACGATCCGCACGTAAAGACCCCACGCTTCCAGGTCATGCCGTAAGGGAGCACTTTACCGGCGCCGAACGCCGTATCGCCCGCGCAGACGATGGTAGCCGCTCCGTGCTTGTGCAGCCAGAAGCCTTGGCCCCAATCAAACTCGCAGCTCTTGGGCATCGGGGGCAGCGGCTTGACCCCGTCTCGCACGTCGCAACGCAGATAACCTAGATCCGGAGCGTAGGCGCAGCCGATGTTCCCCGTCGGCGAGTGGAAGAAGTCGTCGTCCGAGGCGCTCGCGGCGCCGCCGGCGAGGATCGCCGCCGTCACGACGATCGCGGCGAAGGGCCAGTGTTTTATCTCGTGCATGTGCCGTTACTCCATGTCGTCGTCGGCGAGACCGAAGTAGTGTCCGAGCTCGTGAATCACCGTATCGCGTACTTCCTGCACGGCCTCCTGCCTGGTGCGGGCGACGCGGTTGATCGGGCCGCGGAAAACGGCGATCTCGTCGGGCAGCAGCGGCGCGTCGTGCGTCCGTTCGGTGAGCGCGACGCCGCGGTAGATTCCAAGAAGCTCCGCGTCGGTGTCGCCCGCGATGCTCTCGAGGTCGTCGGCAGACGGCTCGTCCTCGACCGCGATAGCGACGTTCTCGACGAGATCGGCGAACCGCTTCGGAAGCGACTCCAGCGCTTCGCCCACTACGCCCTCGAACTCGGCCCGCGTCAGCTCCCAACTAGCCACGTCTAGGCGTACTGCAAGCGGAGTTTCCGCGCTCCGATCGCCACCCAGAACAGGACGACCGAAGCGAGCATGAAGCCGGGTGCGTACGCGCCTTGGGTAAAGTCGAACGTCGTGCGGTTCAACGG
>JBARBD010000033.1:0-4707 GCA_049792675.1 Vulcanimicrobiaceae bacterium | reverse complement strand
TTCCACCTGGCCGTTGACATCCGCGTGCCGTTCGACCAGCTCGTGCAGCGCGCGCGCACTCGCTTAGTCGGCACCGAGATTCCCGTTAAATTCATCGGCACGATCCGCGTCGACGACGTGGATATGTACGCGACCGATGGCGGAACGCCCGAGGCACCCAAACCCAAGCTCGTCATCCAGATCACCTTCTCCGGCGGGGCGTCCGGACGGCTCTACGCATGGGGAACGCCAACCGTCGATCCGGCGACGCGCGTCATCTCCTTCCCCGACCTCGACTACACCACCGACACGCGCCACACGCTGGTGCGCCTCCTCGCGCCGATCCTGCAGGCAAACTTCGTCATGAATAAGATCCGCAGCGCGGCGACCTTCGACGCCTCGACGGTGATCGACGAGCAAACCGCACAGTTCATGAAGCCATACGATTACACGATGACGACGCAGGACGGGACCAAGGTCGCGCTGCACGGCGTACCGTCGCCGATCGGGCTCAACGGCGTGTCGGTCGACGCGACCGCGCTGGTCGTTCACGCGGTCGTCAACGGAACGCTGACCGCTTCGGTCGAGGCACGGGCCGACGCGCTCAATCTCCGCTGACGAGATCGAGGCCGCGCGCCGGCGGATCGCCGGGACGATCGTGCGGACCCCCCTGCTTCGGCTGCAGACCGCCGTGCCGGAACCCGCGATCTATCTCAAGCTCGAGAATCTTCAGCCGATCAACTCGTTCAAGCTGCGAGGCGCGGCGAACGCGGTCGCGCTCCTCCAACCCGAGCAGCGCGCGCTCGGCGTCTGGACGATCAGCGCCGGTAACGCGGGCCAAGGCGTCGCGTATGCGGCGCGCCAAGCCGGCGTCCCGTGCACGGTCGTAACGATCGAGACCGCGCCCGAGACGAAGGTCGCGCGGATGCGCGCGCTCGGCGCGCATCTCGTCAAAGCCTCGTTCGACGCGTGCTGGGAAGCGATGGAACGGCGGACCTTTCCCGGCGTTACCGGCACCTTCGTCCATCCGTTCGACGACGACGATTTCATCGCCGGAAATGCGACGATGGGGTTGGAGATCGTCGAGGACCTACCTGAAGTCGAAACGGTGATCGCCGCGATCGGCGGCGGCGGACTCTTGACCGGCGTCGCCTTGGGCGTGCGCGCGCGCAAGTCCGGCGTGCGGATTCTGGGCGCCGAGCCGGAGACGGCCGCGCCCGGCGCGGTCTCGTTCGCGAACGATCGCGCCTCGCCGTTTCCGGACTGGCAGGCGACCTTCGTTGACGGGGCCGGCGGCAAGAGCATCTTTCCGCCCATGTGGGAGCGGATGCGGCCGCTCGTCTCGGGATCCATCGTCGTCACGCTCGAGGAGACCAAGCGCGCGATGCGCGTGCTCGCGGAGAAGGCGCGCGTGATCGCCGAAGGCGCAGGCGCGCTCCCGGTGGCCGCGGCGCTGAGCGGAAGAGCCGGCGCCGGACCGATCGTCGCCGTCGTCTCCGGCGGCAACGTCGAGCTTTCGACCTTCTGCGAACTGATCGGCTCGGTCAGCTCCCGAGAATATTGATCGCGCGCGCCCCGACGGCGACAACGGCGACGAGCGAGATTAAACTCTGAACCATCAGCATCATCTTCGCGCGCGGCGTGAGCGGCAGCGTATCGGTCGGGCTGAAGGCCGTTGACGTGTTGAACGCCAGCGCCAAGTAATCGGCGAAGATCGGCTGCCAATCGTCGGGCACGCCGTCGCACGGATCGCCGCGAGCAAACGTGAAATCGGCGCGACCCTGCCAACCCCTCATCCGGCCGAGCGGGCCGCCGCGATCCATCTGCCAATAGGCAAGCGCAAAGATCAGAATGTTGGTCGCCCAGATCGCCACCGCGGTCGACAGGAGCGTCAGGCCGGAAAGATCGGCGTGCGGCTGCGCCATATCTTGCACGAGGAGCCCGAGCAAGACGAGCTGGATGATGGTCGTCAAGGGCAGCACGATCCAGGCGGCGTACCGTTCGACGCGC
This sequence comes from Vulcanimicrobiaceae bacterium, assembly GCA_049792675.1. GTDB lineage: Bacteria > Vulcanimicrobiota > Vulcanimicrobiia > Vulcanimicrobiales > Vulcanimicrobiaceae > Cybelea. Next base: position 2,718 of record JBARBD010000033.1, on the reverse strand, counting down.
GTCCAAAACTCGGGTGCGCTCAAAAAGCCTGCCGCCAGCATCGGGATCGCCAAGACGGCGGCGAGGACGAACGGCACCCCCCTCGGGACCAGTTGGAAACGCGACGGCAGCATCGCGAGGATCACCGGGAGCGACAGCACCACGAACGCCGGAAAGATGCGCGATTCGCGGCGCACGCTACGAGCAGCGGGTGGGTTGGCCATAGATTTGAAGACCTCCGTCGCGCTCCAGGTTTGGGCGACAACCCATTCGAATCCTAGATTGATGTTAAGAGCACAGCGCGTACTAATTCTCCTTATGATGGCGGCCTTTATGGCGACGGGCGCGACGTTGGCCCAAGCCCCGCCGCCTGCGGCGACTGGAATGCCCGCCCCGATGCAGAGCTCTCACCCCAAGGGAACGGGCAAATGCACCAAGCCGAGTGGATGCCCGAAGAAAAATAAGAAGGCGACCAAGAGTCCAAAGCCGAGCGCGCCGCCGCAAGGAATGGCGCCGCAAGGTCAGCCTCCAATGCAGCAGCAAGCGCCGCAACCCGCTCCGACGCACTAAATTCCGTCCTTAGCCGCCGCGATCGAGGAAGTCCGTAAACGGGATAAGATCCTGTCGGGCTTCATCGCTCGCGCCGGACCGATTCGCCACCGGAAGCGCAACCCGGACGGTCACTTCGGCACGCTCGTCCGCGCGATCGTCTTTCAACAACTCTCCGGGCGCGTGGCGAGCGTCATTCTCGAACGCGTCGTCGCCGCCGCGGGCGGTCAGCTGACCCCCGAGTCGGTCGCGGCCGTCTCGGATGCGAAGCTCCGCGGCGCGGGCTTATCGGCGAATAAGCTCGCGTCGCTGCGCGATCTCTCCGCGAAAGTCCTCGACGGCAGCGTACATCTCGATGCGAAGCGGCGGGAGAGCGATGACCAGATCGTCGCCGAGCTCGTGACCGTCCGGGGGATCGGGCGGTGGACCGCCGAGATGTATTTGATGTTCGAGCTGCGCCGCCTCGACGTCTGGCCGGTCGATGACCTGGGCGTCCGGCAAGGCTACGGCCTGCTTTGGGGGATCGAACCACCGCCCTCGCCCAAGGAGCTGATTCCGCTCGGCGAGCGGTTTCGGCCGTATCGCACGATCGTGGCGCGCTATTGCTGGGAAGCGGTGGCATTCCATCGAACTAGTCGCTAATGTGCGGATCGTTGCTGCAGAGTAAGGAGGTTTGAGAACGTGGGTTTTCTGATTAGTTGGCTCCTCAACGCCATATCGCTGGCAATCCTGGTCTATTTGATCGCGCCGCTCTTCCACATCGGCGTGCACGCCGACGGCGTAACGGCGGTCGTCATCGCTGCGCTCGTCTTCGGCATCGTCAACGCCATCGTGCGCCCGCTCGCGACGTTCATATCGATCCCGCTCATCATCTTGACGCTCGGGCTCTTCTTGTTCGTCCTCAACGGGCTGCTGCTGTGGCTGGTCGGAGCGATCGTACCGGGCTTCCACGTCGCCGGTTTCTGGGCGTCGGTCTGGGGCGCGATTTGGCTCGGGATCATCTCGTGGGTCGTAAACGCGATCGGCCTTCGGACCGCGGCCAAGACCGCCTAGTCGGCTTCAGGAGGGGTGGTAAGCGTTCGACGCGCTTCCCGCAATGAAAAGCGCCGCGACGAACGCGACGACCAACCCCAAGATCAACACGTAGTTGCGGCGCCCCGAGTGGGCCTGCATCCAACCGTTGATCGTTCCGAGCACGCCGGCGAGCACGACCAGCGCGAACGCGACGTTCATCTTGCCAAGGAACGCGGCTGTCCCGGGGTCGCGTTCCAAGGCGCCGCTCGCCACGAGCAGGCGATCGACCCAGATCCAGACGCCGCCCATGAAGACGACCAGGAAGACGCCGGCGCCGAAGGCCCACCAACCTCGGCGCTGAGCGCTCTCGAGGGTCGTCAGCTTGGTGCCGCACTTCGAGCAGCGATCGGTCTCATTGCTGAGCTGGTTGCAGCGGGTGCAGATCATGGCGGCCTCTTCGCGGCGGATATTTTCGGCCCATTTTGTCCACGCGCGGGCTGCTCAAACGTCTATGGTCCATCACAACGCTCGAAATAGGAGGCAGATCATGGGCGAGTTTCTGTATGTCTACCGAGGCGGCCGCCGCGGCCAGAGCCCGGAAGAGTCGGAACAAATCATGCAAAAGTGGCTGGCGTGGATGAAGGACCTGACGGCCAGCGGCAATCTCAAAGACCCCGGCCAGCCGCTCGAAGACGAGGGCCGAGTCGTCAAAGATAAGGGACGTACCGTGACCGACGGCCCGTTCGCCGAAACGAAGGATTTAGTCGGCGGCTTCACGCTGGTCGAAGCCGATACGTTGGCTCGCGCCGCCGAGCTCGCGAAGGGATGCCCGATCCTCGAGGTGGATGGCAGCGTCGAGGTGCGCCCGATCATGAAAATGGATATGTAGGCATGGAACCCAGCGACCGTATCTTCCGCCGGGAGGCGGGACGCATGGTCGCGGCGCTGACGCGTCTCTTCGGCCTTCACAATCTCGCGCTCGCAGAAGACGTCGTACAAGACGCCTTCTGCCGCGCGCTGGAGGTCTGGAAGCTTCGCGGGCTTCCGGAGAACCCGTCGGCATGGTTGATGAAGACGGCCAAGCATCGCGCTCTCGATCTCTTGCGGCGCGAACGGACGGCTCGCACCTACGCCGCCGATCTGGGGCGGCTCTTGCAGACCGAATGGACCTTGGCC
>JBARBD010000032.1:0-11633 GCA_049792675.1 Vulcanimicrobiaceae bacterium | reverse complement strand
GCATCTCGTATCGGTTAGCGAAGGGATGCCCGAAGTATGCGATGCGACAGCCGATGCTGCGGTAGAACTCGTATTGATGTGCGAACGCCGTCAGTGGAAACGAGACGGCGCTGACGTTGCGCGCTTTCTCTTCGTTGTCCAGCCAGGTTCCCGGAGGGAAGAGGTCGAGGATCGCTCCGGCATACCGCAGTCGCCGCCGCAACGTATTTGCTAAACGCAGATTGAAGACGCCGAAGTCGACGAGCACGATCAGGTCGGGTTTCGTCGCGGCCAGATGACCGGCCGTGCGCAGCATCGCTGCGAGGAGCTTTGGAATGCGTGGGATCGCGGCGAGCGGACCCATGCTCGCCCAGCCGGTGTGGTCCATCCAGATGCGAAACCCCGCCGCGCGCATCGCCCGCGCGCCGATGCCCTCGAACTCGGCGGCCGGGTCGAGCTCTCGGATCGCTTCGGCGAAACGGATCGCGCTCGACTCGCCCGACGGCTCTCCCGTCGAAAAGAAATACCTCAGTCTATTTCAGCACGCCGCGTTCGGACGGGCCCTCGAGGAAGGCGATGATCTCCTGACCGGGGCGCGTCGAAACGCTCTCCTTCATCGCTTCGATTGCCTGCGAGACGTTTAGCTTCGGATTGTAAAGCAGTTTGTAGAACTGCTTGATCTCGTTGCGCTCCTCCACCGAGAATGCGGCGCGGCGCAGGCCGACGCTGTTGAGCCCGTACGGCTGACACGGATTGCCTTCGACCAGAAAGAACGGCGGCACGTCCTTGGTCAGCTTGCTCAGGCCGCCCACCATCGCGTGGCGCCCGACGCGGGTGAACTGATGTATTCCGGTATGCCCGCCGATCGTGACGAAGTTGCCGACCTGAACGTGTCCGGCGAGCTGGGCCAGATTGCTCATCGTGACCCCGTTGCCGAGGATGCAGTTGTGGGCGATGTGCACGTAGGCGAGCAGCAGGCAGTCGTCGCCGACGGCGGTTACTTCGTCGGGGCCGGTGGCGCGCTGGATGCTCACGTACTCTCGCAGGATGGTGCGGTTGCCGATCCGCGTGAAGGCGCGTTCGCCGGCATACTTGCGGTCTTGCGAAGCGGCTCCGATCGTTGCGAACGGATAGATCGTGCAATCTTCGCCGATCTCCGTCCAACCGTTCACGACGACGTGCGCTTGAAGCACGGTGCGCGGCCCGATCGTCACGTGCTCGCCGACGATGCAGTACGGGCCGACCTCGACCGTTTTCTCGATCTCGGCGCCCGGGTGAACGATCGCGGTCGGATGCAGCATCGGCGAAGCTACGCGTGCAGGACGGTGGAGTCGGCGCCGAACATCCGCGGATCCGAGGCGATCGAGAACATCAGCTCGGCCGAGCACGCAAACTGACCGTCGACCGTCGCCTCGCCATGGACCCATCCGATGTTGCGCTTGTGGCGCAGCATCTTCACGTCCATGTCGAGCCGGTCACCCGGAATGACGGGGCGGCGGAACTTCGCCTTGTCGATCCCGGCCAGATAGGGCGTCTTGCGCGAGAACTCGCCGGGTGCGAGGATCATCGCGCCGCCGAGCTGGGCGAGCGCTTCGATCATGTAGACGCCGGGCAGGACCGGGTTCCCCGGGAAGTGCCCTGCGAAGATTTGCTCGTTGTAGGTGATGTTCTTATAGCCGCGCACGCGCACCATGTGCTCGAACTCGAGAATTCGATCGACGAGCAGCATCGGATAGCGGTGCGGCAAGATTTCGAAGATCAGGCGGATATCGAGTTCGGCCAACGTCTCTCTCCTATAGCGATGGTACGCGCAATCGCGCGCGCAGGGCCCGGGTCGCCGCCACGTGCAGTTCGTGTCCGCTCTTGATCGCCACGATCTCGCACTGCGGCCACGCGCCGAGCAGCGCGAGGTCGCCGATCAAGTCGAGCACTTTGTGACGCACCGCCTCGTCGGGCCAGCGCAACGGCTGCATCGGCCCGTCGGGTCCAAAGACCAGCGCGTTCGTCAAGCTTCCGCCCAGTGCCAGCCCCCGCGCGCGCAGCGCTTCGATCTCGTGCAGGTAACCGAAGGTACGAGCGCCGGCGATCTCGTCGCGGTACGCGTCGGCGTCGATCTCGCCGTAGTAATACTGCGTCCCGATCGGATCCGGGAAATCGGCGACGAAGCGAATCGTAAACGCCGCCGCGGGAAGCGCCGCGATCATGCGGTCGCCGGAGCGCAGGATGAGCGGCTCGTCGACCTGCAGGACCGTTCGCGCGCGCGCTTGCGGCTCCACGCCGGTAGCGAGGATCGCCGCGACGAACTCGGCCGCGCTGCCGTCGATGGCCGGAATCTCGGGCCCGTCGACGTGAATCTCGGCATTGGTTACGCCGGTCGCGAAGAGCGCCGAGAGCAGGTGCTCGGTTGTCGAAACGCTGGCGCCGTCACGGCCGAGGACGGTGGCTCGCGAGGTGTCGACGACGTTCTCCGCGATCGCCGGGAAGCGCGTCTTCCCGAGCACGAAGTTGAGACCTCGATCGGGCTGCGCGGGTTGAACGTCAACGGTGGCGTGCGCTCCGGTATGGAGACCGACGCCTTCAAAATGAAGGCTGCCGCGGAGCGTCGCCTGCATCATGCTGCGTTACTCGGCCCGCTGCGTACGCTCGAGAGCCTCCACACGATCGAACAGCTTTGGCAGCCTGCGAATCATGACCTCTCGGCGCAGTTCGTCGCGATGATCTTGCGCCGGATTGCCGGAGACGGTCGCACCGTCGGCGACGTTCCTCCAAACCCCGGACTGGCCGGCGATCGTTACGCCCGAGCCAACGGTGACGTGTCCCTTGAAGCCGACTTGCCCCGCGACTTTGACGCGATCGCCGATAATCGTCGACCCGGCGAGGCCGGTGAGTGCCGCGATCACGCAGTCTTTGCCGATGCGGCAGTTGTGCCCGATCTGCACGAGATTGTCGATTTTGGTTCCCGCGCCGATCCGCGTGCTGCCGGTCTGGGCTCGGTCGATGCAGGTGTTGGCCCCGACCTCGACGTCGTCTTCGAGCACGACGTTGCCGACTTGGGGGATGCGCTCGGAGCGTCCGCCCACGAATGCCCAACCGAAACCTTCGCTGCCGATCACGCAGCCCGCGTGCAGGACGACGCGGTCGCCGACGCGGCTGCCGGACATCAGCGTCGCGCGCGGGTGTATCCAGACCGACTCGCCGACGCAGACGCCGTCGCCGACGTACGCGCCGGCCCCGACGACGCCGGCGCGCCCGATCGTGCTGTGATTTCCGACGTATGCGTGCGCGCCGACGTAGACGTCGTCGGCGAGCTGCGCGTCGGGCTCGATCACGGCGCTGGGATGGCGGAATGGCCCGCGCGGACGCGGGGGGCGCAGCGCTTGGAGCAGCTGCGCGAGCGCGAGACGCGCGTTCTCGACGACGATCAGCGGTTTGGCGGCTGGATCGTCACCAACCGAAGCGTCCACGAGGACGGCCGCCGCGTCGCTGGCCAGCGCCGCAGCCAGATACCGCGCTTCGGTCGCAAAGGTGAGCGCGTCGCTCGTCGCCTCCTCGACGGTGGTAACGCGCGCGATCTGCACGCGTCCGTCGCCGACGATGCGCCCGCCGACCCGTGCGGCCAGCTCTTCGAGCGTTCCCAGCATCCGGGGGCCTACGAACCCGGCGTCGGCGTCGCCTTCTCAGTAATGTTAAGGGCCTTTTCGACGTCGCCGGTGATGTCGACGCCGCCGTACCCGACGCCTTCGCGGGTCAGTACGAGCTTGAGCTGGCGCTGCTGGGCGATCTTGCTCGCCGCGTCGCGGATCTGCTGTGCGAGCTTGTTGGTAACTTGCGCGTACTTACGCTGCAGCTCGAGCGTGCCGCGATTTTTGGCGGCGGCACTCTCGCGCCGATTGGAGATCGACCGCTCCTCGCTCATGAGCTGAGACTGATAGCCCTGATACTCGGGCCAGTTACTCACGATACGCTGGACGTCCACGAGCCCGATCGGGCTCTGGGGCGCGCAGCTCGCGAGCGCCGCGATAAGGAACGGGATTAGAAAGTTGTTGATCTTCACTCGTGTTGGCTCTCGACGTCCTTGATGACTTGGTTGGTCAGGTCGTAGCCGCCTCCGGCCGCTTGGATATTGACGAAGACGATGCTGAATCCTCGATCTTTAGCTATCCGCGTCGCATCGCGCTGTACCTGCGTGACGATCTGCTGGTAGAGGTCGCCGCGGCGCTTCTGCAGCGAGTCGAGCTGTTTGGCCGATGCGCCGGTCGCGCCGACGTCGGCTCCGTGGAGGGCCGCAAACTGGCGATCGAGATCGCCCTTGGTCTGGTTGTACTCCTGGAGCGTCTTCCCGGCGTCGCCCTGAAACGCGGCGACGAATCGCTGGTGGATCGCCGCGAGCTGGGCCTTCACGCCAGGCGAGAGATTGGCGGGGAGCGAGGGCGGTCCGAGAGTACGCAGCTGCTGGCCGACTTCGTTCCGGTGCGACTCGAGCTTGGCTCGAGTCTGGGCCTGGATCGCCCCGACCTGCGACCGGATCGTGTCGCCGGTCTCCCGATCGAGCAGGGCGCGGTAGGCGCGCAGCGTATCCGAATCGGCTTTGCGCTGGGCGTCGATCTGCGCGGCTTCCTTAGCATTGAGGGCGTTGAGCTGCGACTCCGCCTGCTTGCGAGCGTTCGCGTCCATCGCGAGATTGGAGACGCGCGTCTTGATCGCAAGCCGATCGGCTGCGTCTTGCTGGGTCAGCTTCAGCGAAAGGTCGGTCTCGTTTTGCTGCAGCTGTTCGGCCTTCGCGTTATACTTCTGTGCGGCTTGCGTCTGCAGCTGTCTGGCAATCGTGCTGCTCGCCGCGTTGTCTTGCGAGATCACGCTCTGCTGGTAGGCCATGAAATCTTGGCCCGCGGCCTGCTGCGCTTCTTGCGCCTGCTGCGCCGACGTGCCGCTCAACTGCTGCGCCGCAATCGCACCGGCTCCAGGGACCCCTGCGGCGGTAAGCGCGGCCGTCAGCGCCTGCTGCTCGCGCGCAACGTAATCGCGCTGTTTCTGGGCCAGGATCTTATTAGCGCGTTCCTGCGCGGCGCGCAGCTCCTTGTTGAGCTCGGAGGTCTGCTGCGCGATCTGCTGCGCGCTGCGCGGCACTTGCGGCGCGGCGAACTGCAAGTTGATAGCAGCGATGGCGTCGTCGAGCTGCGAAAGCTGCGGATAGAGCGGATGGTGCTTGACGACCTCGTCGAGCCGCACGTACCCCGTCCCACGGACCGATTCGGAGTGAACGTTCACGCCGCAACCGGCCAGCCAGCCTGCGGCCAGGACCGCAAGCATCGACCTTTTCAATCCGGCCGGCGCGCTACTTGTTGAGTTCATTTTGGACATCCGTCGTGATGTCCATACCGCCAAGGATCACGTCCGCGCGGTCGATGACGAGCAGTAAGTTCTTCTTGCGAGCGATCGCAGCCGTCGCGTTTTTGGTCTGGTCGACGAGCGGCTTGAGCAGCTGATCCTGCTTGCTGGATATCGTCTGGTTATACTGCTGGAGGATCTGCTGCTTCTCGCTGTCGCTCTTTGCGACCGCCATCTTCGCGGAGAAGAGTTGGCGCTGACCGGCTACGAACTGCTGCATCGCGTTATTCGCCGTCTGCACCTTCGGCATGCCGTCGAGGGCGTTCTGATCGACGTAGCCGATCGACGCGGGCGGCGGCGTCGCCGTTGGCGCAGCGATCGCTTGCGGACTCAAGAAGAGCGCTTCGACGTCCTTGGTGATATCTTGCCCGCCGAAGATCACGACCCGTTTGTCGACGACGATCGAAAGACCGCGCGAGGCGCTGACGGCACCGATCGCGAGCTGCGCGCGCTGAAAGATCGGCCCGATGATTTCCCTTTGCTTGTCGTTGAGCTGCTGTTGCAACGCAAGCGCGACCCGCTGCCGGTCGGCGTCGGTCTTCATGTGCTTGCTCTGGCTGCTGAACTGCGCGTCGAGCGACGCCTTGAACGCTGCCAACTGCCGGTTGGCGGAGACGAAGACGGGCAGGTTCGCGACGTCGGCCTGGTCGATGTAGCCGACGTCGGTCAAGTCCGCGGCGATCGCCCCGGGCGCCAGCCAAACCGCAAGCAGCACGGCGGCCAGAAGTAACGGTAAGCGAATTTTCATACGGTACAACTATTGGCGCCCGGCGCTAGAAACTCTGTCCGATTCCAAAACTCGTGTGCGTCCCGTAGAGACCCTTGGCGAAATCGATGCGGACGGTGCGCAAGCCGAGCTGCGGCACGTCGAACCGCACGCCGAACCCGGCGTCCCCGTAGAGGGCCCAGTCGGCCGGGAAACCGGTGACGCGATTGGTATACGGATTGAGCAGCGGGTAGGCGCCGCGAATGTGGTAATCGAGCTCGTCGATGAAGGCCGCAAGGGTTATTCGGCGGTCGATCCCCAGCGGCTGGCGCAGCTCGATCTGCCCTAAGTACGCGTTGGTAGCGTAGAAGACTTGATTGTACCCGCGCATCTGCTGGTCGGAGAACGTAAAGAGCGCGCTCGGCGGTATCACGCCGTTGGAGAAGTAGCCGACCCCGTGGAGGCCGAGCGTGGCGGTTCGCAGGAACGGGAAGAATTTCGCGATGTCGAGCGTGCTCTGCGTGTAGGAAAAGTTCGAGCCGAGCGCCGGTGTGGAGACCTGTGCGTTGAAGAGCGCGTGCACGCCTTCACGCGGATTGAACGGGTCGTCGAGCGTGATCGTCTGGAGGCTCAGCCCGGTCGTGATAAGGTTGTAAGGCGCGCCGGTGTTGACGTTGGCGATCGACGAGGCTGCGATGCCGAACGAGCCGCCGTTCGCAGTCTGCGTCGAGTTGATCGGTCCGGGCGTCGGTCCGACGAAGATGTTCGGCTGATTTCCTTGGAAGTAGTACGGGGAGGGCACGGTCGTGTCGTAGCGGATCCGCTGGGCGTTGAGCGAGACCGAGAGGATCGTGTAATCGCTCATGCGCCTGCCGACGTTGGCCGTGGCGCCGGTCGCGCTCGACGTGTTGGTCGCGACCACGTTGGATATCTGCTGCGACGAAGAACTCGGATAGAGCGTCACCGGAATCGGCACCGATCCGTTCGAGGCGATGCCGATGCCCGGTCCCAGAATGCTGTAAACCGGATAGTAGTAGGTCGTGTGGTTGGTGAAGAGCGAGCCGCCGGCGGTGTACCGCATGCCTTGCGGCGTGTTGCCGAGGTAGGGCACCGAGAGCGTGAGCTGCGCGAGGCTCGTGCGCGCCCCGCCTTCGAACTGGATGCCGGCGGAGTTGCCCGTTCCGTGCAGATTGTTGTCGGAAAGTCCGAGCGTCCCGTAGAGCCCTTGTCCGGTCAAGCCGCCGGAGTACCCGAAGCCGACCGAGGCGGAGGCGGTGCGCTGTTCGGTGACGTGCCAGACCAGCGTAACCTCTTGCGGCTTCTTCGGGTCGGGGCCTGGGCGAACGTCGGGCTCGACCTTCGAGAAGAAGTTCAGCGCGTTGAGACGCTGGTAGTCGCGCTTGATCGCGTCGGTGTTCAGGACCATGCCGGGGTGCTCGCGCAGTTCGCGCCGGATAACGTTGTCCTTGGTGCGCGTATTGCCGGTAATCTCGACGACCGCGATGCGCGCGACGTAGATATTGTACTTGACGCCGGCAGTGCCGGCCTTGAGATCGATCGTCGACGGAACGATGCCGCCCTCGAAGTTTCCGAGCTCGAGGTGGAACTGGTTTTCGTAGAGCTTTTGCAGCGCCTTATAATCGGCGTCCCGGACCGCGTCTGAGTAGATGCCCCCGACCTTCAGTGTCAGATGGGGCAGGATCAGGGGCGGCGGGAGAATCGGGTCGCCGCCGATCTCGATGTGGGTGACGACCAAGCCCTCTTGAATCGTCAGCGTGAGCACGCCGGTCTTCGGGTCGAGGTTGATGTCCTTGACGTGCGTCGGCACTTGGCCGCCGTAGCCGATGCGCTCGTAATAGTTGTTGATCTTCAGCACGTCCTGACGGAACGTGTTGGTGTTGAAGACTTGGCCGACCGAGAGGTCCATCAAAGCCGAGAGCGTGTCGCTGGGCACCTTCTGATTGCCGGCGAAGAGAATCTTGGTAATGACCGGATTCTCGACCACCCGATAGGTGATCGCGATTCCGTTCGGACGGACGCGCACCAGGGGCGGCGCGATGTCGGCGAAGTAGCCGAGCGCGTTGATCCGGGCGAGGTCGTCCTGGACGACCTTCGGGTTGTACGGCTGCCCGGGGCGCGCCGCGACGACCGCCATAATCGTCTGTGTCGGGACGCGCAGGTTTCCGGTCACGTCGACCGAGACGATCTTGGGCGACGTCGCCGAGAGCGCCGGTGCGACGTTCAACCCAGCCAGCGCGAAGATCAAGAGCATCGTGGCCGCGCGCCATCTCGACGCACCCAAGCGCCGCCGGGGGTCAAAGATCATGTAAGAAAAACGTCCTCAATCTGATAAGAGGCGCTGCCGGCATCAGCATGCGCCGGCACGCGCGAGCGTATCTCGTGCGGCCCGGCTCGCCCTGTTCCGCCCGGCCAACCTGGGGTCCTTGCGCGAGACGGGGGCCCGAGCGTGCGTCTAATCAAACTGCCATTCACCAGAAATTATGCTGAACGGTGAGGCTGAATCCTGAGTTTCCGATGAGTGGCTGGCCCAGGAGGTAGCCGACGCTGTAGCCGACCGGCGACGACGGCTGCTGGAGCAGCTTGGTGGGGCCGCTTTGATAAAAGAAGTTCAGGACCGCGGTCGTCACCGGGGTCGCCTGTACTTGCAACCCAAACGACTGGACTTGGGGAATCCCAAACGTCACGGCATAGACCGCGCTAACGGACTTGCCGAGCAACCGTGACGCGCTGACGCCGACATTTCCATAGTAGCCGAGCGTGAGGTTAACGCTGGAAAGCCCAAGTCCTTGCCCCAGGGTCGACTCGACGGGGGCGAGCAGGCCGGCGGTAAACTGGGCGTTGAGGATATTGAAGGCCTCCTGCCCGACGGTGATCGAGCTGCGCTGCTGGAGGCTGACGTTGGGGATCGGCGAGACCGCACCGAGCGGCGTGATACCGCTCGGCTGCTGCCGCGCGAGCGTCGATTGCGCGCTGTACCCGATGCCGCCGATGAAGCCGCCGAATGGAGCGATCAGGGCGAGTATCTGGTCCTGCGTGTAGCCGGGCGGGTTCGACGTCAAGCCGATCTTCAACCCAGCGATGGGACCGTCCACCTTGATCGTGACGTCGGCGCTGCCGTACGGATTGCGTGCACGATCGGGATCGGGGTTGACGATGCTGGTCGTCGCGACCGCGTTGATCGTCGGCAAGACCCCGTCGGCGGCGTTAAACCGGACCGCACCCTGCTGGACGCGGAAGGCTCGGTCGAAATAGGTGAGCGTCCCGCCGGTCGAGTCGAATCCGCCGTCGAGCGTCGGCGCCGTAAGCGTGCCGCCGAGTCGAACCGAGCCGGTTGCGCCGATGTCGAGTCCGGCCCCGTAGCCGCTTCCGCGCACGCGGACGTTCTTGCCGGCCGTCGCATCGAGATCGAACGCGAGCGGGAGCGCCGCGGGGCCCGAGAGCGCGCCCGACTGGGCGGCCGCCTTCACGAAGGTCGCGAACGGCAGCGTCGCGTTGCTCAAGGCGACGCGTCCTGCCAGCAGCGCTTTCGACTTCGGCTGTTTCACGAGCGTGAGCTGCGCCTCGATCGTTCCACTGCCGTAGGCCGGCATGTCGAGCTGCGCGCCCTGCGCCTTGCCCTTGAAAGCGAGCGCGATCTCGCCGCCGTTCAACCCGCCCGGGAACGTTACGTTTCCGGAACCTTGCACCGTGCCCGCTCCGAGCTGCGCGAAGGCTCGCTCCACCGATGCCGAGGTGTGATTGAAGGCGAGCGCCGCGTTAACACGCGTGATCGGCACGCGCTGCAGATCGCTGACGTACGATCCGCCGGCGAGCGAGGCGTGGCCGAGAATCTGAGGTTCGCGAACGGTGCCCGAGAGACCGACGTGCCCGTTGATCGCGCCGCCGAGTCTCGTATTGTATCCGAGCAGCTCGTCGAAGATCGCGGGATCGAGATCGACGACGTCGAGATCGAAGTTGATCGGTTCGTCGGGTGCCGCCAGCCGCAGCGGTGCCAGTTGCAGCGGGAGCGATCCGGCAAGCGTCGCTTGACCGCGCTGGAACGTAGCGCCGGCGTCGGAGAGGACGAGCGTGCGCCCGTGCAGATGGAGCTCGCCGAAGAGGGATACGATCGGTATCCCGTACGCATGCACGTCGGTCGCGTCGAAACCGGCCAAGAAGGTGGGCGCTTTGTACGTGCCGCCGATCTTCAGTCCGGATTCGAACGAGCCGGTTACCGGCACCTTGACGCGCGAGAACGTGTAGACGAGCTGCGCGAGATTTTCGGTCGCCGCGTGCACCTGCACTTCGAGCGGGTCGTTGGGACCGAGGCCGAGCGAGCCGGCCGCCGAGGCCGTTAGTTCGGGAGTCGCCATCTCGGCGCGGTCGATCACGATCCGGCGATGTGCGGCATGCACGGCGAGTTGCGCGCTATCGAGCGTCAGCGGACCCAGGGTTCCCCTGGTGATCCGCGCGTTTCCACGCACGTCGATCTGTGGAAACCGCCCGTGCAGGTTCGCGTCGCCGGAGGCGCGCCCGGTAATCGGAACGTTCTGCATGCCCAGCGCCGGCATCCACAGCGAGAGATCGAGATCATCGACGTCGCCGGCGAGGTCGAAGCGGGATCGCGCGAGCGTCTGCTGCCATTGGCCTCCCGGCGTCAAGCCGACCGAGCCCTGCGCGCGCAGTCTGCCTTCGCTGCCGCCGACGGCGAGCGCTCCCGCGATGACGTTGCTCGCACTCGACCAGGCGGCCCGCGTGTCGCCGATCGGCAGGTTCCGGTAGCGAAAGCCGCGCACGTCGATATCGCCGCCGGTTTTGATAGCGCTGCCGCGAGATGCCGCCGAGAACTTCACGCTGCCGTTTCCGTCGAGCGTGTCGCCGGTATCGAAGAAGTTGTTGAAATCGGAGAGATCGGCGCGCGGCGCGTCGACCGCCACGACTTTTTCGTTTGGCCGGACGACGGCGGTGAAGCGCGCGGCGGTCGTACCGACCAGCACCGAGCCGCCGCGCATCGCGACGCCCTGCGGATCGGCGGCGAGCGAGGCGTGCCCGTCGATGAACGGCAGGCCGTTGACGTCACCGGCCGGCACGCCGATGGTGCCGCTGATGCTCGGCCTGACGCTGCGCCCACCGATGTGGAGCTGCGCGTTGAACGTTCCGTCGGTTAGATAGTTCGAAAGCCCGAAGTCGTGCAGCGCGGTCGCGATGCGTGCGGCCGGCACGCCGGCGCCCAGCTCGTAGGCCGGCGATCCCGACGAGAGCGAGCCGATGCTGCCGTCGACGCGCGCGTACGTGCTGCCAAGCGCGCCCACGACGCGGCGCAGCGCAACCGCATCGCCCGCCAAATGCATATCGCCGCCGCCGCTCAGCGCAAACTGCGAGATGCGGCCGTCGCCGATCGTTACGCCGCCGTCGAACGTCGGGAGCGGCGCGCCGGCCGAGAGATCGCCGGTCGCAGAGAGGACGCCGGCGTCGAGTGGAAGCCCGATGCCGCGCAGCTGCGCGGCGTCGAGGCGATTGGCGATCAGCGAGAGCGCGCCGACGCCGGAGGCGTGCCTCC
>JBARBD010000031.1:0-2073 GCA_049792675.1 Vulcanimicrobiaceae bacterium | reverse complement strand
ATGCAAGCGCCCACGCGGGACCTCTAACTAAGCGTTCGAGCGGGCGCGGTCGGGATAAAGTGCCAAGTGCGCGCGCTCGGTAGCGCGCCGCTCAACGCAATCGTTAGATCACTAAGAGGTGGCTCCGGTTTTTCGGACACGGGTATAAGTGGATTTCAGCCCGGGCACAGACGTGACCGGAGGGTAGAAGTCCATGAAGAAGCCGAGACGTAACCACTCAGCGGCGTTCAAGGCGCGGGTGGCCCTGGAGGCGATCCGGGGCGAGAAGACGGTGGCGGAGATTGCGGCGCACCACGAGGTCCATCCGAACCAGGTGACGACCTGGAAGAGCCAGTTGCTGGAGAACGCCGCCGCGATCTTCGGCGGCAACGCGATCGCGGCCGACGGCAAGGAGCAGATCCGTGAGCTCAGGGAGAAGGTCGGCGAGCTGACGATGGAACGCGATTTTTTAGAAGGCGCGCTCGGGAAGTTCCCCGGCCTGAGCGGCAAGCGATGATTGATCGGGGTGCTGAGGTGCCGGTGACGCGCCAGGCGGAGCTCTTGGATCTCAGCCGGTCGAGCGTGTACTACGCGCCGCGGCCGCTGTCGGCGCGGAATCTGATGTTGATGCGGCGGATCGACGAGCTGCACCTGGAGCTGCCGTTCTTCGGCTCCCGCAAGCTCGCTGATGCCCTTCAGCGCGAGGGGTACAAGATCGGTCGCCGGCACGTGGCGACCCTGATGCGCCGGATGGGCATTGAGGCGCTGTACCGCAAGCCGCGCACCAGCATCCCGGCGCGGGGCGCGACGATCTACCCGTATTTGCTGGGCAACCTGACGATCGAGCGACCGGGCCAGGTCTGGGCGAGCGACATTACGTACCTGCCGATGGCGCACGGATTCCTGTACCTGGTGGCCATCCTTGACGTCTACAGCCGCAAGGTACTGGCCTGGCGGCTCTCGAACACGATGACGGCTGACTTCTGCGTCGAGGCGCTTGAGGAAGCGCTGGTGAAGTTCGGAGCCCCTGAGATCTTCAACACCGACCAGGGATCGCAGTTTACCGGCGAGGATTGGACCGGGACGCTGAAGCGCGCCGGCGTCGCGATCAGCATGGACGGCAAGGGACGCTGGATCGACAACGTGTTCATCGAGCGGTTGTGGCGCAGCGTCAAGTACGAGGAGGTCTACCTGCACGCCTACACGAACGGGACCGAGGCGCGCGCCGGTCTGACGCGTTACTTCAGCCTCTACAACGCGCGCCGTTCTCATCAGTCCCTCGACTACCGGACGCCGGACGAGGTGTACTTCGACGAGCTCGTCGTCACGACACGAGTGGCGGCGTAAGCGGCGATGACCGAAGAAAGGTTCATGGCGGCGATTTCGGGGGATACCGAGGTAGCGGGTACCCTCTCGATCGCCGCGCCTCGAGCCTTATACGCGGTCGCCTCCGAGCGGAAGCAGAAGAAAACTCCGGAAGCGGAGCTTCTGCCGGCTTCGCCGGCAGACCACGGGACCCGAAGACGATTGACGAAAGCCCAAGACGAAGAGACGATCATCATCAACCGCTCAGGCAGATCCACTCATCCCGAAGGGAAATCTGTCCAAACAAGCGAAGCCACCCGTCTATGCCACGCGCAATCGCAACGCTCGCTAAGGGCCGTACCGCTGTCGCGTCGCTCCTAATATTTTTCGGATTGATTGCCTATATGGGCGGCATTGCCACGATGCCCTTTCATTTCCTCGCGCTTCATTGGCCCCCGATCAGCCAATTGCTCATGTTCTCGCTCGGCCTCTCCTCGACCGTCTTCGGCTACGTTGTGTACAACCCTCGCAGAGCTTGGTTGAATGTACTTGCGATTCTCGGATTCGGTGCGATATTTCTCGCGCTAAACTTGGGTGCAATCGCCATTCTCTTCCGGGACATCGAAACCAAGATCCCCAACCTGGCCAACCGTGCCGCTCCTTTGTGCCTCGCATCCGCCGTAGTCGGCACCGCCGCCATGGTCTATGCATATCGCAAGCGCCGCACGATGAACTCCTCGGCGTAATCTAACTAACGGTTGGAGCGGCCGTGACTGATAAAGTGCCTCG
>JBARBD010000030.1:0-2567 GCA_049792675.1 Vulcanimicrobiaceae bacterium | reverse complement strand
TCGAAAAGCTACGCGAACTGACCCAATCCACTTTTCCGGACTGCGTCATCTCGGTCGGCCTCGACTACGCTGGCCTGGCACGTTACATCAAAACCCAAACATAACCGAAAACCCGAAAACGATCGGTTCGGGGGCTACGCACCACCGCGGCGGCGTGTGAATCCGCCGCGGAGCCATGGATGGCGGGAGCGGCGGAGAGGCCGAGCGCAGTCGAGCACACGATGTGCGAGACAAGCGGCCGCAGCGGCGGTGCGTAGCCTCCGGGCCGGCACCAATAAAGCAACCAAGGTGCCGAAGCCGTCCAAAGCGAACCAAAACCACCCGAGATGGCGAAGTACATTTTCTTCACCGGCGGTGTGGTGAGTTCGCTTGGCAAAGGCATCACCGCCGCCTCTCTCGGACGACTCCTCAAGGCGCGCGGCATCAGCGTCTCGATCCAGAAACTCGACCCGTATATCAACGTCGACGCCGGCACGATGAACCCGTACCAGCACGGCGAGGTCTTCGTGACCGAGGACGGGGCCGAGACCGACCTCGACCTGGGGCATTACGAGCGCTTCATTGACGAGAACCTCCAGCGCGCGAATAACGTCACGACCGGTCAAATCTACAACTCGGTGATCGAGAAGGAGCGGCGCGGCGATTATCTCGGCGCGACGGTCCAAGTGATCCCGCACATCACCAATGAGATCAAGTCGCACATCAAGCGGGTCGCCGAGGCGAGCCACGCCGACGTCTGCATCGTCGAAGTCGGCGGCACGGTCGGCGACATCGAGTCGCTGCCGTTCTTGGAGGCGATTCGCCAGATGCGCTACGACGTCGGCGACGAGAACGTCATGTACGTCCATCTTACCCTGGTTCCGCACCTCGGCGCCGCCGACGAGCTCAAGACGAAGCCGACCCAGCACTCGGTACGCGAGCTGCGCGGGATCGGCATCTCGCCCGATGCGATCGTCTGCCGGACGCAATCGTCGCGGCCGATGCCGCTGGAGCTGAAGGAGAAGATCGCGCTCTTCTGCGACGTGCCGCCCGGCGCGGTCGTGCAGAACAGCGACGCGCGGACGATCTATCAGGTACCGCTCAACCTCGAGGCCGAGGGCTTGGCCCAGGCCGCGGTTCGCAAGCTGGGATTACCGACCGTCGCCCCGATGCTCGACGAATGGGTTGCGATCGCCGAACGGCTGCTCCACCCGCGCCGGCGGGTGACGATCGCGCTGGTCGGCAAGTACGTCGAGCTCAAAGACGCGTACATTTCGATAGACGAAGCGCTGCAGCACGCCGGCGTCTTCCACCACGCGTCGGTCGAGATCCGGCGCATCGACTCCGAGCTGATCGAGGACGAGGGGCTCGACGTGCTGCGCGGCGCGCACGGCGTGGTCGTCGCGCCGGGCTTCGGCGCGCGCGGCGTCAAGGGCAAGCTGCGCGCGATCCAGCACGTGCGCGAGCAGGGGATTCCGTTCTTGGGCATCTGTTACGGGATGCAGCTGGCCTGCGTGGAGTTCGCGCGCAACGTCTGCGGGCTGCCCGAAGCGATGACCAGCGAGGTGGACGAGACCAGCGGCGACCCCGTGATTGATTTCATGCCCGACCAGCGAAATCTCGAGATGTACGGCGGAACGATGCGCCTGGGTACGTACGCCTGTACCCTCGAGGAGGGAAGTCAGGCGGCGCAGGCCTACGGGACGCTCGAGATCAGCGAGCGCCATCGCCACCGCTACGAGTTCAACAACCGCTACCGGCCGATCTTCGAAGAGCACGGCATGCGCTTCACCGGCCATCATATGATCGGCAAGACGCGGCTCGTCGAAGTGGTCGAGCTGCCGGTCGAGATGCACCCGTGGTTCGTCGCGACGCAGGCGCATCCGGAGTTCAAGTCGCGGCCCAATCGCGCCGCTCCGCTCTATCGCGACTTCATCGGGGCGGCTCTGGCGCACGAAGAGCGAATCAACGGGCGCCCCAAGGTCGCCGAGGCGGCGTCCTGGACGCAGGCCTAATCACCGCTGTCGTCCTGACGCGCGACGAGGAGCGCAACCTGCCGCGTGCGCTCACCAGCCTCCCCCGCGGGATCGGGCTCTTCGTCTTGGACGCGGGCTCGCGCGACCATACGGTGCAGTTTGCGCGCGCGGCCGGCGCGCGCGTCGAGCAGCGCGAGTGGACCGATTTCGTCGAGGCACGACGCTACGCGCTCTCGCAGGTCGCGACGCCGTGGGCGTTGATGATTGACGCCGACGAGGCACTCGACGACGTGCTCTGCGACGCGATCCTGAACGCGCCGGCCGGCGTGGACGGTTATCGCCTGCGTCGCACCACCTACTTCTGCGGCAAGCCGATGCGGTTGTGGCGCAACGAATCGCTGCTGCGCCTCTTTCGCACCGATCGGGTCGAGCTCGAAGCGCATCCCGCCGCGGCGAGCGGGGCATCGTTGCACGAGGGCTGGTCGAGCGACGGAACTATCGGCGAGCTTCCCGGAACGCTGCTTCATTACTCGTATCCCGACGTCGCCACGTACCGGCGGAAGTTCGACCGCTACACGAGCATCGAGGCCGAGAGCATGCCCGGCTCGATCC
>JBARBD010000029.1:0-6098 GCA_049792675.1 Vulcanimicrobiaceae bacterium | reverse complement strand
TCTCGGCGTCGACGCCGAGCGACCGCGCCAGGTTGACGAGCGAGAAGAGCACGTCGCCGAGCTCCTCGCGGACGTGCGGATCGTCTTGCTTCTCACGCCGGGCCTCCGCCAACTCGGCCATTTCTTCGGTGAGCTTGTCGAGCACGCCGCGTACGTCCGGCCAGTCGAAGCCGACCCGGGATGCCTTCTCTTGCATTCGCTGCCCGCGCTGGAGCGCGCCGAGGTGCCTAGGAATCCCGTCGAGGCGACTCTTGCGCCGCTGCCCGGTCTTCTCGAGCGCTTTGAGGCGCTCCCAATTCCGCCACTGGGCGTCGACGTCTTCGATGATCGCGTCGCCGAAGACGTGCGGGTGGCGGCGCACCATTTTGTTTGAGAGCGCGTCGATCACGTCGGCGATGCTGAACTTTCCGACCTCGGTCGCGAGCTGCGAGTGGAAGACGATCTGCAAGAGCAGATCTCCCAGCTCCTCGCAGAGTGCTTCCAGCTGCTCGCCCTCGATCGCTTCGACGACTTCGTAGGTCTCTTCGATCAGGTACGGGACGAGCGTGCGATGCGTCTGCTCGCGATCCCAAGGACAGCCCATCCGCAGCCTCGCCATAATCTCCACGAGGTCGTCCCACGAGTAGTGACGCGACTGCGCCGGCAGCGGCACGAGCGGCATCGCAATCGAGGCCGATAAGGCCGCGCGCGGGACGCCCGGAAGTATCTGCGCGTTGATGCCGCGCGCGTCGAGGGCGCGCAGTAACGGCGGCAGGCCTGGAAAGTCGGAGAGCGGATTGCCGAGGACGCCGAGCCCGATCGCATCGCGCTGCGCGAAAACGTCGTCCAGGCGGGCGACGAAGCGCGTGACTTCCTCTGCGCTGCCGCGTACGAGCAAATCGGGATCGTCGACGACGTCGCGGAGGATCGCGACGCCGTTGCGTTCGAGGTAGGCGTTCAGCTCCTGCGGTGCGAGCAACACGACCGCGGTGCCGATCGCGCGGAGTGCATCGAGGCTGCCGATCGTCAAGAGCCCGGGATCGCCCGGGCCCAGACCAGCGATGCGAACCAGCACGCTACGACCCTTCGGGGGGGCTTGGTCCCACCCCCGCGAGGGTCACGCCGTGCTGCGCTACTTCGTGTTTGCCGGCGGCGGAGGCGGCGGCGTCGTGAAGAGACCCGCGAACTGCGGATCGTTCACCTTGATGTCGGCCTTCTGCTGGAGCCCTTGAATGAACGGCTGGATCAGCGGTGCCTCTTGTTGCTGGCGGAGCGTGTCGGTGATTTGCGGTGTGGCGCTCTCGAGGCTCGCCTTCTGACCCGGCGTGCGCGACTCGACTTGAATGATGTGGTAACCGAAGGGAGACTTCACCGGCGCGCTGATCGCGCCGACCGGTGCGGTGAACGCGACCTTGTCGAAGGCCGGCACCATCTGTCCGCGCCGGAACGTGCCGAGCTCGCCGCCCTTGTCCTTGGTTCCGGGATCGGTCGAATATTGTTTGGCGAGCGACGCGAAGCTCTGCCCCGCCTTCAACTGCGTTTCGACTTTCTGCGCCTCGTCAAGGTTGGGCACCAAAATGTGGCGCGCCGTGACCTGTTCGGGCTTGTCGAACGAACCGTGATTCTTGTCGAAGTACGCCTTGACCTGAGCCGGCGTTATCGTCACGTCTTTGGCGAGCGCTTTGTCGAGGATCAACTGCTCGCGCAACGCCGACCGGACGTCGGCCTCGCTGAGGCCGCGCGCCTTGAGCATCTCGTCCCAGGCTCCGCTCGGGAAGTTCGCTTTGAGCTGGTCCTCGCGCGCGGTAATGTCGGCGTCGCTGACGGTGATGTTGTTGTTCTTGGCATACTGCTCGATCAGCTGATCCTGAACCATCTGTTGAAGTACCGTTCGCCCCATCGGGCTGCTCGCGAGGCGGGCATCGAAGGCGGATTCACTAATCGGTTGGCCGTTCACCGTCGCGACCGTGCCGCCACTCGAGCACGCCGCAAGCGACGGGCCGAGAAGAAGGGCGGCGAGGCCCACAGTGATGCATTGGGCTTTCGACATCTTTGCTCCGTAGGAAGTTGAGTGCGCAGTAAACGGGGCCCAAGGCCCCGCGTCACGTCGCCCCTGGTTCGCGCGCGACGGCACAGGTCCTTTTGGCTTGGCGGGTCAGGCTCCGACGCGGCGCTCGTCTTGGCAACCGTGGCGGATCGCCGGCGCGGGTGAGATTGCTCGCTCGGCTTGAGGGAAGCAAGCACGCCGATCGCGCCTCCACAGGCGTTGGGGTGCTACATTGCTTCGAGGAGCTTCCCCAGGAGGGGCATCCAATCCGTGCCCTCCGGCAAATCGACCAGAACCCGTCCCTCGGCAAAGCGAAAGCGATTCTTGGTCAGCGACTTAAACTTCGAAATCGCGGCCGGATCCAACTCGAATCCGGAGCCGACGCCGAGCGTCAGACGGCCTTCGTCGACGACGACGCGCGTCACGTGCTTGCGCAGCGCGATTGCGCGCAGTTTGGTCAACTCCACGAGATGCGCGAGCGGGCGGGGGAAGACGCCGAAGCGATCGCGCACGCCGGCGGCGATCTCGTCGACCTCCTCCGCGCTGCGTGCTTTCGCGAGCTGCTGGTAAACCGCGATCTTCTGCGAGACCTGCGATATGTAATCGTTCGGAATGAAGGCGCTGATCTTGACGTCGATCACCGCCTCACGCCGTTCTTCGAGCGCGCTCGGCTCGCCGCGGCGCTCCGCGATCGCCTCGGCGAGCAGCTCGCAGTAGGTGTCGAAGCCGACCGAGGCGATGAATCCGGACTGCGCCGATCCGAGCAGGTTGCCGGCACCGCGAATCTCGAGGTCTCGCATTGCGATCTGCAGGCCCGAGCCGAGATGCGCGAACTCGCGAATCGCTTCGAGCCGTGCCTGGGCCTCCTCGGTCAGCGCCTTGTGGCCCTGGTAGAGCAGATAGCAATAGGCTTGATGGTTCGAGCGTCCGACGCGGCCGCGCAGCTGATAGAGCTGCGCCAAGCCGAAGTGGTCGGCATCGTTCACGATCATCGTGTTGACGTTGGGAATGTCGATGCCGTTCTCGATGATGGTCGTGGCGACCAAGACGTCGAGCTCGCCGTCAATAAACCGCTGCATGACGGGCTCCAGCTCGGCCTCTCGCATCTGGCCGTGGCCGACGCCGATGCGCGCGCGCGGCACGAGCCGCTCGAGCGCGTTGCGAACGGCGTAGATCGATTCGATCCGGTTGTGCAGGTAGTAGACTTGCCCGCCCCGGTCGAGCTCGGCGGCTATGGCGCGCTGCACCACGCCATCGCTGGCGGGAACGACCAGGGTCTTGATCGACATGCGGTTCTTCGGCGCGGTTTGGATCAACGAGAGATCGCGCACGCCGAGCAGCGACATGTGAAGGGTTCGCGGAATCGGCGTCGCGGAGAGCGTCAGGACGTCGACGCTGGAGCGATACTCTTTGAGCCGCTCTTTGTGCATGACGCCGAAGCGCTGCTCCTCGTCGATGACGATCAATCCGAGCTCGGCGAAGGCGACGTCTTTTTGCAGCAGCCGATGCGTTCCGATAACGACGTCGACCTTGCCTTCGGCCAGATCGTGGAGAATCCGTTTCTGCTCGGCCTTGGGGACGAAACGCGAGAGCTCTTCGACGCGAACCGGAAAGGCGCCGAACCGGGCGCTGAACGTGCGGTAGTGCTGGTCGCAGAGCAGCGTGGTCGGCACGAGCACCGCAACCTGCTTCTTGTCGGCGATCGCTTTGAAGGCGGCGCGCATCGCAACCTCCGTCTTTCCATAGCCGACGTCGCCGCAGACGAGCCGATCCATCGGCCTGGGGCGCTCCATGTCGGCTTTGGTCGCGTCGATCGCCGTTTGCTGATCGGGTGTGGGCTCGTACGGGAAGGCCTCCTCCATCTCCGATTGCCACGTCGTATCGGGCCCGAAGGCAAAGCCGCGCGAGACCTCGCGCTCGGCATAGAGCGCCACGAGCTGATCGGCGATCCTCGCCAGCGATTCGGAGACGCGCGATTTCGTGCGTACCCAGTCGGCGCCGCCCATCTTGGAAAGGCGCGGGCTCTGGCCTTCGGCGGCAGCGTATTTGGCGATCTGGTGCATCTGCGTGACCGGCACCAGCATGCGGTCGCTGCCGGCGTACTTGAGGTCGAGATAATCTTGGGTCGCGCCGAGAATCGTTTCGGGGCGCAGGCCGAGATACTGACCGATGCCGTGCACGGCGTGCACGACGTAATCGCCGACGCGTAGGTCCGCAAGCGTGACGGGGACGCCTTCCTTGACCGCGCGCATCTTGACGCGCTTGGGCGGCGCGCCGTAGATCTCGCGGTCGCCCAAAACGCGAAGGCGCCGGCCGGGGACGCGGAATCCCGATTCGATCGAGCCGTGATCGACCCAAACCTCGCCGGCACGCGCGCGACCCGGATCGATGCCGGCCGCGCGCAGGAGGTCGATCGTGCGCGAGACCGCCGCGCTGACGATGAAGACGCGCTCGCCGGCCTCGACCCATTCACGCATCGCTTCCGAGAAAAGCGCGATCTGGCGGTTGAAATGCTCGACCGGCCGCGACTCCAAGACGAACGAGTCGAGCACGGCTCCCGCCCACGCCGTCTGCGGCGATTCCGGCGGTTCGATTGCGCCCGGCAGCACGAGTACCGGACGCCGCGCCACCGCCGCGCCGATCTCCTCGAGCTGCGCGTGCGGTGCGTCGAGCTCCGCGAGCGCGGCATCGTCGGGGCCTTCGTCGGCGAGCAACGTGTGCCGCTCTCTAGCGCGCTCTTCGTCGAGCGCGCGTGCGACCATCGCAATCGTCGCGGGTTCGTCGAGCACGACGGTCGCATCGGCGGGAAGATATTCGAAGATCGTCGCGCCGGCGTCGGGCGGGTCCTCCCAAGCCACGACGTCGAGTTCGTCGAGCGTCGAGCTGCTGCGCTGCGATTCAATGTTGAACGCGCGCATCGACTCGACACCATCCCCGACGAACTCGATGCGGACCGGCGTCTCGGCGGTCGCGGCAAAGAGATCGATGATCCCGCCGCGCACGGCGTATTCGCCGACCGCGCTCACCACGTCGCATCGCACGTAGCCGAACGCGAAGAGGCGCTCCTGCGTGCGCTCCCAGCCGGCCTCTTCGCCGGCGCGCAGCCGGAAGCGCCGCTCGCGCATGTGCGCGCTCGACGAGACGTATTGGCGCGCAGCCGCGATCGGCGCGAGGACGATGCGCGGTCGCCGGTCGAGCAGATCGGTCAGCAGCGTGATTCTGGCGCTGCGCTCCGACGGGCTCTCGATCGCGCCGATCGCCTCGTCGCGCGAACGCAAGAGCGCGACGCGCTCGGCGCGTTCTTCGCCGAGATAGTAGAGAAGATCGGCGAAGGCTCGTTCGGCGGCGTCGGGCGTCGGAACGACGACGAGCAGCGTGCCGCTCAGCGATCGCTGCAGCGAGGCGTAGAGCGCCGGCCGGACGGCGGCGATCGTTTCGTGCAGCGCGCAGACGCCCGGTTTGCGACCCGCGACGCCTCGCAACGCGCGCAGCCGCTCGAGCAGGCTCTGCCACGGGCGGTTCGATTCGGTTATCGCGTCGAGGAGTCGCTCGGGCGCTCCCGGCGGCGCCGTCGTTGCAATCACGTCAGCCGTCATACGAGCCGCCTATTATAGCAGGCTGGCGCGATCCGCGCCTTCCTTGTGGAAGCAGCGCGAGCAGCGGCGACGCCGCTGCCAGCCCGAGCGCGATCGCGAGGGGCGGCGACGGAACGGCGATGGCATCGGGGACATAACGCAAGAGCGAGGTGAACGAGAGCCACAGGCAGACCTTGCCTGCGCGCGTGCCGGGCGCAAGCGCGGCGAGCGCGACCAGCCACAGCCCGTACCATGGGTAAGGATTCGGAATCAGTACCCACGCAGCCAACCCGAACCACGCCCAGCCTTCACTCGAGCCCTCTCGCAACGCGGCAGCGCCCGTTCTTGCCAGCAGCCCAGCGACCACGACGGCGACCAGCAGGGTGATCGCCCAAGCCGGCCGCTCCGCGCGCACGATCAGCGCGACGGCCGGCTCGATCGCGCCTTGCAGCGAAGCTTGCGCCGTATACCGCGCATGCGGCGCCATGCCCGAAGCG
>JBARBD010000028.1:0-2496 GCA_049792675.1 Vulcanimicrobiaceae bacterium | reverse complement strand
AGCAGGCGCGCAGCGGCTCGGCGCCGCCCGGCGTGAGATCGTCGCCGAGGTTGCCGACGTGAATGACGCCCGGCAGCTCGGGGGCGCGCGGTCCGGCGACGACCAGCTTGGGCGCGTCGCCGGCCGGCCAGGCCCGCCGGTACGCCTCGTACAGCAGCGCAAAGTTCTTGCGCGGCTCGCCGATCGGGTCGCCCACGAAGAGCAGGAAGTTGAGATCGGTGAGCGCGTCGGGGAGCGGCCGCGCCACGCCCGGCGAGAACGAGGGCTCGACCCCGTGCGGAATCGCGACGATCCGCTCGAGCGGAATGTCGAGCATCTCGTGCAGCTCCTCGCGCCCGAAGTTCGAGACCGCGATCACGCGCGTCGCGGTGCGCGCCGAGCGCAGAAACGGCCGCTGCGCGTGTTCGCGCCGTTTCGGGTCGGGGTCGGGGTAACGAAACGGCACGGCGTCGTGGATCGTCGCCGCGCTCGGCAGCAACGACGGCACGAACGTGCCGTTGGCCGGGTGCCAGATCAGCTGGCAGCGCGCGCTGGGGCGCGATCCCACCGAGAATGCGTCGCTGCTCAGCGCGCCTTCGTACGCCTTGCGCTTGCGCTGCGGAAAGGGGCCATCGGCGAGCAGCGTCAGCGCGACGTCGTCGCGCAGCGCCAGGCGCCGCAGGATGGCGCGCGCGTACCGGCCGATGCCTCGCGTATCGTCGGCGATGACGCGCGCGTCGACGGCGAGGCGCAGAGGCGGCATCGCGCCGACTTCGAGCGAGTGGCGGAAACTCCGCCGGTGCGAACGAAGCGCGCCGCGATGGGTCGCTCGCAAGCCGCCGCGCATTTGATCCTGGGACCGCGCGAGGAACCGTTCCTGGGCGCGATGCTCGACTCGATCGCCGGCGCAGCCGGGCTGCTGCTCGTCAACGACAACGCGCCCGATCCGTCGCCCCACGCGGCGGTCCTGGCCGCGAGCCGCTTCGGCACCGAGGGCCGCCTGGTCGTGGATCGCACGCCGTTCTCCGGTTTCGCCGCGGCCCGCAACGTCTGTCTGCGCCTGCACGCCGAGCACGATGCCGGCCCGTGGGTCTGCTTCGTGGACGCCGACGAGGTGCACGCGCCGGGCATAAGCGCGATCGCCGCGCGCCTCGGCGAGGTGCCGCCCGCCTACGACTTCGTAGACGCCTACACGTGGCATTTCTTCGCCTCGTTCGACTACTACACATCAATCGAGCGGCGGATGATGTTCTTTCGCTACCGGCCGGGTCTGCGCTGGGAGGGCGCCGTGCACGAGCACCTCCTCGGCCCCAGCGGCAAGCGGGTCGCGCTCCCCTACGTCTACGCCCACTACGGCCACACCCTCGAGCCCCGGCGCCACGCCGAGAAGGGGCGGCTCTACTCCTCGCTCGGGGCGCCCGGCGAGGTGCTTCCGCAGGAGCAGCTCGCGAGCTTCGACGTCGTGCGGTACTACGCGCCGGTCTACCCCCGGCTGCTGCGATTTACCGGAAAACACCCCCCGGCGGCGCTGCCGGTACTGGCCCGGCTGCGCCCCCAGCTGGTCCCTGGGCACCAGATAACCGAGCGGGTGGTTGGGTCCCGGTCCATTGGTGTCAAAGTAAGGAACGTAGCTCGGAAGGTCAACTACGAGCTGCGCTGGCGGGGTCGGGCTTTCGAAAAGCTCGCGCGTCGCCTTGTGGCCGGCGGGCCATAATCCGCGGTTTGTTGCGTAATTCGGGCAAAAACTGTATACTTCTTCGAAGAGGGGGCAACGGTGTGCCCGCCCCCAGGGAGCCTATGAATCTCGGCATACCCAGGCTAGGGCCGTCGATCGTTAGACGGCCGAAGTTGGAAGATTGGTTGGGGCGCTTTAGGGACGTCCCAGTTCGCTATTTGGTTGCGCCACCTGGCTTCGGTAAGACCATGGCTCTTTTGGGCTATCTTCGTCACTGCTCGAAGGCCTGGGTGTACTGTGAAATTGGTCCCGCATCCACGGCGCAAGACGTTTTTGGCGCGATTACCACCGCGATCGAAGCGTCGAGCGAGATAACCGAGCACGAAGACCTGGTCCGCGCGCTCGCCGATCGCGCGCCGCTCGAGCTCGCGCTCGATTGCGACGACGTTCCCGAGGAGACCGGCCTCGCCGCGATCCTTCGCTTGATAGACGATTTGCCCGAAGACGTTTCGCTGCTGATCGCTTGCCGTTCGCGCAGCGCCTTCAACGTTGGCCGCTACGTCTCGCGCGGCACCGCGGCGCTCTGCGACGCCGAGCGGTTGTCCTTCGATGCCGCCGGCATTCGCCATCTGGCCGAAACCTGCAGCGTGCCCTTTACGCACGCCGACGTGCTGCGCATGCTCGAGGTCACCGACGGGTGGCCGCAAGTCGTCAGCGGCGCGCTGCGCAAGGCGGCCGAGGACAGCCGCAGCCTTTCCGAGGCTTTTGAGAACTGGCGCGTCCGCCACGGGCACCTCTTCAACGAGTTTGTCGCGACCACGCTGCGCTACGCGCCCGAGCGC
>JBARBD010000027.1:0-5154 GCA_049792675.1 Vulcanimicrobiaceae bacterium | reverse complement strand
GGCGAACCCGGCGGCGAAGGCCGCGTTGCCTCGCGCCGCGGCGAGCGCGCAGAGCGCCGCGACGCCGCCGTTCGCCAACACCTGCCATCCGTCGCGCGGTCCGTGCTTCTCGATCTCGGCCAGCTCGCGTTTTCGCCGGTAGCCGACCCGCGAGAGCGCCGACGCCGGGATGAAGAACGCAAAGAGGACCGCGGCGCCGGACCATCCGGTCGTCGCAAAGACGATCGCGCCGACGAAGCACGCTGCTACGGCGCCGCCGCTCGAGAGCGCGCCGGCGCGATAGGCGACCGCGGCGATCGCGGCCGCGAACGCAACGCCGAGCGCGGCTTGCGTCACGATCTCTCCGCGAAGTGAGCTTCGAGGGCGTCGAGCAATCCGGCGGTCGAGTACGTGGTCGCGACGACGTCAACCGGCAGGCCGGCGTCGATCGCCGCCTGCGCCGTGATCGGGCCGATGCATGCAACGCTTTTACCCCGTGCCGCCGCGGCCGCGGCGCCGTCGCCGCCGAGCAGCGCGGCAAAGCCGCGCACCGTGCTCGCACTCGTAAAGGTCAAAACGTCGGCGCGCGCGACTTTTTGCGCGAACGCCGGGTCGGTCGTGTGAACCGTCTTGTACGCGGCCGCGACGACCGCAACGAGTCCCGCATCTTCGAGCATGCGCGGCAACGCGTCGCGTGCGTCGGCGGCGCGGTAGAGCAGGACGCGATCGCCGGGATGCGCCTGAACGATCACGTCGCGCGCAACCTCTTCGGCGATGAAAACTGCCGGCACGAGATCCGCGCGGATGCCGTAGGCGCGCAAGCGCTCGGCCGTCCGATCGCCGATCGCCGCGACCTTGGCCGCGCCGAGCGCGCGGGCGTCGCGGCCGCGCGACTGCAGGCGCGAGAAAAACGCATCGACGCCGTTCTGCGACGTGAAGACGATCCACGCGAAGGACGCGAGCTCGTCGAGCGCGGCCTCGGCTCCGGTGGGATCGCCGGGCGCTTGGATCGCGATCGTGGGCGCAACGATCGGCTCGGCGCCGCGTTCGAGCAGCGCGCGAGCGAACGACTCGGATTGGCTCCCGGTTCGCGTCACGAGCACCCGCCGGCCAAAGAGCGGGGTCGTGTCGAACCAGCGCAGCTCGCGCCGCAGGCCCGCGACGCCGCCGACCACGACGACGGCGGGCGAACCGACTCCCGCGGCGGCAACGTCGGCCGAGATCGTCGCGAGCGTGCCGTCCACGCAGCGTTGATCCGGACGCGTGCCGTTTTGGACGACCGCGACCGGCGTCTCGGGCGACAATCCGTGCGCGACTAAGGCGCCCGCGATTTCCTTGAGGTTGCCGATCGCCATCAGCAGGATCAGCGTGCGCCCGGGATCGGCGAGTTTGGAGAAGTCGAGCGTCGAGGCCGGCTTCGACGGATCCTCATGACCGGTGAGCACCGTGAACGCGGCTGCGTGTTCGCGATGCGTGACGGGTATGCCGGCATACGCCGGTGCCGCGAGCGCCGAGCTGATGCCCGGCACGATCTCGAACGGAATCCCCGCCGCGCGCAGCGCTTGCGCCTCTTCACCGCCACGCCCGAAGACGAATGGATCGCCGCCCTTCAAGCGGACGACGCTGCGCCCCGCTCGCGCGCGTTCGATCGCGAGCGACTCGATCTCGCTCTGCGCCATCGCGTGATCGCCGGCACGCTTGCCGACGTAGATCTTCTCGCACGACGCCGGCGCGAGCGCGACGATTGGGTCGCTCGCCAGCGCGTCGTAGAGCAGGACGTCGGCGTTACGCAGCAGCTCGGCGGCCCGTAACGTCAGCAGGCCCGGATCGCCCGGGCCTGCGCCGACGAGATAGACGCTCCCGGGCCTACTCGCCGCCATCGGCGACTGGGTTCGGAACCAGCTCCGCGATATGCTCGGCGAGATTCAGTTCGAAGAGCTCGTCGAGCACGCGCGCGTTCGAGAGCGCCTCGGCGTGATCGAGCGTCGCCTTCTCGCGGATCTTCAAGATCACGGAGTGCAGCAGCTTGGAGACGATCGTCATCGACATTCCGGTGACGAGCATGCGCTCGCGCTCGCTCAGATCCGGACAGCGCGCCAGCAGCCGCTCGAGCTCGGCCGCGCGGATCGCCTCGGCTTTCTGCGTCAGCGTCGCGATGACCGGCACGGCGGTGCCGCTGCGATACCAGGTGTCGAAACGCTGGGCGTACTCTTCGATGATCTCTTCAACCGCGGGGATCGCTTCCCGGCGTACCTCGAGCCGCTCGTCCACGACCGATTTCAACCCGTCGATGTCGACCAGCGAAACGTTGGGGATGTTGGTCACCGCCGGATCCGCATCGCGCGGAACGGCGATGTCGACGATGAAGAGCGGGCGTTCGGGACGCCGCGCCATCGCGGCGCCGACGCGCTCTTCGTCGAGCACGAAATGCGACGCACCCGTCGATGCGACGACGACGTCGGCGACCGCGAGCCCGTCGAGGAGCTCGGGCATCTCGATGGCTTGTCCGAAACCGGCGTCTAAGATCAGCTCGCGCGCGCGCGCGATCGAGCGATTCGTCACGATTACGCGGGCGGCGCCTTCCTGGCGCAACCGCTTCACGGCGGCGCGGCCCATCTTTCCGGCGCCGACGACGAGGATCGACTTGCCTTCGAGCGTCCCGAGATGCACGCGCGCCGCCTCGACGGCCGCCGTTGCGATCGAGACCGAGGCGCGGCCGATCTCGGTCTGCGCGCGCGCCGTCTTGCCGGCGGCGATCGCGTCGCGGAAGAGGCGATGCAGCGTGCGGCCGAGCGATTTCGCGCGCCCCGCCGCGACGTACGCATCCTTGACCTGTCCGAGGATCTCGGCCTCGCCGATCAGCATCGAGTCGAGACCGGTGCAGACGCGGAAGAGATGATCGACCGCCTGGCGCCCCAGCAACGTGTAGAGGTAGGATTCGATATCGTAGCCGGTCGTGCCGTGGCGGAAGTGCGCGAGGAACGATTTGATCTGCCCGACCCCGGTCTCGTAGTCGTCGAGCGCCGCGTAGATTTCCAAGCGGCCGCAGGTCTGGAGCATTACCGCTTCGCGCACCGCCTCGTAGTCGCGCAGGGCGACTAGCGCTTCGGCCATGCGCGCCGGCGGAAAAGCGTGGCGCTCGCGTACTTCGACCGGCGCGGTGTGGTGCGACAGCCCGATGCAGGCGATCGGCATCAGAGCGTCAGGCTCAAGCGGTGCGTCAAGATCGCCATCTCGCCGGCCAGGTCGATGTTACGAACGACGACCGGCGCGCGCAGCTTCAGCGAGGCCGGCGCAAAGTTGAGAATCGCACGGACGCCGAGATCGGCGACGCGCTCGGCGCTTGCCTGTGCCGCCTCGGCGGGGACCGAGATGACCGCGATGTTGCACGGCGTTTCGGTGAGGATGCGTTCCATCTCGGCAACGTCGCGGACGACGATTCCCTGCCAGCTCTGGCCGACGACTGCCGGAGAGTTGTCGAAGATCGCGACGACCCCGAAGCGCCGCTCGCGTGCCGTAATGAACGTCGCAAATGCGTGGCCGAGGTAGCCGAAGCCGACGATCGCGATGCGCCAATCGTGTTGCAGCCCGAGGACCCACGCCAGTTCTTCCACCAGCGGCTCGATCGCATAGCCTTGCCCGCGCCGGCCAAGCGGACCGAGCGCGCTGAGGTCCTTGCGGATCTGCGTGCTGGCGATCGTATGGCCGAGCAATGCGGCGAGCTGGTGCGAGGTGATCGTCGTCTTGCCGCCCGCGCGCGCCAGCTGCAGCGCGCGGTGGTAGGCGTAGAGGCGCGGAATCGAGAGCTCTCCGAGCGGTTCGGCGATCGTCTCGAGGCGCGTCGGCGTGAGCTTGAGCTTTGGTTCGATCATGCCGTGGCGAGCAGGTGCGTCAGCGAATCGTCGGCGGCAGCGATCGTCCGCTCGACGTCCGCGAGGGTGTGCGCGGTCGAAAGGAAGCTGGTTTCAAACGGCGAGGGCGCAAAATAGACGCCGCGATCGAGCATAGCGCCGAAGTACTTCGCGAAGAGCCTGCCGTCCGACTCTCGGGCGCCCTCCAGATCGACGACCGGCCGAGGATTGAAGAAGACCGAGAACATCGAGCCGGCCCGGACGCAGGAGTGGGGAACCGCGTGCTCGCTCAGAACCCGGTCGAGTCCCTCGGTTAGGCGTGCCGTCATATCTTCGAGGTTCTCGTAGAGGCGCGCGTCCTCGGCGATACCGCCGAGCGTCGCGAGCCCGGCTGCCATCGCCAGCGGATTGCCCGAGAGCGTTCCGGCTTGGTAGACCGGCCCTTCGGGTGAGAGCTGCGCCATCACGTCGGCGCGTCCGCCGAACGCGCCGATCGGAAGGCCGCCGCCGATCACCTTGCCGAGCGTCGTCAAATCCGGAACGACCCCCTCGCGCGCCTGCGCGCCGCCGCGGGCGACGCGAAAACCGGTCATGACCTCGTCGAAGATCAGCAGCGCCCCGTGACGCGTGCAAGCCGCGCGCAGCGCAGCGAGGTAACCCGGGCGAGGGAGCACGAGACCCATGTTTCCGGCGTAGGGCTCGACGATGACGGCCGCGATCGCTTCCGGGTTCTCCTCGAAAGCGCGTTCGACGGCGCGCGCGTCGTTGAACGGCAGCACGATCGTGTCGCCGGCCGTGCCGCGCGTGATTCCGGGCGAATCGGGGACGCCGTGGGTGAGCGCCCCGGAGCCGGCGGCGATCAAGAACGAATCGGCGTGCCCGTGATAGCAGCCGGCGAACTTCACGATCTTCGAGCGCCCGGTGAAGCCACGCGCGAGACGCACGGCGCTCATCGTTGCTTCGGTTCCGCTCGAGACGAAGCGCAGCCGGTCGATCGAGGGCATCGCCGCGACGATCGCTTCGGCGAGCTCGCTCTCGAGCTCGGTCGGCGTCCCGAACGAGGTGCCGCGCGTCGCGGCGCTGGAGATCGCGCGAACGACGGCGGGATGAGCGTGGCCGAGCAGCAGCGCGCCCCACGACATGACGTAATCGAGATAAGGATGGCCGTCGAGGTCGTAGAGCGTCGCACCGGATCCGCTCTTCATGAAGACCGGCGAGAGGCCGACCGCGCCGAGCGCGCGCACCGGCGAGTTGACGCCGCCGGCTATCACGCGTTGCGCCCGCGCGAACGCGCCGATCGATCGCTCTATTTTCATGCCGGACT